>JAZUGF010000089.1:0-32663 GCA_045641065.1 Paludibacteraceae bacterium | reverse complement strand
TTCAAATAATATGATAGAACAATCTTTTTTATACCCTCCCAAAAAGTTGGTCTCATCTTAAGATAAGTCGAATAAGCATTCCTTATTTCTTCATTAATTAATCCATCAGTACGTGTTTTAATCAACAAAGTTAATGTTTGAATTTCGTCAACTAATTTAACAACAATTGTTTTTTCATAACCGACATAAGTTGGGAACAATAAGCCTAAAAGGTCATCTTTTATTTTTTTTTGATTGCTATAGTTGCGAAGTATTTCATCTGGCAAGAAATAGAGTTTTTCTTCAGAAAGTACGACTCCAAGATAAGAATCATCCCATTTTGTATAGCAGATCCAGCCAAAATTACCTTCTCTGTCGATATAGAGAGTCTTAGGCAAAACATCCATCATGAAGATCTTCTGTCCTGTCTTAAGCATCGCCTCCGCTTGTTCGTCACTACCGACGTAGACTCCCAGCATCATCTTTGTGAGCTCATCAAAATATGATTGCTTCTTCTCCAAATAATCAGCGTATGCCTTCTGCTGAGCCTCGGTGATTCCCTCGTCGACTCCACCCTCAAGTTCGATCTCAAGATTCTCTGGTTTGCCAAAGAATTTGTTTACTTCAAGGCCCTTCCATGCGTTCTTTCCGTCGTGGACAAGCAGACCGACAGTAGGATCATTAAGTTTGTGGAGATTCTTTAGCTGTGTTCTCGAAATCACACGAGGCTCTGATTCTGACAAAAGAACTGCAATACCATTTTCTTTGTCCCAGCAGCATCCGAATGCGTATCCGAAACTACCGTCTCTGCAAATGAAGAGATACCATATAGGAGCCATGTATAATACTTCCTTCTCTGTCACAACATCCTTATGGTCGTTTTCATCTAAATCAGAAACAATACGAGCAACGTTTTCATAGTTCCATTTGTAATAGTCCAAAAGTAAGTCTGTACCACAACTCTTGTACTTGTCTTCATTCTGCAAATAAGTCTTATAGGCTTCCCTTTGAACATCAAGAATACCTTCTTTATGATCGTCTTGTACGACAAGTTTTAAATTTCCATTTGAATTAAGAAATGGAACATCCAAACGTCTGAGCCAAGCATTATTTTTGTGGTACTTTAGCTCTCCTAAAACCTCATCTTTGATAATATCATCCATAATAAATTTATATTTGTTTGTTTTTTAATAAAATAAATTTTGTTTTTTTGAGATTGATTCATAATGCGACACACGCTTCCGACACACGCTATACAACACACGCTCCCGACACCTGCTGCGCAGGAATCGGCTACCCATCATTTCATGCAAAGTCCTCCGGACTACTAACACGCTGACGATACGATACCCGGGGGCACTTGCAGGTCCAGCGGACCTGGCACGTAGTGATGGGTAGCCGATTTCATTTATTCGGTCGAAGACTGAATAAATGGTGTTGGTTTAAATGATTTCCGAATCAAAAAACAAAAACGTTGTCGGTTTCATTGATATTCGTTTTCAATTGCAAATATATAAATCAAATTTGAATCGGCAAATATTTGCGTTGATTTCACACAATTATTTAACAAAATTTAAGACGGAGCAGCTCCGTCTCTAAAGGTATTTCAAAATAAAAAGAGACGCTGCTAATGCAACGTCTCTAAATATTTTCTTTCAATTAAGAAATTATGCATTCTTGATCCAATCAACCAACCAAGCACCAACTTCCTTAGTACCATACTTAGCTCCACCAGCAACCTGGATCTCTGGAGTACGTACGTTCTGATCCAAAGATGCGTCAACTGCCTTACGGATCAACTCACCTTCCTTCTTAAGGTCGAAGTACTCGAACAACATAGCTACTGAAAGAACCTGAGCAAGTGGGTTTGCGATGTTCAAGCCCTTAGCCTGTGGCCATGAACCATGGATTGGCTCAAATACTGGAGTGTGCTCACCTGTTGATGCAGATGGAAGTAGACCCATTGAACCAGTGATACATGAACCCTCGTCTGTAAGGATATCACCGAATGTGTTCTCAGTTACCATTACGTCGAAGAACTTAGGCTCCTGGATCATACGCATTGCTGCGTTGTCAACGTACATGAAGTCAGTTGTTACATCTGGGTAGTTAGGAGCCATCTCCTGAGCTACCTTTCTCCATAGACGAGATGATGCAAGAACGTTTGCCTTATCAACAACTGTCAAGTGCTTGTTACGCTTGCGTGCGTAATCGTAAGCTACCTTCAAGATTCTCTCGATCTCTGGACGTGTATATGCGTTAGTATCGTAAGCCTTCTCGTCGTCCTGATACTTCTCACCGAAGTACATACCACCTGTCAACTCACGGATACAGATGAAATCAGCTCCCTTTACAAGCTCATCCTTCAATGGTGACTTGTGAACTAGGCAGTCGAATGTCTGAACTGGACGGATGTTAGCGAACAAACCAAGCTTCTTTCTCATTGCAAGAAGACCCTGCTCAGGACGTACCTTTGCAGATGGGTTGTTATCGAACTTAGGATCACCTACGGCAGAGAAAAGAACTGCGTCTGCAGCCATACACTTGTTGAATGTATCCTCTGGGAATGGATCACCTACCTCGTCGATTGCGTGAGCACCACAAATTGCGTACTCGTAGCTAACCTTGTGTCCAAACTTCTCACATACAGCAGACATTACGTCAACACCTACTGCTGAAATCTCTGGTCCAATACCGTCACCAGCAAGAACTGCTATCTTTAATTCCATATTCTGTTTATATTATTTAATTCTTATATATTTGTCCCAATGCTTAATTTTAACGCTCGCCCTACGGGCTCGCGTTGGTATGGAGGTTAGGGCGTTCCGCCCTTAACAATCCTCACATTGGGCACCGCAATAATCATTAATCATTAACTATTAATCATTAACTATTAATTGCTCTTACATTGTCTCGATCAAGTTAAGCATTTTGACTGTCGCTTTGATTGCCGCTTCTGTCTGGTCGGCATCCAAACCATGTGTTTTAAACACTTTGTTCTTGAACTTCCATGTAATGGTGTTGTGAACCAACGCGTCTGTGTTTCCACCTGGTGGAATAACAACTGAATAATCAAGCAATTCCGGTGTCTCCTTACCTAACTCTTTATAGACTTTCCAAAGTGCCTTAGAGAATGCGTCATACTGTCCGTCTCCGGCTTCAGTCTGCTGGTATCTCTTTCCGTCGATCTCAATCAAGATTGTGGCGACGGGACGAAGATTATGAGTCAAAGTCAATGCATAGTTGACAATCTTAATTGTCTGCTTAACCTCTCCGTGTCCAAGCACATCTTTGATGATGAATGGCAGATCCTCAGGAGTAACCAACTGTTTCTTGTCTCCAAGCTCAATGATTCTCTGAGTAACCTTAACCATAGACTTCTCATCCATCTCAATGCCTAACTCCTCAAGATTCTTGCGAATGTTTGCTTTACCCGACGTCTTTCCAAGCGCATATTCACGCTTTCTTCCGAATCTCTCTGGACGCAACTCGTTGCAATACAGATTGTTCTTTGAATCTCCGTCGGCATGAACACCTGCCACCTGAGTGAAGACATTATCACCGATGATTGGTTTATTTGCTGGAATACGCACTCCAGAATAGGTCTCAACAAGTTTGGAGACGTCGTACATCTTCTCCTCGTTGATCTTAGTCTTTATGCCTAGTTGGTCGTGAAGCACAGCTAACACACTTGTAAGTGGTGCATTACCAGCACGTTCACCAAGTCCATTAATAGTAGTGTGGATACCGCTGATTCCAGAATTGACCGCTGTAAACACATTTGAAACAGCAAGATCATAATCGTTGTGGGCATGGAAATCAAACTTCAAATCTGGATATCTTTTCACCATCTGGCTGCAGAAATCAGCAGTCTGAAGCGGATTAAGAATACCCAATGTATCTGGAAGCATGAATCTCAAAACTCCCTCACCAGCCAAAGCGTCGACCATATCAAACACATAAGAAGGAGAATTCTTCATTCCGTTACTCCAGTCCTCCAAATAAAGATTCACGGAGATATTCTTCTTATGGGCCAACTTAATGGCACGTTTGATATCGTCAATATGGGCTTGAGGAGTCTTTCTCAACTGTTCTGTGACGTGGCGTAACGAACCTTTAGTCAACAGGTTAATCACCTTACCACCGACACTTTCAATCCAGTTGAGAGATGTCTCTCCGTCGACGAAGCCCAACACTTCGATTTTGTCAAGATAGCCAGCTTTGTCAGCCCACTCAGTGATCTTCTTCACTGTCTGGAGCTCACCTTCCGACACTCTTGCCGAAGCGATCTCAATTCTGTCAACACCTAATTCAGAGAGCAAGAACTTAGCGATGCCGAGTTTTTCCTGTTGAGAGAAAGAGACACCAGATGTCTGCTCTCCATCTCTCAATGTTGTATCCATTATTTCGATCATATCCTCACTCTCAAATTTAGATTATTATTTAGCCTCGTAACCCTCGATCTTATCCTTGTTTGACAACAAGTAATCGATATCATCGAATCCGTTCAATAGACAGTGCTTCTTGTATCCGTTGATGTCGAACTTCTCAGAGTGTCCTGTAGCCTCATTAGTTACAGTCTGGTTAGGAACATCAACAGTAACGATTGTGTTAGCATCCTTCTCTACTGACGCAAGAAGCTCCTGACGGAATTCCTCGCTTACGATAACTGGCAATACGAAGCAGTTAAGCAAGTTATTTCTGTGGATATCAGCGAATGATGATGTGATGACGACGCGGATTCCATAACCTGCGATAGCCCAAGCAGCGTGCTCACGTGATGAACCAGAACCCCAGTTCTTACCACCGATGATGATCTCACGCTTACCCTCTGCAGGAGTCTCGTTGAATGGAGCGACGTTCATGATGAAATCAGCAACTGGCTTGTTGTTAGCGTCGAAACGGATATCGTGCATGAAAGCATCACCATAGAACTTAGGATCACGAGTTGTGAATGCCAAGTAACGAGCTGGGATGATATTATCTGTGTTATTGTTATCAATGTTGATTGGCAAACATGTAGACTTAACTACGTTGAATGCCTTATGTACTGACTTAGCACCGTCGTCAGCCTTAGGAGCTGTAGTCGAACCGAATGCGCAGTTAGGACAATCCTGTGGCTGAGCAGCTACAACCTTAGTTACCTCAGCAGCCTTGATTGGAGAGATCTCCATTGTGCGTGGATCTGTAACCTTACCAGTGATTGCAGAAGCAGCAACTGTAAGTGGAGAAGCCAAGATTGTACGAGCACCAGGACCCTGACGACCTACGAAATTACGGTTTGAAGTTGAGATTGAAAGCTTACCTGCAGGCACCTTGTCTGGGTTCATAGCCAAACATGATGAACAAGATGGCAAACGTAGCTCGAATCCAGCCTCCTCAAGGATCTTATCGATACCCTCTTCGATGATCTGCTGGCGAACCAACCATGAACCTGGAACCAACCAAGCTACTACGTTAGCAGCCTTCTTCTTTCCCTTAACAACTGATGCGAAAGCACGGAAGTCCTCGATACGTCCGTTTGTACAAGCACCTAGGAAACAATAGTCAACTGGAGTACCCTCTAGCTTCTGACCTGGTTGGAACTGCATGTAGTCAAGCTGAGACTTCAACTGAGCTGCGTCAGCCTCGCTCATACCGTCATATGTTGGAATAGTACCGTCGATTGCGATACCAGCACCTGGGTTAGTACCGAAAGTGATACGAGGCTTGATATCCTCAGCCTTGAATGTCAACTCTTTATCGAATACAGCGTTGTCATCGCTCTTCAACTGCTTCCACTTAGCTACAGCAGCATCCCACTCTGCACCCTTAGGAGCGTACTCACGACCCTTTAGGTAAGCGAATGTGATCTCGTCTGGAGCGATAAGACCAGCACGTGAACCCATCTCAATAGAAAGGTTAGATAGAGTCAAACGGCCCTCCATGCTCATATTGCGAATTGCAGAACCTGCATACTCAACTGCATAACCAGTAGCACCAGATGTTGTCACCTGAGCCATGATATATAGAGCAACGTCCTTTGCTGTAACACCTGGCTGAAGCTCACCCTCGATGTTGATACGCATTGTCTTTGGCTTGCTCTGAAGGATACACTGTGAAGCAAGTACCTGAGCAACCTCTGAAGTACCGATACCCATTGCGATTGCACCAACTGCACCATGAGTAGAAGTATGAGAGTCACCACAAACGATTGTCATACCTGGCAATGAAAGTCCCTTCTCTGGTCCTACGACGTGGATGATACCATTGTCCTTAGTACCCATTGCGAAGTGCTTGATACCGAATGCAGCACAGTTTGAAGAAAGAGTGTTAACCTGCTTGCAACCGATTGGATCACTGATCTCCTTCTGCTGATCAGAAGGTGTGTTGTGGTCTGGCATTGCAACTACATGGTCTGGGCGGAATGCCTTAATACCCTTGTCACGCAATGTATCAAATGCCTGAGGTGAAGTTACCTCGTGACAGTATAGACGATCAATGTACAATTGAGTTGGGCCATCCTGTACATTCTGCACAACGTGTGAATCCCAAATCTTGTCAAATAGTGTATTCATATTTCGTTTTCTTCGTTAATTCTTAGTTTTTGAACTTGTTGATTGCATCGATGTATGCATCAATTGTTGCAGACACGATATCTGTGTTTGCTGCGAATCCGTAGTAGATCACACCCTCAGTCTCAACCTGAACGTGTACCTTACATGCGTCATCCGAACCACGTGTGATAGCCTGGATCAAAAGCTCCTTAAGCTCCATCTTTCTGTCGATGATCTTCTTCAATGCCTTAACAGCAGCGTCGACTGGACCATTACCAGATGCTGTTGCCTCAAACTTCTCACCTGCGATATTCAAGCCGATGATTGCGACTGGAGTCACACCAACACCTGAAGTTGTCTGTAAGTACTCAAGTTTAATATGGTGTGTGCTTGTACGCTCCTGACCAGCCAACATTAAGATATCGTCGTCGCAGATCTCCTTCTTCTGGTCAGCCAAACGTAAGAATGCCTCGTAGATAGTGTTAAGCTTCTCGCCCTCAACATCTACACCTAAGACAGCCAATCTGTGACGTACTGCAGCACGACCACTTCTTGCAGTCAATACGATTGCGTTATCATCGATACCCACATCCTTAGGGTTCATGATCTCGTAAGTCTGAAGATTCTTCAACACACCGTCCTGGTGGATACCAGATGAGTGAGCGAATGCGTTCTTACCAACGATTGCCTTGTTAGGCTGAACTGGCATATTCATCAAGTTTGAAACCAATCTTGAAGTCGACGCGATTTTCTGAGTATTGATGTTTGTATCGATATCAAGGTGCTTGTGGCACTTTAAGATCATTGCAACCTCCTCAAGAGAAGTGTTACCTGCACGCTCACCGATACCGTTGATTGTAACCTCAACCTGGCGGATACCGTTCATCACACCTGAGATAGTGTTGGCAGTTGCCATACCTAAGTCGTTGTGACAGTGGCTTGAGATGATAGCCTTATCAATTCCGTCGACATGGTCGAATAGATACTTGATCTTCTCACCATACTCAACAGGTAAACAGTAACCAGTTGTATCAGGGATATTGACTACAGTAGCACCAGCCTTGATAACAGCCTCAACTACACGAGCCAAATACTCATTGTCTGTACGTCCAGCGTCCTCACAGTAGAACTCAACGTCATCAACATATCTGCGAGCATACTTTACAGCTGCAACTGCACGCTCAAGGATCTCCTCAGGTGTTGAATTGAATTTATACTTGATATGGCTTTCACTTGTTCCGATACCAGTGTGAATACGCTTTCTCTTGGCATACTGGAGAGCCTCAGCAGCAACGTCAATATCCTTCTGAACACTACGAGTCAGTGCACAGATAGTAGGCCATGTAACAGCCTTTGATATCTCAACTACTGAATTAAAGTCACCAGGACTTGAGATTGGGAATCCAGCCTCAATCACATCCACGCCAAGCGTTTCAAGAGCCTTAGCAACCTGAATCTTCTCAATTGTATTTAATTGACATCCAGGCACTTGCTCACCATCACGCAAAGTGGTATCAAAAACATATAATCTATCTGCCATAAAAATAAATTTTTTAGCGTTGTTTCAAATATAAAATAAAAAGAGCCTTTTCACATCTTTTTGAAGTGAGAAAGCTCAATCGTCGTTATTTATTAAAATATCATTTCGACCACACACAATCTCACTGCTTACCCGATGAGCAGCAAACCAATGAGTTGGATGTATGTAGTTCTAATATTTTTCATCGTCTTTAGTCTCTTTGTTTATAACTTTGTAACTAAATATGTTGCAAAATTACAAATTTTTAAGACTATACAAAACAAAATCATAAGATTTTTTGATATAAAAACTATAAATCGAAACGACAACGACATTAACCTTGACGTTGACATTAGTGTAAACGATAACGTCAAGGTCAACGTTCATATCAAAACTCAAATGAGTATCTTGACATTAAATTTAATCCTCTAACGCCATAGGTGTCGTAACTAAACAAGGTTTCGTCACCGTCATTGTAGAAATGATATTCATGTTCCACTTTATTTATAGTATCAATACCGAAAGAGATTGAACATCTTTTTATTTTACATCCTAAAGAAAGGTCACCGTAAAATCCAGAGCAACCTTCAACAGCATAATCAACACCTAATTTTGTTTCTAAGAATGGTGTAATCTTTTTATCTATAAAATCAACTCGAAAATCTGCATAAAGTGGAATAGAATAATGTTCTTTATTCATGTCCCATTCAGAAGCAAAACACATTCCAAGACCAGCTCCTAAAAAGATCTTGGTATTTAGTTGACGTCCATGAGTTGTTGACATTCTGATTCCCAAGAAGTTACCTAATATAGCATCAAAAGAAACGAATCCTCTGTAACCTTTTGAAAGACTATATGTTTTTAAAGACGATTGATCGGGCTCTCGACTGATTTTTTCGATGTCTTTATAATCTAATATCATTGAGTTACCGTCAACAGTTTCTAGTTTAAGAGATCTATCTGGCTGGAATTCAATAAGATTTCCTTTCACAATTTCTCCGTTCTTTAGATATACCAATTCTCTAATATTCTGAGAATAAGATGTGAATGATGCAATCAGCATCGTCGCTAATAGCAATTGTTTTTTCATGAAGCAATTTTTATTTTACTAAATATTTTGGAGATTATATAGCAGTTGTCCCAAATGAGGATTGTTAAGGGTCCGTTTTTTATTATTTGGGCCCGAACCCATACCCCAACGCGAGCCCGAAGGGCGAGCGTCTTAAAAATAAGCGTGTTTGGACAACACATATATAACTGCCAATATTTTTTCGCATTCGACAATACAAAATTACAACATTTCTTTAAAGAAACGTTTAGTCATTATTTTTTATTGCGTCTTTTCTAAAAATTCATCGGAAAAATCATTTTTTTTTTGCAATTTTGCATGATGATATGTGATAAAATTAAGACGTCTAAAACATTTATATTATGTATACAATCAAAAAGAGAATTGAAATATCAGCTGCTCACAGTCTGAAGACTACATACGAAAGCCAATGCAACAAGCTTCACGGTCACAACTGGATTATCACTATCTGCTGCCGTAGCAAGGAGCTTAACGAGAATGGCATGGTGGAGGATTTCACAGCAATCAAGAGCATGCTTCACCGCACTTTAGACCACACTTACCTAAATGATGTGCTTCCTTTCAACCCTACTGCTGAGAATATCGCTAAGTGGATTTGCGATCAGATTCCAACAGCTTTCAGAGTGGAAGTAACTGAAAGTGAGAACAATACAGCAATTTACGAGCAAGACTAAAAATCATGAGGAAGATTAACGAAATCTTCTATTCTCTTCAAGGTGAGGGATTCCACACAGGAACTGCAGCAATCTTCATCCGTTTCTCAGGATGTAATCTCAAATGCGATTTCTGTGACACTCAACACGAATCTGGCGAATTCCTTTCCGACGAAGATATACTACAAAAAATCTCCTCCTACGAGACTAAGCATGTTGTGTTGACGGGAGGAGAACCTTCTATGTGGATTGACGAGTCGTTTGTTGCCAAACTTAAGTCTGCTGGCTATTTCGTGCAGATCGAGACAAACGGTACTCACTCAATCCCTGAAAATGTGGACTGGATAACTTGCAGTCCTAAAAATGCTACATTGGCTATCACTAAAGCCAACGAGTTGAAAGTGGTGTTCACTAGTTCTGATTTCGTGGAGAAATTCAATGATTTCGACTGCAAACACCGTTTCCTACAGCCTCTTTCATGTGGCAATACTGCAGAAGTTGTGGAATATATTCTTAGACACCCACAGTGGAGAATGAGTCTGCAGACACACAAGCTTATTGATATTCAATAAATAACGAAAACGAAAACGAAAACGAAAAACGTTGACGTTGACGAAAACGTATATATTATGAAAACACTACACAAAATTGCTTATTCCGCATTGCTTATTGCATTTGCGTCGAACATAAATGCCAAGCCAAAAACAGACGATTTAGGAACTGCTGCCGCTGAAATTTCAAAATCAAATTACACTGCGGCAGTAAACCTGATGACATCATATATCTCCAATAATAATGACGATCCTCAAGCTTATCACTACCGTTCTATGGCTGAACTTGGTTTAGGTGAGAATGACCAGGCCTTGAAAGACGCGGATCTTGCCATCCAACTAATCAAGAAACTTCCAAAAAACGGCAGAGTAAAGCAGGCAGACTTATATCTACAACGTGCGAAATGTAACCGTGCAATGGGTTATACTACAGAAGCCATGAAGGAATTGAATTACGCCGCTTCTATTGATAATACATTGGCCGACATCTACGTCGAAATGGGAGAGATATTCGCATCGAAGAATGATTACAAAGGTGCAGATTCAACATTATCAAAAGCCCTTCTTTATGATGGCAAAAACTATAATGCTTTGATGGGGTTGGCTAAAAACTATATCAACAACAACCGAGATAGAGAAGCCATTGCAAAACTTGATCAAGCGATGGCAGTCGACGCGGAGAAAATCGAGCCTTATATGCTTCGACATAAAGCCAACGTCAATCTACACAACTATGAAAGAGCATTCGACGATATCGCATACGTTGCTACCAACAATGAGGATTACAACCCTTATCTTGCTGACCTAAGCAATGTTGCAGCAAAATGTAAGAATTATTCTATTCCTAAGATTGATCATAAAATCAAATCAGACGACAATACAGTTCTTTGGTTACAATGTCGTGCTGCTGTTGATAATAAGATTGGAAAATTCGAATCCGCAATCGAAGACTACAACAAACTTGAGCAGATTCTTGGTGAAAAATACGCCATCACATCGTCTGGTAAGGGTGACTGTTATTTCCAGAAAGGAGATTACAACACTGCTTTAGCCATGTATAAAGAGGCTAACGAACTTGAAGAGACTGCAGGAGCAAATGCAGGTATCGCAAGAATCTTACTTTTGCAGAATGAAGCAAATGAAGCTCTTGTTTATGCGAACAAAGCTGTGTCACTCGATCCAATGAATTATGAGTATTACTACTTGCGTGGAAGAGTGCAGGAAAGACGCAAAATGGTTGGTGAGGCAGTATCAGATTACGAGGTGGGAATGCAGATGAATTCCAACTATGCCCCACTCTACTATCGCAGAGGTATTATCAAAAAATCTAAATGGGACTTTGAGAGAGTAATCAAATTAGAATCTGTACCTTCTCCAATTGAGAATTACAAGCCATTCGCATATTTGCAATTGGGTAAAAAAGTTGACGGTCAAAAGGCAGTCAACGTGATGATCAACGAATATCCTAATGCTCAAAACTATTACACTGCAGCATCTTTTTACGCAGCAATCAAAGATACAACAAATGCGTTGAAATCACTTGAGAAGAGTTTTGAACTTGGCTATCGTAATTTTCCTCAGATTGATTCAGACAACAATCTTGACAGTCTAAGAAACAAAGCTTCATATATAGCTATAGTCGACAAGTGGAAGAAAGCTAGTGGAGTTTCAGCAAACTTTACTTCTTCAGAAAAGACTGATGTTCCAAAAGCAATGGTCACTACAGAGGTTAAATTCAAACGTGAGCAGCAGAAATTCGCAGTCAATTGCAAACTTAACGGCATTGACATCACTTGTCAGATTGACACTGCCGCCACAGTAGGAACAATCAGCGTTGCAGACGCAATGTTCTTAACTAAATACGGATTTATCCAGAATCGTGAGTGGAATCAGGATCCATATAAAGACGTTGCAGAGTCAACTACAGTCACAATTAGAGAGTTGGAAATTGAAGGTATCAAAGTTAAAAATGTTGTATTGAAGGTAATCAACGATAAGAATGCTAAGCTTCAACTGTCTAAAAACGACATCGCTAAATTCGGAAACATCAACGTCAACAATCAACGAAACATATTGTTGATCGAACATTATTAAATTACAAACGGGAGGGCATGAAACCCTCCCCTACCTTTAAATGTCAAAACAATAATGGCATTTTGACACTTGCTCGCTAATTAGGCAAACAATACATACATGAAAAGCATAAAAATAATCCTACAATTTCTGAAACAACATCTTACGCTGACTCTCATGGCACCGTTATGTGTCATCATTGAGGTGGCAGCCGAACTTGCCCAGCCTAAGATCATGTCAGAGATTGTCAATCGTGGAGTAATTGGTGGAGAATCCGAAATCATCACAACTCTCGGAATCAAAATGTTAGTTCTGACACTGACTGGACTATGTGCAGGTATCTTCTCAATCTACGCTGCAGGAAAAGTATCATATGCGTTCGGTGCGGATATGCGAACAAAAATGTTCTCACGCATCCAAAAATTCTCATTCTCAAATATAGACCGTCTGCAGACTGGTTCATTGATCACACGTATCACAAACGACGTCACTCAGGTTCAAAATGTGATCCAAGCATCAATGAGATTATTATTCCGTGCTCCATTCATGTTTATCGGAGCAATCGTGATGGTCTTCATGCTTGACTTAAAGATGGTTTACATCCTTATCGTCATCCTACCAATTTTGCTTTTCACAATCATCTATATCCTAAAGAAATCATTTCCTCTGTTCACAATCGTACAGCAGAAGATGGATAAGTTCAACACCGTCGTGCAGGAATTGCTTTCCGGCATACGCGTAGTCAAGGCTTATGTTAGAGAAAATGGTGAGAAGGAAAGATTTGAAGCGTCTAACGAGGATTATATCGCATCGTCGTTGAAGGTAAGCAAACTTATCATCTTCATGATGCCAGCAATGTCATTCATCATGAATCTCGGAATCGTTGGAGTCATTTGGTTTGGAGAATATGAGGTTGCAGAGGGCAATTTGAACGTTGGAGACATCATGGCGTGTACCAACTATATGACTCAGATTTTGATGTCATTGATGATGGCTCAACGAGTGATTATGTCAATCACACAAGCCGAGGCTTCAATGGTAAGAATCAATGAGGTTTTGGAAACAGAATGTGAGCTTGATATGCAGTCGACGGGAGTAGAATTTCCTGAAGATGGATGTTTGGAATTCGACAACGTATCATTCCAATACGAAGGATCAAATAAGAGTCAACTATCAAATATCTCATTTAAGATCAATAAAGGTGAGACATTGGCAATTCTTGGAAGTACAGGTTCTGGCAAGTCGACGTTGGTGAATCTAATCCCTCGTTTCTACGACGTCACTGAAGGTGCTATCAAAATCGGAGGCAAAGACATCCGTGAGATTGATAGAAAAGAGTTGCAGCATAGTGTTGGTATGGTGATGCAGAATACAGTGTTATTCTCTGGCACAATCGCTGATAACATGCGTATGGGAAAAGAGGATGCTACAGAAGAGGAGATGATTGAAGCGTTGAGACAAGCAGATATCGCTGATTTCGTATTATCCCTACCCAATGGTCTAAACCATTTCATTGAGCAGGATGCAACGAATATCTCAGGTGGTCAGCGTCAAAGAATCAGTATCGCCCGAACTTTAATTTCAGCTCCTGACATTTTAATTCTTGACGACAGTTTGAGTGCCGTGGATTTGATAACAGAATCAAAAATTCGTAAGGCATTAAACAAACTTAAGATGACAAAAATCATCATCGCCCAAAGAATCAGTTCAATCAAGGATGCAAATAAGATCCTTATGATTGAAGACGGTAATATGTTATGCTATGGCACCCACGATGAATTGTACAACTCATCTGTGGAGTATAAAGAAGTGTACGATTCACAAGTTCAAAGTGCAGAGGAGGGCAAGTTATGAAAGGACCAATGATGGCAGACGGAAGAGGTGGACCAGGTAGCAGACTGAGAGACATGACAGCCAGCCGTGAGCGTCCACAAGCTACAGGCAAGACAATTGCACGAATATTCTCTTATTGGAAAGAGCATTGGGCTTGGCTTATTATAATGTTAGCAGCATCACTATTCGAGGTGGTCTGTACACTACTTGCTCCAATTGTAATAGGTAAAGCAATCGACGATTGTATTGATTTGACAAATATGTCAGTTGATTTCACTACGTTGAATGCACTCGTCGTATTATTGTTGACTCTATACATCACAAGCTCATGGTTTTCATGGGTACAACAATATGGAATGACAACCGTCTCACTTAAGATTGCCAAGAAACTCCGTACAGAGATGATGGATAAAATGCTTGAGCAGGATATCCATTTCTACGATGTTCATAAACGTGGAGATTTGATGAGCCGCTTCACTAATGATGTGGAGTTGATGAAGTCGGGTTTGGGAGACTCATTCATCCAACTCTTCAATACCATCTTCACTCTTGCAGGAACCGTAATAGCGATGATTGCATTAAGTCCATCGCTTACAGTTGTATGCTGTTTGTCAATTCCTGTAGTGTTTATGATGACAAACCTCATTTCCACTCAGACGAGAAAATACTTCTCAGCTCAACAAGTGTCGCTTGGACAGTTGAACGGTTTGGTAGAAGAGAGTGTCAGTGGAATAAAGATGGTCCGAAGCTTCGGTATTGAGCAGCAACAGATTGACAAATTCAATGCCATCAACGAAGAGCTACGAAAATCAGGAGTGAAAGCACAGATCTTTAGTGGATTGTTGATGCCACTAATGCGAGTGCTTGAGAATCTCATCTATATATTGGTGGCTGTGATTGGTGGAATTATGGCGACGTCGACGGATTTGACTGTGTTTGGATTCGCAGTTGCCGCCATTTCCGTCGGAACTATTCAATCATTCCTGCTTTATACAAAGCAATTCCTACGTCCTATCAACCAAGTAGCGTCGCAATTTAACGCCGTGCAGTCGGCAATCGCAGGAGCAGAGCGCATCTTCACAATCCTCGACACAAAGCCATCGGTTGTAAACAAACCAGATGCAATCGAACTGAAGGAAGAGAAGTTGAAGGGAGACATCGTATTCGATCATGTATCATTCGGTTACGAGCCAGACAAATTGATTTTGAAGGACATCTCGTTCTCAGCCAAGCAAGATGAAGTGATTGCCATAGTTGGTACGACGGGAGCTGGAAAAACTACAATCATCAACCTATTGACTCGTTTCTACGATATCAATTCGGGCAAGATCACCGTCGACGGAATTGATATCCGCGACATCACCAAAGAGAGTCTACGAGATCAGATGGGAATCGTGTTGCAGGTGCCATTCCTATTCTCCGATACCGTCAATTACAACGTATCGTATGGATGGCCACAAGCCACACAGGAAGAGATTGTCAACGCTTCAAAGGCAGCCAACGCACACAACTTCATCGAGAGACTTCCACAAGGCTATGGCAGTGAGATTCTACGTGGAGGAGAGAACATCAGTAACGGTCAGAAACAGTTGCTGACTATCGCCCGTGCCATCCTCGTCGAGACTCCTATTCTTGTGTTTGACGAAGCAACAAGCAATATCGACACCCGTACTGAGATTTTGATTCAGAATGCAATCAACAACCTTACTAAAGGCCGAACTTCATTCGTGATCGCCCACAGATTGAGCACAATCAAAAACGCAGACAAGATTCTTGTGATGCATGAAGGACGAATCGCAGAGCAAGGTAAACACGAAGAGTTGTTGGCGAAGAAAGGCAGATACTACGAAATCTACAACAGCCAGTTTGTAGTGGATTGATTTATGACTCATTATAAAAACTATTCCGATTATATAAAAGAACACTTTGACTATAAAGTGCAGAAGATCTCCATTAACGCGGGATTCACTTGTCCCAACCGTGATGGAAGTATTGGTGTGGGTGGATGTACATATTGCAACAACCGTTCATTCAATCCAGATTATTGCATCTCCACAACTTCTGTGACTAAGCAGATTGAGGAGGGAAAACTATTTTTCCGTCGCAAAGCAAAATATGCTGGTTTGAAATTCCTTGCCTACTTTCAGGCCTATACAAACACATACGGTGAATTCTCACGTCTGAAATCTCTTTATGAAGAGGCTTTGGCTTGTGAAGATGTGGTAGGAATTGTTATTGGCACACGTCCTGATTGTGTGGATGATAGATTGCTTGACTATTTTCAGGAGTTGAGCAAGGAAAAATATGTGATGATTGAATACGGTGTTGAAAGCACCGATGACAATACCTTAAAGCGAATCAACCGTGGACATGACTTTGCTTGTGCATGTAAGGCTATCAAAGCCACTGCTGAACGTGGCATCCAAACAGGAGCTCACCTCATATTAGGGTTGCCTGGCGAAACACCTGAGATGATTCTAAAAGGTGCGGATAGAATGTCGGAATTGCCAATCAACATTATCAAACTACATCAGTTGCAGATTGTAAGAGACACTCCGATGGCAGAAGAATATGCTAAGAATCCAGACGAATTCAAATTATTCTCTATCGAGGCTTACCAACAATTGTTAGCGGAATTTGTAGAACATTTGCGAGCCGACATATGTATCGAAAGATTTGTGTCGCAGACACCTAAAAGCATCCTCGTCGCTCCGGATTGGGGATTGAAGAATTACGAGTTCACTGATAGATTGAATAAGATTTTTGAAGCGAGAGGTACATTTCAAGGGAAAGCCCACCTCCCCCTTTAGGGGGATTGAGGGGGCTATAGGTCTTCATCGTCACCACCGCTTTCCAACAGATGTGAAGAAAGCATGTCTGCAGCGTGGATAATTGGGACAAGAGGATTAAGTTTACAAGCAGTATCATAATTACGAACCTCCTCATAATTAGACTTGTCAATCGACCATGCACCCATATGCCAACGTATTGCAAGCATCTCAGCATCAGTCAATTCCAAGAAAGGCAGAATCATAATCACTGATTTCTCACCGTGTCCCATAGGGAAATTCTTGTAAGATACTTTATAGCCTTCCGACTCTTCCCAAGTACCCGTTGCCTTATTCTTTTTCTGCTTAACAGTACGGAAGTAGACGTCGCTTTTGCAGACATCATGAAGAAGAGCAGCAATGATAACGCTGTCTTTTGGAGTTGACTTTTCCAATGAAGGATTCAACGTCTTCATACCTTCCCAGATAGCCAAAGCACTCTTGCAAGTATTCAACGAATGCTCTACCAATCCACCAGCAACATTAAGATGGTGGCCAGCCGACGCAGGAGCCTCCATGAAGCCATTTGACTCCAACTCTTCTATCATATCCTCGACGCCATCACGCTCTGTGCTGCGAAGTAGAGTCAAAAATTCTTCTTTGATTTTATCGCTCATAAATTCAATTACTAGAGATTAAGAAATCAGCTCAACATTACATGTTAAGCTTCTCAATCTTCATCTCTCCGTTCTGATTGATGATAGCGACGCATTCACCAAATTCTGGAGTCTGAGAGTGTTTTGTAAGAGATTCCTCATTCTCCCAAGTCTCACAAATCATAAACACATCTGAACGTGTCTCGCTACCAAATACATCATAAGCCTTGCAACCTGCATGCTTCTGTGATTTTTCTGTAAGTGTCTTAGCGGCAGCTAGTGCCTTGTTGTAACCTTCCTGGCTATTAGCCTTAAAGAAGCAATTCAATCTGATCATATTAATTTGATTAATAATTTTACTCAATCTGTTATTAGTGATAACTCTTACTAAATTTAGTCAACAACAAAATTGCATAAAAAAAGTTAGTTTACAAAGACATTAAAGAAAAATGGTTTAGAATTTTGTCTAATAGAAAAGGGATATAGCATGAAGCTACATCCTAAATCAAAATTACAATAGAGGGTTCTTTACTTAACAATCATCATATTGAACCACTGCTATTAATCGTCTAATGTTTTCTCTCCTTTTAGAGTAAACTTAAATCCGTCTCCTGGCATTCCTTTTGGATGTATTTGGAAAATAAATTCGGAAATTGAATCTCCAACAGTACAATTTGCTTCAAGAATTTCAAACTGAATGCTGTCTTTTTCTACAATATATTTTTTAGAAGAATCAAGAGTGATTGTTCCATTAACGTTATCTGTAGAATTAAACTTAAGATCTTTAATCTCGAAGTTTTTAATATTATACATCTTCTTAAAAGTGATGGAATCAATACTTACCGTTGTTCCATGATTACTAAGATGAAGACCATTTTTGTAATCAACAGTCATGCCCATCGCAGAAAGAGAACAATCACCTACATAATAATTGTCTGGTGTCTTAATGAAATTGTTCTCTGGTGTTTCATCGTAATTGTCATCATTCGAATCACAAGATGTAGCTAAAAAAGAGCTAAACATCATCAAACTTGCCGCAGCAAAATAGACTATTTTTTTCATCATTGATTATTTTTATTTCGATCCAAAATTAATTGCATCTATCAACAATAAGGACAATTACCTTGTAAAAATCAAGAATGAATGACATTGTCGTAAAAAATCTGATTATTTTACGGATTTGTATCTGTCAAAATCCATTATTTTCGAATTTTCCATCCAAAATATCCATCACATCTTCTTTTGTCATCAATGATGATGAATCCGTTCCACTTAAAAGAACATCTGAAACGGTCTGTTTGCGACGTTGCAATTCCAACATTTTTTCCTCTATTGTGCCTTTGGCGATGAAGTGGAAAACTGTGACTTTCTGATCTTGACCAATTCGGTAGGCTCTGTCGGTAGCTTGCTGCTCTATTGCCGGATTCCACCACGGATCAAGATGGATAACGTAGTTGGCTGCGGTTAGATTAAGTCCTACTCCACCAGCTTTCAGACTGATTAGGAATATCGGCGTCTTTCCGGCTTGAAATTCGTCAATCAAACTTGCTCTCTCCTTCATCGGAGTAGAACCGTCAAGATACAAATATTCGATTCCTTCTTCTTGTAGAATCGTTTGTATTCTCGTCAAAAAGCCTGTGAATTGGCTGAAAACCAAGACTCTATTCTCCTCCAAATCTATCTCTTGAAGCAAGTCAAGGAAGGCGGTCTCTTTACTACTTCTCTCCTTCCAACCTTGTACTAACAACGCTGGCGAACATGTCAACTCACGTAACTTGGTAAGCATTGCAAAGACTGCAACCTTGTGTGGACCTACCGCACTCAGCTCACTATCGTAATCAGTTTCAAACTCCTTCTTGACCGCCTGACGTGTGGAGTCGTAAATGGCATACTCCTCCTTGTACAATTCCACATCAAGAACCACATCTTCAATTCCAGGTAACTCATCAAGCACCTCTTTCTTAGTGCGTCGAAGAATGAATGGTTTAACTATTGAATTGATTTCTTTAGCAACGTCGTCAGCCCAATTATCATCATGCTCACGATTGAATTTCACCTTATCAGAGAATGATTTTTGACTTCCAAGCAGACCAGGATTTGAGAAATGGAAGAGACTCCAAATCTCTGAAAAATGGTTTTGAATAGGTGTACCCGTCAAGACGATTCGATTCTTACCATTCAGTTTAATCGCTGATTTGAAAGCTTTTGTATTGTAGTTTTTGATTGCGTGGGCTTCGTCAAGAGCAATGATACCCCACTCTTTCTTCTCAAGATTATCAATCTGAGTGAGCATCATACCGTAGCTTGCAATCATCACGTCACCAGCAGACATCTTTTCAATAGTCCTGCCTTTTTGCAAGCATTGATTAAGCACAATCGTACGAAGCGACGGTGCAAATTTTTTCAACTCATTCTGCCAATTAAGCACAACCGACGTCGGAGCAACCACCAATATAGGACCTTCATCTGCTTTCTGCAACATCACAGCGATTGTCTGGATGGTTTTACCAAGTCCCATATCGTCAGCAAGGCAAACTCCCCCGCTCCACGATAAAGTACGCATCATCCATTTATAACCGTCGATCTGATACTTCTTCAAATCTCCATTGAGTGTAGACGGAATTTCAAAATCCTCAGTTTGGGCATTATTGATTCTCACACGTATTGAGACAAATTCTTGATTAGATTGATTAAAGGTTTCGTCAAAATCACTACCCAACGAAGCCAAAGCAAGTTCAGGAATAGAAAGTGTATTCTCTAATTCATCATTATAGAGACGCAAACGATAAATCAACTGACGCAAAGAATCACTGACTTCGACGTAATTATCACCGTCGACACGGATATATTTACCGATTCCATGACGGAGGCTTTGCATCAAAGCCAAGAGTTCCATCTTTGTGTCTTTAGAAACTAAAGATCCATTAATTTCTATCCAACCACGTGCACCCTGCACCATGTCAATCTGAAGATCTTGAGGAGTAAGTTTTTGATTAACATTGAATTTACAGCCCTCCATCAGTTCAGTCACAGCCATCGACTCATTATTCTTAGCCCATGTAATGATATCAAGCACATTCTCAAGGCTGAGCAAAGCAGTTGCGACGTCGCTGACATCCTCGTCTTCATATATAATGGCTGTCTCTTGGCAAAAACGTTCAAAAGCGAAGAGATGTTTCTTCTCAGCATCAAAATTTCTTCTGATTAGACGGAGTTTATTTCCATCGTTGAGAATGCTAAGTGATTGACCTTCAGCTGGAGTAGCGACGTATGTAGAGTCAGCAAAAGGAATAATCACCATCTCCAATCGCCACGTACCACCAACATTATTATTAGGATAGAGACGTATAACAAGACGTGAATCAGCCTCTTCAAACGAGTCATCTTTATGGATAAGTTTGGAATATATCTTCGTCAAACCATCAATACGCATCAATGATTGCTGAAGACGAGACTCTGCTTCTGCAGGAATCGTCTCCATCTGGAGCATCAGCTCATACACCTGTCTTTCATTGTTACGTAGGTGGATAACACCGTAATGAGTGATGTCTATAGTACGGACAAAAGTATTGGTTTGTTTGCTTAAATCCGACTGTTTAATATTAGAATAAATATGAAATTGATTGTCACTTTCTTTATCAACAATCAAATACGGATGTTCGATCTTAACTGTAACTTGACGCAGTTGCTTTCCCCACTTAGGCATCAAATAGATGTGGTCGCAATCTACAAATGAAAGCAAGCCATCACCATCTTTGAATGAAACTTGATTTGCAGGCAACGTCTTTAAGATACGGAAGTCATCATCCGTAGCACACTCAGGAATATCTCGTTTTTTATCTTTCCAAATTCGTTTGATACTGCTATCCCATTCTCCTTTCTCATTCTTCTTCTGCAAAAACGGAGACACACGCATCTCGTTTGGTTCAAGCACGAAAATTAGTCTTTCATCTTTTTCAACTGTCTTTGGAATCTTCACATTCTCAAGAGAATCAAGCATATACATCCACGGTTTAATTTGGTGGAGACGCGAGACAATTGAAGATTCTGGATTTAATTCATTCTCTACGAATTTCCAATTTGAAGGCTCAGCACCTATTTCTGAACGATCGATTAATTCTACGTTGAATTGCAGACAAAGAGCATAAGCCAAACGGACATCGTTGAAATTATACATATCTGGAACAAATCGTTTGGCATTGAATTTAATCTCATCTTCAATTTGTGAAGACGGGGCATGCTCCGTCTCTACATTGATTTTATTTTTAATCAACGGAATCAGAGAAATTTTATTCAATTCGTTTCCTTGAAATGTTCGTTTGTTAACCAATGTAAGTAACTTACTTTGGTTTTTAATTGGACTATCCAAGATGAGTGAAATGACATACAGATAGTTGAAAATATATTCGTCGAATACACCTCTTTCCTTCAAGAATCCGCCAAATGAAGTCAATGACTTATGGAAAGATGCAACGGATTCATCATAACACTCACGTTGAAGCAACTTGATAGCATCATAAAGTCTGCCCCAACCGTTGATTCCATAATACTTGAAATCATCAACTCCCGTCGCCAAATAACGATATAGGAAGAAACGGTCACGATTTTCCAACGCAGAGGTATCCCCCACGTCTTCCATATCATAACGATATTCAATAATTGGTTTGATATTATTCCACTGAAAATCATTACGTTTATATAGGCTATCAAGCAATTTGCTTATGATATCTTCAAAATGTTTAGCAGGAAGAGCATTAATGACAGGTTGCCATTGAGCGTCGTCGACCACAGAAAGAAGCATCTCTTTTTGACGAATTCCCAAAGAATATAGTTCGACGGAATCCGAATCCACCAATCTCATTTTCTCCAACCACCACGTACGGAACACCATCGAAGAATTCTTCTCATCGTCTGGAAGTTCACACACCGATTCGATGATTCCTAACCAATCTTCATTATGGTTTTTATAAAGATCTGCGACGACGGGGAGTTCACACAACGTTGATACTTGATAACGTGAAAACTTGCCAGCAGGACGAGAAATTGAATCGAGCAATCGTTTATCACATAGAGATTTAGCGACGCTTTGCACATCCACGTCGACTGATTCTTTACATAGATAACGCACAGCAAGACCAGTCATTGAAGATGTACATTCAATGATGTTTCCGCAATAAGCATAAACAGCGAGGACAACTCTTTCAGATAATTCGAGATTCATAATACTTAATTTGATAGTCGGGAAAATTGAATTTCTATCTATACTCGTTCTCGTAGATTCTCAATTCATTCAATTCCCTGACTCTAACATAGATTTTGTCGTCAGTCACAATTGGTTTCTCTATCTGGTTGCCTTGTGATTCCATAGGGAAATCCTCTATCAACTCTTTAGTGTCTAGATCCACCACTCCGAATGAACAGCCTTGTTCTGTGATCAAATTTCTTTTTTCTATTAGCTTCATATTATGCAATCATTTTAATCATCATACATAGAATTAGCGACCTATAAACTCATTCTTATGATCATATTCACAATTACTGTATACCTTGTCGTTTTTACCAGAGTAACCTTCTGATCTGAACGAAACTATCTCTACCGATTCAAAAACATATGCCTCTTTGTCTTTCTTCAAGACTATGTCGAATTTATTGTTGTATTTACCAATTTGAATTTCTAGTGTGACATTTCCACCGTCGTCTTCAGACAATAAATTTTCAAATTTGTTCAGACTCTCCTCTTCATTAAAGAAAAATCTCGCGTCGTAATAATATTCTTTGGAAATCCATTGTATATATATCTGTCTGACTGGAGATGGATTTTCTATCACATTCGTAGGGTTTATCGAGCTGTAGAAACGGTAATTCTCGCCATTCGTGAAATGACACTCTTCATGATATAATGCGCTCTCCTCATCCTCAAACATAATGTTTATCTTATAGTTGTAGCGACGGAAGTATCTATCCCAAAGTCCATACGGCACGCCCTTCTCTCTATGGTAGGCAATAGCCTCATACATGTCCTCATCGTCTGCCTCCAACTCTTCCAATGTCTTGTGATAGTTGCCTTCAAACAAAAAATCATCAAAATAATCATCGACGCTATCCCACAAAGTGATATCAGGATGTCTGTTGTCACGTGGTCCGTGGATGATAATGTCGTCCATATCATGAGTCTCCTCCGCATGATACAGGATATCAAGACAGATTGTTCGGCATCTGCCTATCAAATAGAATCGGACATCTCCACCAGGAAGACAACATACCGATAACTTCTCGTATGTTAGTTCCTGAGGTTTAGTGTTGCTGATGAACTTATAATCATATCCGACAAATCCATTTCTGAACAAGGAATCAATCATTGCCTTCTCTTCCTTTGTGAAATTAAAATCACCGGCATACCATTTGCGTTCCATCAAAGAGGCCCAGACAATATCCACACCCGTAGGGCACGACTTTACCACTCCCGAAATGGAGTGTTCACCATTACCTAAACCACAAGCACAAAATGTGGTGCCGCTAGTGATCGCATTATCTTTATCGTATTTCACATAAAACCAATCCGCACATACAGGAAACAACATCGGAGCGGATAAGCTTAATATCCATTCATAGCTCATAAAATAGAATCCAGAAAGTTAAAAAATATCAGTTTGCAATTCCACTCTGACCTGACCATCAGAAAGCAAGAATGCAATTCCGTCGTCCTCTTCCCACGGACATTCGCAAAGCCATGCACACTGACCTTCTTCGTCAATGTACAGTTCTTTGAAATCAATAAGGTCCATAATATTGTCCTTATTGATATTATTCTTGTTGTATTGACGAGGTATTCGCCACATCTCTTTCACATTCTCATAGTTAGCCAAATAATATGACAGAAGAGCGGATGGTATTTCATTGAAATATTCCATCTCGTACATTTTGTAGTTTTCATACGAATTTCGTTCTATTTCAGATATTTTTCCATCGCAGTCATCGGTAGAAATTTGAACTGCTTTCTCTATACCATAAAGGTTTATCAACTCATTCCTTTCCCACACATCTTCATTAAATACCATTTCTCCAAACACAGGATCTTCTAACTTGCGATAGTCTAAAAACTGATTTGTGGTAAGGATACGTGGAGTTTCTTCCGAAAGTAGAATCACAAGACCAACTTCTTCCCAACTAAATCTGCAAAACCAACCAAAGTTTCCCTTTCTGTCAAAAAGCAACGACATTATCTTAAACATTTGGAAAAGGCGTTCTGCTTTTATGGTACTTTTTTTCGCATCTTCTGGAAGGATGACGACCTTATTTATTTCTTCGAAATGGAATAGGAAATATTGCAATAACGTTAGAGGAACAGTTTCCTTGTAGATTGATAAGTTCTCATTATACAATACGAATGCATCTCTTTGAACATCTAAAATTCCTTCCTTATTATCATCTTCGACAATGATGTCCATTGATTTTTCTCGTCCAAACAAGGATATATCGATAGTCTTAATCCATTCGTTATCTTTATATTCTATCTGTCCGAAAATACTATCATTTATTTTTGTCATACATCAAAAATATTAAATATCACAACATTAGAAAAGCACATGGAAATCATTGTAAGTCAAAATTCATTTAGCGACTAGTTCCTTATTTTTCAAATATGCAAAACCATAATACCCCTCTACAATTGTAAGTTTAACAGAATCAGCATCAAAAGGTTCATTAAAACAAACGAACTCAAATATCTGATTGTTGGCTTCAGGCAATGTTAAAATATTGTCACCAGACAAATATGGCAAAATGTCTAAAAGGAATTTATTAGGATATGGAACGTCGTTTTTTAATGTCTCAACCTTATTAGGAAGACAAATGGGATTAATAGGATCGAAAATTGCGTAATAAAAGTAATCTATTTTTCCATGTTTACTCTTTGACTCTTCTACAGTTGTTGATGTTATTGGAACAGTAACAACACTAGTACTCTTTTCGATATAAGTGTTTACGACTCCCAATAAAACATGAAACAAACCATAATGAATCAAAATAACAGATATAATAAAAGACGCACTATCCATCAATAGCCATCCCTTAGTTAAATATCTTATTTTATATCTTTTATAATCTCTATAGACAAAAGCAAATACAAATAAGAAGATGATATATAAAAGAAATGTCACAAATGATGTATATGTGTCAAAAAGATACATCAAAAAGCATAACGCAATAAAAAGAAGAGATGATGCCAACACATAATTCAAAGGTTCATCAGGGCATAATTCTAGATCATTATGGCGATAATTTCCACTCTGTTCGAACTTATGTCTCTGAGAGAACATGTCAAATTCATTTGCTATTGATCTATAATAAGCTCTTACAAATAGGAACTCCAAACAAACTACAAGGACAAACAATAAGAAAAAATACGTCTCCATATAATACTATAATTAGCGATTTCAAAAATTCATCTTGAAGTCATCCAGATGTCTTCTGATTTCAAAGAAAAATTGTAAGAATTCGTTTTCTAATTCAAAATAGTCTCGTTGCATCACTTCCACGACCTCTTTAGAGCAATCAGGCAATGATGTTCCATGAGACATTAATTCCAACGTCTCTTGGATTCCTTCAATTGTCTCATACGCTGTCAGTCTCTGCTTTGATATAAAATTGACTGAGAATCTTTGCATCTCAACAGGTAGATTAAACCAATTCTTCAAGATTTTCCCATACGTTCTCCAGGCATATCTTCTCAACGGTGTAGCATGATAACCTCCCCAATTCTTTGCCAAAAAATGGTCGTAAACAACATCACAAACGACTCCTGCATATCGTCCAGCAACTGGCACAAATCTATTCTTACTCTGAAGATAAACTGGATGAGTATCTGTATATGAGTCTATTTCACGATGTAATAGAAGTCCACACTGAATTCTGAAGGGATAATCGGACATTCGACGTCCTTTCACACAATCGCCGATGTAGTTGCCGATCATCAAATCTTCATCGTCGTCGCCAGATAGATATATGTGTGCAAGGAAATTCATTAGTCGAGATTAGATTTTTTTATAAATGAATTGAGCGAATCACACAATTCTATACTTGTCTTTCTCACTGCCCACGAATGAAGCTGAGAAAATCCGATAGACAAGTGTATATCAAGGTTTTTGTATTCTTTCTGTAGACGTGTGGCTGCGTGGAGTCCGAGCACAGTATAGTTGAAATCTCCTTTCGACACCATAACAGCAATGGCTTCGTTATCGTAACGTGGGATTGTATTGATATAGATTGTATCACCAATCTCCTTCGATAGATTATTTATTCTGATTATCGACGGGGAATTTTCTGCCAACGTCACCGTCTTCTCTGCAAGTTCCAACTGATTATGGACAAATGTGTCCAAAGACGGGGCATGCCCCGTCTCTACGAATTTATTTTTCTTTCTTTGTACTAAAACCTGTTTGTCGTGAATCAAACTCTCTGTGAATAGCAATGTGTCTCGCAACGAAGATGTCACAGGAATATAGCGAACAATCACGTCGCAATCACCATTATCAAGAGCTTCAATGGCTTTGTTTAGATTACTTTCAAGAGTATATTTGACAGGTAAATTCTGTTGACGACAAAACTCACGGATCAGTTCAAACTGTTCTCCTATCGTGTCTCCATCTGCAGTAATTTGCATTCCATCCGTCGAAGCATCTATATAAACATTCAATTTCCCACGCTCACGGATACTTTCAATATTATCATTATCAGGCACTTTAGACACACATCGATTTACAACAAATGCAGTCGTCGCTAATACCACGAAGGCAATGATTATAATATTGAAATACTTACTTCCGTTCATGAGCGTAGTTTTTTAATCATCAAATGTAACCGATATTCCGACTCGTAGGAAAGATGGACTCATCGCATAACCTGGACTCATCATATAATTGGAATTGTTGCCCATTTTCTGGTTGACATGATTCCAAATGATGAACATTTTCAAGACCTTCAACTGTGCCTGTCCATACACATTCAACAATGGATATTCTCCATACTCTTTATCTCGCTGAATATAAAGCATTCCTGTCGCTGGATTATATTTCTGTGCGTAGAAACTTGTGTGATAATCCAATGAAGCTCCAGCCTGAAGGATTAGACTTTTCTTAAATATCGCAGGAGTTCGCAAGTAGACGTTGCTGTTCCAAACGAATGTCGGCAATGGCATGATATACTTATCCGACGTTGTCTGGTAAGCGATTTCATTATCCCAGTGGAAAACTCCAAATTTCAGTTTCTCTTTTGCACTTAGATAAAATACATTGACAGCATCTGATGTCTGTACCGGCATCGCTTTCTCATTGAAATAGATATAGTTGTCAACGTTGTAATAACCAACTTTGGCAGAGAATCCTATTCCTGGCATTTCAAACTTTCCATTAATAGAAAGACTTCGTTTATTATCAAAATCGTTATCCCAGTTGTAATAGTTTGAATAGTAGTGCTCCTCAAAATAATCAGGGCACTCATTCTTCAACTCAACATCTCCACCAAGAGTAACTGACTGTTTGCCAATATTAAACTGCGTATTGATATCTCCCTTCAACAAATAAGTGGTTCCTGTCAATTTCTCATCAACAAAGTAGTACTCACCGATAATATTAAAGAACAAATGTTTTCCAGAGTGTTTTGACAATACAGCACCGATACCCATTCGTGTATCCTTGTTCTTATTCCAATTCGGACGACCACGATAGCCAACAGAATCAATATAAGCCACACCATCTTCCAAATCAATATCTTTCAATTTATTAACCGCAATAAACTCAGCATCTGTATCGCGGTAGTCAAACTGTAAACCGTCGGCATAATGGTAAGTCTTTGAACTGACTGTGTAGTAACCAGCCAAACCAAATTTCATCAGTTTATTGAATTCCTCATTTAAAGTAACTCCGAAATTTCCCTTGAACTGTCGGAATAGAACGCTATCCATTGTGGCACGAGGCATAAACCTACGAGACTCTTGAGTAGCATGGTAAAAAGTATCGTGAAGTGCGGTTCTTGATCTTTCAGTGTATCTCTTCCAATCAGACTCATATTTCATGTCTGCGATAAATGATGTAACTGGCACATAATCAATTGCAACTGAGTCTGCACTCACTTTATATTCCTTTTCAAATCCAAGATGATACTTGTAGTTGAGATGCATATTATATCCGTGGAGTTTTGAGAAAGTGTTTCCTGAGAAGTAAACTGGAATAGCCTCATCAGCAGGGTTTCCATATCTCTCTGGCGATGTGATGTATGTTTCATCCAAGAATCCACCATTCTCATAATTCTCAAACTTTGCAAAACCGATATTCATCATCACATTTGAACGCAATCCCATGTAACTACTGAAAAATCCTGCATTACAGTTTCGTGTAGACGTGGATTCATAAGCACCATACGAGTTAACCCAATCTCCGTACATTCCGAAATTGAATCTTGAGCCAGCATTTACAGTGAAGATACCGCCAACACACTGATCGCTACGGTTGCTCGGACCTGCGCCTATAAACCAGAATTTAGAATATGGCTTACGAGTGTTGTAATATAGGATATCGTCAGGCGACGTGTAATTAGCCTCATACGGAGTGAAGAAGAAGAAATCCGATTTCTTGATTCTATCTGCGTAAATAAGTGAGATACCTGGTGAGCCTAGCGACGAGTGATCCGCATAACGAAGCGTATTCTTGTCGGCCATATTGGCTATGTAGAGTTTGTCAAGAGTTGTATCAGCATACATACGTACTGGCTGACCAAGTGGGCCATCTGCTTTCCACGAGAAATACATCATTGAATCCTGTGGACCACGTTTTGATGGCATCACCTCGGTATGGTATTCATATGTTGACTCTGGAACCAACTTTGACGTAGAATCTTTCACTAAAGAATCTGGCAAAGCAGATTTAACAGAATCTGAAGCTGTGGCTTTTACGGAATCGGCAACAATGGGATCGCTCTTCACAAGTAAAGGAAGAGAATCATCCGCCATGACTCCTACATATGTAAGATCATCAGCGAACACAGTTGTGCTTGCCGCAAAAACAGAAAGGATTATATTAAAGAATCTATTCATCAATTTTTTATTCAAATCGTTTATTCGCGATCACTATCATTCTTCATATACCATAGCACACTGCAATTTTCATGACGGAAAATCTTCTGTGCTGCATTACGCAACTCTTCAGGAGTAACTTTGGCATAATTATCAAAATCAGTATTGATTAAGTCGGGAGCACCAATCATCTCATAGTAGCTTAGACGTTCTGCCTTTGCTGCTTCCGATAGATCAGAAAGGATCTGCGTCGCTTCATACTTGTTGACTACCTTTTCCAATTCAAGAGCCTCAACACATTCTTTCTTCAACTTATCAAACTCTTCCCAGATAGCATCCTCACACTCCTTACGTGAGAATCCTTCATTAGGAACTCCAATAACATAGAAAGCTCCGTCTTCAATACTTCCACGTATGCAAGCATCGATAGACGAGAACATTCGCGTCTCCACGATCAATTTTTTATACATACGCGACGACATTCCATTCGACAAAACATCAGAAAGAATATCCGAAGCGTAATAATCAGAGTCAAGACGCGCTGGTGAACGGAACACCATAAACAACTTATCGTTTGGAACGTCTCCCTTAACCTCTTTTCTACGCTCAGCAGTCTGCTCTGGAATATCTGCCATCTTGCGTTTCTTCACATCACGAGATGGAATATCACCATAATACTTCTCCACCAAACGTTTTACTTCGTCAAGAGAAATATTTCCGACCACAGCAAGATGAGCATTGTTTGGAGCATAATGCGAAAAGAAAAACTCCTTCACATCCTGCATTGTAGCGTCTTGTATATGTTTGATTTCCTTACCGATTGTTGGCCATGAATAAGTATGGTCGACAGGATAAGTCATCGCAAACAAATAATGATAAGCATCACCATATGGCTTATTCGATGTGCGCTCCTTAAACTCCTCGCTCACTACTCCACGCTGAACCTCAAGTCCCTTCTCATTGAAAGCCAACGACAACATTCTGTCCGACTCAACCCAGAAACCGACCTCTGCATTCACTGCAGGAAGCACGACGTAGTAATTAGTCAAATCCTGAGTGGTAAAAGCATTGTTATAAGCACCAGCATTCTGAAGCACACCGTCATAATCGTCCACATTGACAGAGCCAGAAAACATCAGATGCTCAAAGAGATGCGCGAAACCTGTATGCTCAGGATCCTCGTCCTTGGAACCAACATCAAACACAGTGTTCAATGTCACTGTCTGAGATGTTTTGTCCTCCAAATGCACCACGTGCAGACCATTATCAAGTGTGAACCTATTAGTTTTAACCATAAAATGCTACTTTAATGCAAAAATAGTTGAAATTAAGCGTATTTTTGCAAAAAAGAGATTAAAAAGCATAAATTATGATAACATTTCCGAACGCTAAAATAAATTTAGGACTTAATGTAGTGAGTCGTCGTCCCGACGGATATTCAAATTTGGAGACGGTGTTCTACCCTATTCCTGTTTGCGACGCACTTGAACTTCTCGACTCAGACGAGAAAGGTCTGCAGTTCGAACAGACAGGATTGGAAGTTGACGGTGATGTTGAGAAGAATCTTGTGGTGAGAGCATTCCGTGCAGTGGAGAAAGCTGCCGGCCGCACGTTTGATGCCAAAGTTCATTTGCAGAAGAGTATTCCGTTTGGTGCTGGCATCGGTGGAGGTAGCGCAGACGCGTCGTTCATGATTCGTATGATGAATGAGCATTATAAACTGGGATGGAGCAACGAGAAAATGGCTGAGATCGCAATCACCATCGGAGCTGATTGTCCTATCTTCATCTACAACCGTCCAATGTACGCAGAGGGCAAAGGTGAAATTTTGTCTGATATCGACGTGAATCTTAGCGGCTACTATTTCGTTTTAGTCAAGCCAAACGTGCATGTATCCACAGCCGACGCATTCCGTGGAATCACACCTGCTCCAGCTAAGATCAATTGTAAAGAGATCGTATCATTGCCAATGAAAGAGTGGAAAGGCAAGTTGGAAAACGACTTTGAAAAGACAATCTTCGCATTGCATCCGTCGGTAGCAGCAATCAAAGAGAAGCTATACGATTTAGGAGCTGTTTACGCATCAATGTCTGGTTCTGGTTCATCACTCTTCGGATTCTTTGAGGAGAAACCAAACTTAGATGGATTGTTTGGTGATGCATATGTGTTCTGCGAGAAGTTGTAAATGATTGTGAACTTATTGGATTTCTAATCCAATTGCTAAAAAATCTTAAAACAACACAACTATTTGATTTTACGAGAACTTTTGAGTTGGGAATTATAAATTTAACGCCTAATTTTGATCTGTAAAAGGTTTATATTATGGCAAGAAAACTTTGTATTTTAACAACATCAATACTGACTATACTTTTGTATATGTTCATCACAAATGGTTGCTCAGGAGATAAACAATCCACAAATACCACATGTGAAGAAAGTGCTTTAGATTATTGGACAAAAGGAATCACAGCATCAAAAGACTCAATAAAAGAGATAATAAGATTATCCGACTCAACTTACGCATGTTTGGCAGATGTAGAAAACGAAGGTCCATGTTATTATATCTATACAACAAAGCTTGATAACAAATACTGTAAAGGTTTTGGTGTTTTCTTCCCAACTTCTGGAACATTAGGAAATTTCCTAGAACTAAAGGATGACAACGGAGATATCTTAGACAAAAACAAAAATTCTGAAGATTGGAACAAAAAGATTGACGATACTATCATTAGTATTCTTACGAAGATGGCAGATGAGGATTGGGCATACATTTCCAAAGAATAAAACGGGAATAGAATTGACTAGTCCTAAATAACCGTTACAGATTTTTACTTAGTTTTATTAGGACAAAGTTAAAACTTTTTAGAAGATCATTGCAGCCCTAGGGCTGCAATGATCTTCTTTTTTGTAAGTTTTCACCTTTACCTCTCTTTGATCA
>JAZUGF010000088.1:0-24677 GCA_045641065.1 Paludibacteraceae bacterium | reverse complement strand
GCCCGTAGGGCGAGCGTATATAAATGATGTATTTAATATGTTCTTTACAATAACATCAAAAATTATCTGAGTATACGTTTTCTCATAGGCATTCAGTATTAGAAGTTAAACATCTAGTTGATTTTGATTGACAAGGAATCCACTTATTAAGCGTACAAAATAATATTGTTCTCCTTGATCATCTCACGAAGGTTGATCAACGCATATCTAGCGCGTCCAAGGGCAGTGTTGATGCTGATTTTCTTCTTCTCTGCGATCTCGTTGAAACTCAAATCCTCAAAGTAGTGCATCTTGATGATCTCAGTTTGTGGCTTTGGAAGCTTGTTGATTAGACGGTGTAGAGTTTCTCTAATCTGCTCTTTTACAATCAAATCCTCCTCGCAATCATCAAATGCAGCATCTTCGTTGATTAGGTCGTCATTGTAGACGCAATCATTCTTTGACGTACGCATATAGTCTATGACCATATTGTGTGCGATAGTCTTCACCCAACCAGCAAATTTGCCGTTGTCGTGATATTCACCATTACGGATTTTTGTTAATACACGGATTGATACTTCCTGAAAGATGTCATCAGCAAGGTCTGAATCGTGAGTAAGTTGCATGATGTAGGCATAAACCTCAGCTTTGCACTGGGCTAGTTGCAACTCTTTGTCAGTTGTTAAACCGATTTTTTGAATCATATACTACTACATTTACACCGGTATTACTATCGGCTGATTAAACTTATTTTACGAGTATATGTTCTATCAATAGGCGTTTCGTTTTAGATTGTTATACAATGCAAATTTATAAAAAAAATGAATGTTGGTGCGGAAAAATGGATTTTTTTTGAAGAAAATATTAAATAGTTTTTTTGATGTTGTCTATAACGCATTTAATATCTAATCGTTCTTTAGAATCCAAGCAATCCTTTACTGACATTCCATCTGAACTGCAACAACTTGATTCCTTTTTTAGGCGATAATTTTATTGTATGATAAGCACACAACACAATTGATGCTGCCCATTTTACTCCTTCCATCACTAGTCGTTTCAAATATTTCAACGTTGAAATATTCTTTGTTCTGATTCTCTCACTTTTCCCGATAGAGTAGGTCAACTTATCAAAATACTCTTTAGTAAGTTTCTTTTCTGGGATAAGATGATATAGAATGGCATTAGGTAGATAGAAGAATCTCATTCCTAATGTAGTCATCTTGTCAAAGATATCTTTCTCTTCTGCTCCAATCAGACTATCTCCTTTTCTTCCTAACTCTACATTAAACAATCCGACTTTGTCAAATACCGATTTTCTATATGCGGCATTTCCTCCACCTGGAAATGACTGTGATGGAAATTCACGAACTTTATCTCCCAAATATAGCTTGCCAGTGATCAACTGCCTTGTGAAAGTTGACATCCATGAAGGTTCTTCAGTCTCATATTTTGGGATGATTGGACCTCCTGCAGCATCTATCTCAGGATGCTCCTCAAAGAATGTGATGTAAGTCTGTAGATATTCATTGTTGATTAGAGCATCATCATCTACATAAACTAATAAATCTCCATAAGCTTCCTGTATACCTCGGTTGCGTGCGTATGACAATCCTTGATTACGCTCAATGAAATATCTGAATTTTACATCTGGAAAGTCAGTTGTAAAGCGATTGCATTCAGCTTCTGTATTATCGTTACTGTTGTTGTTGACCAATACAATTTCATATTGATCTTTAGAGATTTTATTGTCTGCAATGCTTTTTAATACATTGTAGATATACTTATCTCTATTATATGTACACATTATAACTGATGCAAACATCTTACCAATTTTTGTATGATTCAAATGCAAAATTAAGACTTTTTTCTTATTTCTTGAGATATATAATAATGTTGTGCTACGTCTTTCTAGGAATAATAGACTTTAAACATCAGCTTTGATTTGAGAATTAATATTATTTAATAATTGTATTTTTCTAAATTTCAGAAAGATAAATATATTTCAAGATTTAACAAACATTGATTTAAACAAACATGGGAATTTCTGATTTTTTTAAGTCGTTAATTGGCAAACGTGATATCATTGCCGAGGCGTCTAAACTTATTGATGGAAAAGTAGACGCTAAAAATTTAGCCTCAATTTATGCTACGTATTTATTTACAAGCAAATTGTCATCAACCTATTCCGATGCCAAAACTCAAGCTGCATCTTTTGCCCAACAAGTGGATTCTGTGGTTAGCTTAAATCAGTGTTCTGATATGAAGGGGATTCTTTCTAAACTTAAAGAAAATAATGAATCTTCTGAGCTATACAATCAACTAAAGAAGGCCGTCAATCTAATTAAGTCGATGGCTTAAATAACGGTAATTATATAGCATCTGACTCCAGATGAGGATTGTTAAGGGCGAGCGTCAAAATAAAAAGGCATTTGGGTCAAGTCGTATATGATCTCCTAAATAACACATTGAATTCATACAATGTTGCTGAATTTATGTTTGTAAGCCTAATTTAGTATTCTTTATACTTTATTTGTTTTGTGAAAAGCCAATAATTCATTTAATTTGTATTTAGCTAACATGAATTAAATACAAACTGACATGGGATTATTAAACATTTTCAAGACTGTCGTAAGTAATAAGGATAACATTTCAGCGGCAGTAAAGCTTCTTAACGGTAAAGTTGATGCAAAGAGTCTTGCTACTATCTTCTCTACATATTTGTTGAAGAGCAAACTTGCTTCATCTTCATCAGCTGCTAACAGCGAGGGAGCATCTTTTGCTTCTCAGATCGCATCAGCAATCAATCTAAGCCAGTGTACTGGTGTTGCTGACGTGATTTCTAAGCTTACTGCCTCTGACAAGCAGGGTACAACTGATTTGGCTAATAAGTTAACTCAGGCTGTTAATCTAATCAAGACTTTGAACACAAAGGCTTAAGATTTTATTCATTACAATTTATAGGAGACGTTGCTTGCAACGTCTCCTTTTTTCTTAATTTTGTAGTTAGAATTTAGCTTTTCATAATTTATGATTTCAATTCTTATTCCAACTCATAATTGCGAGTGTGTCGCTCTCTGCTCTTGGCTATCCCGACAGATTTCTTCAGAATCTATCGATGCTGAGGTCATTGTTATGGACGACGCATCGACTAATTCAGATATTATTGAAAGGAATAGGGCAATAAATGACCTCGCGTATTGTAGAGTCATTGAATTGAAAGATAATATTGGAATCGCAAAAAATAGAAATCATCTTGCCGACGTTGCTAAAGGAAACTATTTACTTTTCTTAGACGCTGATGTTTATCCTGTAGATTTTGATTTCTTAAAGAGATATATCAATAATAAAGTAGACGACGGGGTGCTTTGCGGAGGTATGACATTCCGTGAAAATGGTCCGGTGAAGATGTCTCCACTTCGTTATCGATATGGAATGAAATATGAAGTGAAGCAAACGCAGTTCATTTCACTCAACTTCTTTTTGCCAGCATCTGTTTTCCAAAAAGTACGATTCAACGAAGTGTTCTCTAAATACGGACATGAAGATACTCAGTTTGGAGCAGATCTAAGAAATGCAGGTTATAGAATTGTGAAGATTGATAATCCAGTTTATCACGACAACGGAGATACAAGTGAGCAATTTTTGAATAAGACACGTGTGGCGATTGATAATTTGATTGAACATCGTGATTTGCTTCTTCCAACATCTCGTTTGCTGCAATTATATGAGAAACTACGTCCATATCCATTCTCGTGGTTGATAAGATTTCCATTCCGTCATTGCAGAACATTGATGGAGAAAAATCTGTTGAGTAATGAACCGTCGCTCACGATTTATAATATCTATAGATTGTCGTATTTGTATTCTAAATTGGAATACTAAATAATGATATTTGAGTGATATATAAGAAGAGATATGAAAGCCAAAATCATTGAACTTGCGAATAAATATAATACAGTCGACTTCATTCCGAATGATCCTGTACAATTTCCTCATCGTTACACTCAAAAGCGAGATATAGAGGTGTCTGCTTTCCTCACTCAGTGGGTGGCGTTCGGAAATAGAAAGCAGATTATTAAGTGTGCTGAGACATTGGATTCGCTATTCAATGGTGCTCCGTACAATTATATTATGAATGGAGATTGGAAACAGTATGAAAATTCAGATGCTCGTCTTTATCGATTCTATACTTGGGGTGATTTCCACGATATTTGTGCTGGTCTATATTCTTTGTATTCTAAATATGAGGATATGGAGCAATGTATTGATAAAGAGTCTGATGACTATTCTATCTCACTGCGAAGACTATTTGACGGTGTAAAAGGAATCCCTGTTAGCACTACGAAATCTGCGGCAAAACGAGTGGCTATGATGCTTCGTTGGCTTGTACGTGATGATGGAATCGTGGATTTTGGAATCTGGAAAAGCCTTGATAAACGCAAACTTCTTATTCCGCTTGATACTCACGTGCATCAGCAGGGTAGGGAAATGGGGATTACTCAACGTAATTCTGCCGATATCACTACTGCTCGTGAAATTACTAATTATATGAAGTCCATTTTTCCTGATGATCCAACAAAGGGAGATTTCGCATTGTTTGGACTCGGAGTAAATTCGTAATTAATAATGCCTAATTCGTAATTGTCGGTGCATTCCGACGATGGATTACACTTAAACTTGAAACCTGACCTTGAAACTTGAAACATGGAACTTCTAATCTAATTCTTTAATTATTACATCACGATTAGGATTATTCGGTAATAATTAGGATTAATCAGTCAAAATAAGTGTGGCATCAGCAAATAAATAGCCGATGTTACACCTGTCATTTTTTACTTTTCTAATTTTGGCATCGGAAAACAAAGACTCATAATTACTCTAATAACATACTCTAAAAACTCATTAATAACACATTATTTATGAAATTTATTAACACATTATTAATGATGGCGGCAACTTCTGCTGCAATGGCAGAAGTTCCACTATCATATCCGGTAGAGAATACCGGAGCTGAGTATCCTGATCCTGCTTTCCCTTCTGCAGCACAGTGTCCTACTATTCAAGGTTTCCCTAATCCATTTGAGTTTTCTGATGGTAGTGGTGTGGTTGAGAGTTTCTGCCAGTGGAGCCAACGTCGTAATGAAATCAAAAGAGAGATTGAACATTATGAGATTGGCGACAAACCAGCTTTTGAAAGTGTAGATGCTACTTATTCAGGTGGTACTCTTACTGTAACTGTTAAGAATGCTGGTAAGACTTTGAAACTTACTGCTAAGATTAGCGTGCCAAGTGGGTCTGGTCCTCATCCGATTGTTATCGGTATGGATGGCAACACTGGTAGTTTATCATCCAACTTGTTCTCTAAATGTATCCAGGTACCTTTCACTCATACTCAGATCGCTGAGTACAACAGTGGTTTCGGTGGTGGCGGAAAGAGTCAAAATGACCCGTTCTTCCAGTTTTATCCTAATTCTTTCCATAAAGGAGATTACTGTGCTTGGTCGTGGGGTATCAGCCGTTTGATTGATGGCCTTGAGATTGTTAAAGATCAGATTCATGCAGACTTAGGTCATATCGCTGTCACTGGTTGCTCTTATGCAGGTAAAATGGCATTGTTCGCAGGAGCCTTCGATGAGCGTATTGCTTTGACTATTGCACAAGAGTCGGGTGGAGGTGGAATCAACTCATGGAGAGTGAGTGAGCAGATTGGTAGCGATGTGGAGGGAATCTCCAATACCAATTATGATTGGTTCATGTCGTCGTTCAAAACTAATTTCAATGGTAAGACATCAAAGATTCCGTATGACCATCATGAGTTGATTGCTATGATTGCACCACGTGCATTTTTAGCATTCGGTAATCCTGATTATGTATGGCTTGGAGATAAATCAGGTTATATTTCATTGCGTGCGGCTGAAGAGGTTTGGAAAGCAATGGGAATTGACGAACGATTTGGTTATGTGATTGAAGGTGGTCATTCGCATTGTCAGGCATCTTCTAAGCAAAACAGTGCTGCTCAGGCATTTATCAATAAATTCTTGTATGGACAGGAAGCAAATACGAATATCCGTACAAGCACAGTAAACGGAGATGCTGATTCTTGGAAGAAGGCGTGGGCTGGACACAAGATTGATATGTCAGAAGTTGATTGTGGCAATGGTGGAAGTGCACCAGAACCAGATCCTGAGTTTGCTTTCAATATGGAAGGTATAGAAAATCTCTGTGCTGGCAAGTCGAATGAAATCTCTTGGACAATGACAGGTGAGACTACCAAGTCGTTCAAGTTGATGTGGAACACTGGTAAGAACGGAGAAAAGATTACTCCATCAGATGCTACAGCTTCGAGCGAGTGGAGTGAAGGTGGCTCATTCAAGTGGGCTGCAAGCAATGCGTTGACAGACGACGGAAAGAATGGAGAGAGCAGTCGTTGGGGTGCATTGGAAGGTAAAGATGGCTTTGCCGGATCATGGCTACAGGTGAATTTGTCTGGCACTCAGGTTGTTGCTGGTGTTCAGATTGATGAGTTTGAGAAATACGGTGCGATCTCTGAATTTGAGATTCAGGTAGATAAGGCTGGTAAATGGGAGACTGTGCTTGAAGGCACAACAATCGGTAAGAAATATTCTGCATCTTTCTCACCTGTTCAGACATCAAAGATGCGTTTGTATATCAAAGCAGCAGAGAATGTGAATATCAATTATATGTTCCCGACTGGAACATCTGCTGAAGAATTGACTAATGATATCACAGACTCTGGTTCATTCATGTGGAATCTAAAAGATAATGCTGACGAAGCTGGAATCTTGACTATCTGTAAGTCGACAGGTAAAGTGTTAGCGTCGACAAATATCTTGCAGCAAAAGAAATGTGTCGAGACGGATGTCGATAATATCAATATAAAGAGTTCTTTGGTAATCGTTCCTAATCCAGCATCTGGAGAATTCGATATTGTCTCAGACGACGAAATCAAAAGTATTGAGGTTGTCAATACCCTATCAGAAGTTGTAATTAAGACTAATTCTACTAAAGTAAATATTTCTACATTGCCTGAAGGTTGTTATTTTGTTAAAGCAACAACGAAGTCGGGTGATATTATTTTCGAAAAATTGATTGTAAGAAATTAAATTAAGTTTTCATTTGTGTGTTTGTTGAGGACATTCGATGTGTAATCGGGTGTCCTCTTTTTTTATACAGGATGATTAATGATGAATGATTTGGATTATCTTTGCACCAGTTTTGGAAAAAGAATTATAAATGGCTTCATTCAAGGAATATTTACCGTTTTACAGACGAAATTTGAAAGTCGCACTTCCGATTATGTTCGCACAATTGGGAGGAGCTGTTGTTCAGTTTGCCGACGTGAAGATGGTAGGTGCACTCGGTACTGTTGAACTTGCGGCTGTGGCTTTTGCCAATTCAGTTTTGGTGATAGCTTTGGTTGCTTCAATGACAATATTACAGAGCATTACACCGTTGACTGCATATAAATATGTTAATCACGACCATGAGGAGGTGACAAAGTATCTTCAGAATGGACTTGTGCAATGTGTGATTGTGTCTGTTGCGATACTTGCGATACTTGGTGTGGCTTACTTCAATCTTGAACGATTCGGACAAGATCCAGCAGTTTGTAGTCTTGCTAAGAATTATTTTTTGATTGTAGCAGCAAGTTTTTTGCCTGTCATTTTCTTCGAAGGCTTCCGACAGTTTCTTGCCGCACTCGGTAATACTTCCGTCGCAATGGTTATCACATTGATTTCCAATGTTGTTAATATAGTATTCAATTATTTATTGATCTATGGAAAAGGAGGTTTCCCAGAATTAGGGGTCGACGGTGCTGCGATTTCTACATTTTTATCTCGAGCATTATCACCATTCGCAATTTTGGCAGTAATGTTATATAAGGAGGAATGGAGAAGATACATAAAAGGAATGTGTAATGAATATTTCTCAAAATCACATTTAGCAGAACTATTCAAAGTCGGCATTCCAATTTCTCTCCGCAGCACAGTAGAGGTGACAGCATTCGCTTTCAGTGGAATCATGGTAGGATGGTTAGGAGCGGTTCCATTGGCTTCAAATCAGATTGCATCATCTGTTGGACACATGGTGTTTATGATAGTCTTGGGAATCGGAGCTGCAACAACAATCCGTGTCAGCCATCAATACGGAAGAAAAGATTATAAAGCTGTTTGTATGGCAGCCAACGCGTCGATCCATCTTGCTTTCCTTAACAACTTCATCATGGGAGCGTTGATTATCATCTATAGATATGAGATTACAGGATTCTTCTCAGTTGATCCATTGGTGATCAATCAAACTGCTTCGATTCTTGTGTTGGCTGGTATCTATCAGGTGTCAGATGGATTACAATGTGTAGGAATCGGAATATTGAATGGACTTACCGACGTCAAATATACAATGTATTGTGCGTTTGTTTCATATCTTTTGGTCAACCTTCCTGTCGGCTATTATCTCGGCTTTGTAAGAGGCTGGGGAGCAGAAGGAGTATGGACAGGATTCATTTTTGGTCTTACTTTAGCAGCCATTTTATTCCATTTCAGATGGTATAAAATGATGAAAGGTCTGGACAATAATATCAATAAGGAACAAAGTGATGATATGATTGTTCGGTAAAATTTAGCCGTTTGTCTATTTTTTAAGGGCAATTGTATAATTTATTTGGTGGATATTCATATATCCCATACCTTTGCAATCAGTAAAAGTGAAGATACTTTTTCATAATAGTGTTTGTTTTTGCGGTGTTTGATTGAGAAATTTAACATTCGTTAGCCTCGAGGATTTCCCCGAGGTTTTTTTTTGCCTGGAAGATCATAAAGTGTTTATGGAATTCCATAAACTGCTAATGATCTCATGATTTGGATTACAACACTTCTCCCAGTATCAAATCCTTTGGAAGATGAATTATGTCAAATGCAAAAAGACGTTTGCCTAAATCCTTTAATGATGCTCCAAAATGATAGACTATGTCGTCTATGATTAAGAAACGGTCGTGAAAATTAGTTTTATATTGATAGATGTTAATATGACGACTTTCTCCATATTCAACATCATGCACTTTTTGTAAGGTTAGGATATTATTGCTTACCTTTTCTGTGTAAATAGTTGCTGTTACATTGGACGATCTTGCTTCCAGAATATGAAGAGTGTCTGGACCGACATAAGTGTCAATAAGAATAACCTCAGATTTTGCACTTTTGATTATTTGTTCCGCTACTTCTCTTCCTTCAAGCAGGTGTCCTTCAAAGACACAACCTTCGTGTGGAGGCAAGTTTGTGCGAATAAAGAATTCTATCTGTTGCTGATGAACATCAAGTCTTTGTTCAATTTTGGAAAAACGTTCATCTGTGCGTTCCTGTAAAGCCACTAACTGACGATTAATAGAATAACCATTAAGAAGATAGTCTTTTAGAATTTTGTTGGCCCATTGACGGAATTGTGTCGCATTTTTGCTGTTGACTCGATAACCGACGGATAGTATGGCGTCTAAGTTGTAAAATTGTGTTTTATAGTTTTTACCGTCTGCCGCAGTATATTCCAAAATGGAATGAACTGAATCTTTTTTTAATTCTCCTTCTTTGAAAATATTGTTAAGATGTTTTGAAATGGCAGGTTGTTTAACTCCAAACAAATCTGCAATTTGTTGTTGTGTTAACCAGACCGTTTCATTCTCAATTTGAACTTCCAACTTCAAACTTTCATTAGGCTGATAAAGGATAATTTCACCTTTTCTAGATTCTGTATTGCTACTATTCATCTTATCTAATTTTGACTAAAACATTATGTTAATTCATAATGCAAATATATAACTATTTTTTTATGCTAATTGTGTAATTCTGAAATAATGAATCTTTGATCACGAATAATGAATTGCGAATTATGAATTATATCTAAAATTCTGTAATTTTGCAGAAAATTTTAAAATCGCATAAATTTTCCATAGATATGGCAGTTTGCAAACCTTCTATTCCTAAAGGTACACGTGATTTTTCGCCAATTGAGATGGCGAGAAGAAACTATATTTTCGACACGATTAAGAGTGTATTCCGTCTTTACGGTTTTTCTCAGATTGAGACTCCTGCAATGGAGAACCTATCGACTTTGATGGGAAAGTATGGTGAAGAGGGAGATAAACTTCTTTTCAAGATTCTAAACTCTGGCGATTTCTTGGCTGACGTTGATAGAAGCGAACTTGAGTCTGCTAACAGCGTTAAGGTTCTTAAGCATATCAGCGACAAGGGGCTTCGTTACGATTTGACTGTGCCATTCGCTCGTTACGTTGTGATGAACCGTGGTAATTTGTCTTTCCCATTCAAGAGATTCCAGATTCAGCCAGTTTGGCGTGCCGATAAGCCTCAGAAGGGTAGATATCGTGAGTTCTATCAGTGCGACGTGGATGTTGTAGGCTCTGACTCATTGCTTAACGAGGTTGAGTTGATTCAGATTGTTGATGAGGTTTACCGTCGTCTAAAGATCAACGTTGTTTTGAAGATCAACAACCGTAAGATCCTTTCTGGTATTGCAGAGGTTATCGGCGAGGCAGACAAGTTGGTTGATATCACAGTTGCAATCGATAAACTTGATAAGATCGGCGTTGATAATGTAAACGCTGAGTTGAGAGAGAAGGGTGTTAGCGAGGATGGTATCCAGAAGCTACAGCCTATCATCAATATGACAGGAAGCAATGAGGAGAAACTTAATGTCATTGCTGAGGTGTTGAAGACAAGTGAGGTTGGTTTGAATGGTGTAGAGGAACTTCGTACTATCCTTAAATATGTTAAGATGCTTAACGTCGCTACAGAGGTTGAGATCGATTTGACTTTGGCTCGTGGTTTGAACTACTATACTGGTGCAATCTTCGAGGTTAAGGCTAAAGACGTGGTTATCGGTTCAATCACAGGTGGAGGACGCTACGATAACTTGACTGGTGTATTCGGTCTTGACGGAATGTCTGGTGTTGGAATTTCATTCGGTGCTGACCGTATCTACGATGTTTTGAATCAGCTTGAACTTTATCCACAGGAGTTGCTTGCGTCGACTCAGGTTCTTTTCGCTACATTTGGAGAGAACGAGTTCAATTTCGCTTTGAATTTCTTAAAGGAGGTTCGCAACAACGGTATCTCAGCTGAGATCTATCCAGAACCAGTAAAGATGAAGAAGCAGATGAGCTACGCCGACAATAAGGCTATCCCTTACGTTGCAATCGTAGGTGAGACTGAGATGGCTGAGAATAAGGTGATGCTAAAGAATATGGCTACTGGAGAGCAGCAGTTGGTTGATATCGCTGGTCTTGTGGCTATTTTGAAGAAGTAATATTTGTAGAGACGGGGCATGTCCCCGTCTTTTTTTGATAATTTAGATAGATGAGCAAAAAAGGGATTTTAGCGGCTGGTCTTTCCGCTTTGATCATGACTGGTTGTACGACTAAACCGACAGAGACAGTTGATCAGAAAATTGACCGTATTTATAAGAATATGACTCAAGAGGAGCGTTTGGCTCAGCTTAAGAGTATATATATGACGCAGTTCTTCGATGAGAACGATAAGATTGATACTGCGTTGTGCCGACGTTTGATTCCTAACGGTATCGGCCATTTTTCACAGTTTACAATGAATCTACGCAAGTCTCCGGATGAGGTTCGCGACATGGTTGCCCAGATGCAGGATTGGTTGATCCACAACACTCCGTCTGGTATTCCAGCGTTGCTTCACGAGGAGGTGTTGAGTGGAATCAATGGTTACGACGCTACTGTTTACCCTCAGCAGATTGGTCTTGCTTGTTCATTCAATACAGAATTAGCAGAGAAGAAAACATACGAGACAGCTTCTGACCTACGTAAGGTTGGAGGTATGCAGGCTCTTTCTCCTATGGTCGACGTGGTGAGAAATCCATCATTCAACCGTTTGGAGGAGTCGTATGGTGAGGATGGATACCTTTCAGCAGCTATGGGAGTGGCATTCGTGAAAGGTTTGCAACACGGAGATTTGAAGCAAGGTGTTGCTGCTTGCTCAAAACATTTCCTTGGTTACGGTGGTGGTGGTAATGCTGATAAGAAAGAGTTGATGGAGGAGATTCTACTTCCTCACGAGGCTATTGTCCGTTTGGCAGATAGCAAGGTGGTGATGACTGGTTATCATACATTTGATACTGTTAAATGTGTGGCAAACAGATATTTGCAGCAGGGAATCCTACGTGATTATCTTCACTTTGATGGAATCATGGTCAGCGATTACAGTTCAATCGAACAGATCGATGATAAACTTGATTCTACTATGCGTGCAGCTAAAGCTTTGAATGCTGGTAACGATTGTGATTTCCCAGAAGGAAAGAGTTACAAGTTCTTGCCAGACGCAATGGAGAAAGGCTTAGTAAGCCAGGAAACATTCGAGACTGCTGTCAAGAGAGTGTTGAAGCATAAGGCTCAACTTGGTTTGCTTGATGAGAATCCAAAACTATACGAGGCTGGACACATCGAGTGGGATTCAAAGGATAATCGTCAGACAGCATATAAATTGGCTACACAATCAGTTGTGATGCTTAAGAACAACGGAGTATTGCCATTGAGTAAACCATCTAAGATTGCGTTGGTTGGACCAAATGCCAATTCAATGTGGGCTATGCTTGGAGATTATTCTTATCATTCAATGCGTTATTTCTGGAAGAAGGAGATCGAGAACGATTTGAATCCGAAGATCGTCAAACTAAAAGACGGTATGGAGGCGAATATTCCTGACGGATACTCGTTGAAATATAGCCGTGGCTGCGATTGGACAGAGGTTGTTGAGACAGTAGTAGAGCAGGGTGGAGATCCACGCGTCGCATATATGCAGGATATTCAGAACCGTAAGATTGATTCTGGAGAGGAAGCTAATCTTGAAGAAGCATTGAAGATTGCAGCAGAGAGCGATGTTATCGTGGCTGCAGTAGGAGAGAATGTGATGCTATGTGGAGAGAACCGTGATAGAAAGACATTACGTTTGCCAGGTAAGCAGGAGGAGTTTGTTGAGAAACTTATTGCTACAGGAAAACCAGTTGTGCTTGTGATGTTTGGTGGACGTGCTCAGATTATCAGTGGTTTGGCAGATAAATGTGCTGCGGTTATCCAAGCATGGTATCCTGGTGAGGAGGGTGGAAATGCCGTCGCTGATATCATCTACGGTAAGGTTAATCCTTCAGGAAAGTTGAGTGTAAGTTATCCAAATACAGAGATTAACGAGGCAATCTGCTACAACAGATCAGTTGAGAAAGATGATCGCGTCGCATATCCATTCGGTTATGGTTTGAGCTATACTACATTTGAGTATTCAAATGTCAAGGTTGATTCAGCAGTTGCTACAAACTCTGAGATAATAACAATCAGTGTCGACGTGAAGAATACAGGAAAGGTTGCTGGCGACGAGATTGTTCAGCTATATTTGAGTCCAGCAGATGGAAACAAGAATATCCGTCCAATTCAGTTGCAAGGATTTGCTCGCGTCTCACTAAATCCAGATGAAACAAAGACAGTGACATTCACAATGACACCATCTCAGTTTGGATACTACAATGAGAATCATTGGGTGATTGATCCAGGAAAATACACAGTCAAGATTGCAGCATCGTCGCAGGATATCAGACAAATTGCAAATGTTGAATTGACTGGAGATCAGCAGATTTTGGATTTAAGATCAAAATATTTTGCTGAAGTAAAATAAGGAATAGTCAAATATTGATATTGTATAAACGGGGCATGTCCCCGTTTTTTATTTTAAATTATTTTTGAATTTCTTTTAATTCCCAACCTTCATAAATCAATCTCATATGGATATCGGATTCTCCGTTGATTAAAGGGATTAGGAAGTGTTTGTCACCTTCCCATAGATTTAGATTTAGAATTTCATCTTTTGGAATCCATTTAAGTTCACCTTCATTGCAGTCTCCGAATTCTGGAGAGTCGATGGTGGCTGTGTAGAGATGCATACGTTCATTCTCTGCTGAGTCGGAGATGAAGTCTATCACACCTCGTTTTGTGAAGTTGTTAAGGATAATTCCCGTCTCCTCACGAACTTCCCTTACAAAGCAATCATCAGGAGTTTCACCGTCTTCTATATGACCTCCTATACCGATCCATTTCCCTTCGTTGGGATCGTTCTCTTTCTTATTGCGGTAGAGCATAAGGTAGCAGCCGTTCCACTCGATATATCCTAATGTAGTCTCTGTAATATTCATAAATTTTGTAAAGACGGGGCATGCCCCGTCCCTACGGGGTGCCTCGTTTTTGATTTAATTTGCATTTAATTCATCAAGCAACTCCCTCATTGTTCGTTTAAGAACAGGATGGACGAAATCTGGAGCAATGTCGCACATTGGTTCAAGCACGAAGCGACGTTGATGCATACGAGGGTGGGGAATAGACAAATTCTCTTTCTCAATAATCGCGTCGTCGTAGAAAAGGATATCAAGATCCATAGGACGATCCTCGTAACCAGCCCCTGGAGTTCTTACTCTTCCCAACTCACGTTCTATTGCCATACAACGTGCCAAGATGTCATCAATCTCAAGTCTTGTTTCAAATAAGAATACTCCATTTAGATATTCGTGGTCGGAATCATAACCGACTGGCATAGATGCACGAATTTCAGACAAAGCGACAGCCTTGCCGATAAGATCCGAACAAAGGATAAGGGCATATTCGATCATGCGACGTCGGTTGCCCATGTTTGTTCCGTAAGATATAAAAACTTTATGCAAATTGTCCATTAAACAAAAAAAGGCAGGCGATTGTGCCTGCCGATATTGAAAATCTTGTAATTAGAACTCAAACTTTTCAGTCTTGAAAGTACCAAGAGTGTGGATCTTAGGCATGATTCTCTTGTAGTGCTCGCTCTGAGTGTGAGCCACCAAAGTCTCATTGTCCTGCCAAGTCTCGCAGATCATCATGACGTCAAAACGAGTAGAGCTTTCAAATACGTCGTAGGCGATACAACCATTCTCTGCCTGAGAAAGTTCAACCAACTCCTTTACCATTCCCAACAACTCAGACTGGTTCTTCTCCTCAACCTGAATAAATACATTTAGTCTTATCATTTTCTATGAAATTAAATTCTTGTTTCTAATACAAAAGTAAAATTTTCTTTTATGTTTACGCAAGAAACGGATATAAAAATTAGCGGAGAAACAAATTAATTTTGATAATTATATACGAGTTGTCGCAACACGCTTATTTCTAAACGCTCGCCCTATGGGCTCGCGTTGGTGGGAGGGCAAGGGCTTCCGCCCTTTGTAAACCCTATTTTGGACAATTGATATATAATCTCTATTTATTTTTTGAAGAAGTGTTAGAGTCTCCTTTTCTCTTCTTGTAGAAGAAATAACCTGCTCCACCAAAAATAAAGAATGGCCACAAACGTAACAAGAACAACACAAAGAACTTGATGATCGCCCATCCGTCAGATAAAGAGTCTATCAATTCAGAACCAAACGAAGGTGTGTTGTCCTCGTCGTCATCCTTAACAACTTCTTTCTTTACGATGATAAGATCAATGTTGACTTCGCTATACGCCACTTTGCGGTCGATATTCACACGTCGACCATTCATTCTGTCTAAATCTTGCTGGATGTAGTCGATTTTTGTCTGAATCTCAATAATCTCAGAAATCTTATTGGCACGTTTTAGCAAAACTCTATACTGCTCAAGCGCAGCCTCTTTACTTTTGATCTCTGATACAAGATCCGTATATTGGTCTGTTACGTCTTGTACATTGATGTTTTTTTCCGACATTTTACCTCCAACCTTGCTTAAGGCATCTGTGAAAACTTCAAATGAGGCAGACGGAATAGAAGCCGATACTGTATAGCGAAATTCATTCTGTTTTTCAGAACTCTTATAACCATTGTACTTTCTGATGAGAGCATTGATGTTGTCGTAAATAGAATCAACATTCTCCGGCTTAACCTTTATATCAACATTTCCTGTAGCAATCAGCTTACGAGCATCTTCTGGACGTGGAGGAACATAGGCATCCGCTGAGACTGCAATCATCTCTTCTTCTGCATATTCTGGTTCGGCCATGGCAGCAGCACGCTGTTCATTATGACTAGCACTGCTACATGATAACATTGAAAATGATGTTATGGCAGCGATAAAAAGTTTCTTCATAATTTGATAGATTAGTAGTTGATTAGAAAAAGCGTTTCCAAATAGCCTTCCACCAAGACAATTTTTCTTCTTTAGGTTCGACTGGAGTGAAATTGATAAGAAAATCAATCACTTCGCGTGCTGGCTTCTTTAATTTGATGATTGGATCAATAAAGTAAAGTTCACCATTGTCACCCTTCAAAACATTATCACTGGCTGTACCAATGTCTGTGACCGAAACGTATTCATTACCAAAGAAATATGGTCCGTCTGGCTCCAATCCCAACGTCTTCAAATGATAAATAATTTCTTCATCAGTTGGGTGGGCATTAGTAGACGATATGAAAGGTTGAGTCAACACAAGTCTAATATTTCCCTCGTCTTCAGCAATACCGATAAATTTATAGCGAGTATTAGGGAAAAGAAGGTTATGTACAATATGTTCGTAGATCAAATCTTCTGCGTGAAGTTCCTTGATCACCCATTTAGCGAACGGATCCTTTACCTTATAAATGACATTCTCTTTCTCGTTGTAGAAAATCTCGCATTCACCAGTTTTGGTGCAAAGCTTGTCGCCATATTTATTGATTGTCTCTCTTTCGATAAACAAGCCATTTTGCTTGGCTATCTCAAACAATCTTGCAATCTCTACCTGTTCCGCTCTGGTTTGCTCAAGAGTAGTCTGGCCATCCTCTGAATCTCCATACGGTTGATCGTGAACCTCTTTTTCAAGCACTCGTATGTCGCCTCTGTCAAGATCTGCCATTTCTCTTCTGGATAGGTTTTGATAAAGGTTTCCACCGATATGTTGGTTTGGCTCATTATTATTTTGCTCAAGTCTTCCTTCATTGTTCATAATGGTTGATTTTCGTTGTTCGAAATTTCTTGCATTTCTAGATATTCTCTCCAAATTTCTTCGGCTAAATATTTGTCGCTTCTGCAATGTAAATCAGCGACTCCTTCTTCTATTAAAGGAAGTAATTCTGATTTATAAAAAATATCAAGTGCAGTGTCAATCGACACATTATGCATCTCACTGATTTCTGCAATTATACGAGCATATTTAGCTTCAAGTATTGCATGAAAGGCTTCATCTTTTACTTGTGTCATAGCTCAATACTGTATTTGAATGTAATACAATCATCTAGCACTTTCTGATTACGAATGCATGATATACAATCATTACAATACTCCTTTCTCCTTCATGAAATCGGTTAAATCTTCCATCAAATATTCTTTGCTGAAAGTATGTAGGACATCGTAGCTTGGCACAATATAGTCGTAGAGTATACCAGATGATTTTAATCTCTGATATACATCACTCGCACTAAGTCCAAGACGTCGTGAAAGATTACCTACGCAATATGTGATGAAATCCAAATTGTATTCCATAATCCAAATTATTCCCCTAACAAATCAGGACGAAGTCTTTTTGTTCTCTCCAAACTCTGCTCGTACTCCCACTCACGGATAAGTTTTTCATTACCAGATAGAAGAACATCTGGCACTTTCCATCCTTTGTAGTCGGCAGGACGAGTGTAGACTGGTGGAGCCAATAGATCGTCCTGGAAACAGTCTGTCAACGCACTCTCCAAATCACTCATCGCTCCTGGCAACAAACGGACAACAGCATCTGTCATGATTAGCGACGCAAGTTCACCTCCAGTCAACACGAAATCTCCGACTGAGATCTCACGAGTGATCAGATGCTCACGTATACGGTGGTCGATTCCTTTGTAATGGCCGCAAAGGATGATGATATTGTTGTAGAGAGACATTTCGTTGGCGATCTTTTGGTTGAAAGTCTCACCGTCGGGGCTTGTATAGATCACCTCGTCATATTCTCTCTGCTCCTTAAGATGCGTGATAAGTCTGTCGATAGGCTCAATCTGCATCACCATTCCAGCTGAGTAGCCGTAAGCCTCGTCGTCGACCTTCAAATGCTTGTTAAGCGTGTAGTCGCGGATATTGTGGATTTGGATATCCACCAAACCCTTTTCTCTTGCTCTCTTTATGATTGAATGCTGTAGCGGGCTTTCAAGAAGCTCAGGAACGCAGGATAAAATATCTATTCTCATTTAAGTTTGATTTTGGTCCTACCTAATAACTCATTAAAAATTCTTTATTCCCCGATCTTATTATTCATTTTGGCTCGTCCTTCGGACTCGCCAAGGCTGAGGGGGGTAGGGCGTTCCGCCCTTAACAATCCTCGAATTTTGACACTATATCAATTATGAGCCATAATTTTGGACATTAAATTTAATGCGAAGATACGACTTTATTTACTTTTTAGCGAATAATAATGCTCTACAATACATTTTTTTTGTAATTTTGCGTTGCTCATTTTGTAGACTTGGGCAAAATTTTCATGAAAATAAGAAATATCTAATAATAATGGGTAAGAAATTTACTGAGTATTCGAATTTTAACCTCTCAGATGTAAACAAAGAGGTGCTAAAGGATTGGGATGCTAAAGACCTTTTCCATAAGAGTATCTCTGAGAGAGAGGGCAATCCAACTTTCGTGTTCTTTGAAGGTCCACCTTCAGCAAACGGTATGCCAGGTATTCACCACGTAATGGCTCGTTCAATCAAGGATATTTTCTGCAGATACAAGACTATGAAGGGATTCCATGTTAAGCGTAAAGCTGGATGGGATACTCACGGACTTCCTGTAGAGCTTGGTGTTGAGAAGGAACTTGGAATCACTAAGGAGGATATTGGTAAGAAGATCTCAGTAGATGATTACAACAACGCTTGCCGTACAAATGTGATGAAGTTCACTAAGGAGTGGACTGACCTAACTCACAAGATGGGTTACTGGGTGGATCTTGAGAATCCATACATCACTTACGACAACAAGTATATTGAGACTCTTTGGTATCTTTTGAAGGACCTTTACAAGAAGGGTTATCTTTACAAGGGATACACAATCCAGCCATACTCACCAGCAGCAGGTACTGGACTTTCATCTCACGAGTTGAATCAGCCTGGTTGCTACCGCGACGTGAAGGATACTACAGTCGTTGCTCAGTTTAAGATGCTTGATCCTAAACCAGAGATGACTCAGCATGGTACTCCATACTTCTTGGCTTGGACAACTACTCCTTGGACTCTTTCTTCTAATACTGCACTTTGTGTTGGTCCAAAGATCGAGTATGTTGCAGTACAGAGTTTCAACCCTTACACAGGTGAGCCTGCAACTTACGTTTGTGCTAAGGCTTTGCTTAACGCACACTTCAATCCAAAGGCTGCTGAGGTAGCATTTGAGGATTATAAGGCTGGTGATAAACTTGTTCCATTCAAGGTGGTCGCTGAATATAAGGGTACTGATCTTGTAGGTATGAAGTATGAGCAGCTTCTTGCTTGGATCACTCCAGAGAACGCTGACCAGGCATTCCGTGTAATCCCTGGTGATTATGTTACAACTGAAGACGGTACTGGTATCGTACATATCGCTCCTACATTCGGTGCTGACGATGCTAAGGTGGCTAAGGCTGCAGGTATTCCACCACTACAGTTGCTAGACAAGAATGGAAATCTTCGTCCATCTGTCGACTTGACAGGTAAGTTCTACTTGCTTGCTGACCTTGACGATGAGTACGTTAAGACACATATTAATATTGACGAGTACAAGCAGTTCGAAGGCCGTTTCGTAAAGAACGCTTACGACAAGAACTTGACAGATAAGGATGAGAGCCTCGACGTCGCTATTTGTATGCTTATGAAGGCTACAAACAAGGCATTCAAGATCGAGAAGCACGTCCACAACTATCCTCACTGTTGGAGAACTGACAAACCAGTGCTTTACTATCCACTTGATAGCTGGTTCATCAAGTCGACTGCAGCAAGAGAGAGAATGATCGAGCTAAACAAGACTATCCTTTGGAAGCCAGAGTCAACTGGTACAGGTCGTTTTGGTAAGTGGCTTGAGAATTTGAACGACTGGAACCTATCTCGTTCAAGATATTGGGGTACTCCACTTCCAATCTGGAGAACAGAAGACGGTGCTGAGGAGAAGTGTGTTGGTTCACTTGAGGAGTTGATGGCTGAGATTGAGAAGTCAGTTAAGGCTGGATTCATGAAGTCTAACCCTTGGCCAAACTTCAAGGTAGGTGATTACTCAAAAGAGAACTACGATCCTAAGAATATTGATCTTCACCGTCCATATGTTGACAATATTATCCTTGTCAGCGAGAGCGGTAAGCCAATGAAGAGAGAGACTGACCTAATCGACGTATGGTTTGATTCAGGTGCTATGCCATTCGCTCAGATGCACTATCCATTTGAGAATAAGGATGTTGTAGACAACGGTGAATTCTATCCAGCTAACTTCATCGCTGAGGGAGTTGACCAGACTCGTGGTTGGTTCTTCACACTTCACGCAATCTCAACAATGGTTAAGGATAGCGTAGCATTTAAGGCAGTTATCTCTAACGGACTTGTATTGGATAAGAACGGAAACAAGATGTCTAAGCGTCTTGGTAACGCTGTTGATCCATTCGGTGCTATCGAGAAATACGGTTCAGATCCACTACGTTGGTATATGATCACAAACGCGTCGCCTTGGGATAACCTAAGATTCGACGAGGAGGGTGTTGACGAGGTAAGAAGAAAATTCTTCGGTACACTTTACAACACATACTCATTCTTTGCTCTATACGCAAATGTAGACGGTTTTGATTACTCTCAGGCAGAGGTTCCAATGAACGAGCGTCAGGAGATCGACCGTTGGATCATTTCACTTTTGAATACATTGATCAAGGATGTAGACGCTGCATATTCAGACTACGAGCCAACTAAGGCAGGTCGTGCAATCTCTACATTCGTTTGCGATAACTTGTCTAACTGGTATGTTCGTCTTTGCCGTAAGAGATTCTGGGGTGGAGAGATGACTAAGGATAAGCTTTCTGCTTACCAGACACTTTACACATGTCTTGAGACAGTGTCAAGATTGATGGCTCCAATTTCTCCATTCTACGCAGACCGTGTATTCCTTGATCTTAACGCTGCAACAGGTAAGGACAAGTGCGAAAGCGTTCACTTGGCTAAGTTCCCAACTGCAGATGATAAGTTGATCAACAAGACACTTGAGGAGAGAATGCAGCTTGCTCAGGATATCTCTTCAATGACTCTTGCACTTCGTAAGAAGGAGAATATCAAGGTACGTCAGCCACTTACACAGATCATGGTTCCTATCCTTGCTGCAAACGAGCAGGAGAATATCGAGGCTGTTAAGGATTTGATTATGAACGAGGTTAACGTTAAGGCAATCAACTTCGTAACAGATGCTTCAGGAATCCTTGTTAAGAGAATCAAGCCAGACTTCAAGAAACTTGGACCTAAGTGTGGTAAGAACATGAAGACTGTAGCTCAGATGTTGACTGAGTTCACTCAGGAGCAGATTGGTGAACTTGAGAAGAACGGACAGTATTCACTTGATGTTGCTGGAGCTTCAGTATTGGTTGAGAAGAGCGACGTTGAGATTCTATCTGAGGATATCCCAGGATGGTTGGTTGCAAACAACGGCCAGATCACAATCGCGCTTGACGTTACAATCACAGATGAGTTGAAGGAAGAGGGTATCGCTCGTGAGTTCGTCAACAGAATTCAGAACATCCGTAAGTCTTCAGGATTCGAGATTACAGATAAGATTCTTGTTGAGATTGAGAAGAAGGCAGAGGTTAACGTAGCTGTTGAGCACTTCGCACAGTATATCGCTTCACAGGTATTGGCTAACGAGGTTAAACTTGTTGATTCAATCAGTGGTGCAACTGAACTTGACTTCGACGATTACAAGGTTAATGTCAAGGTAGTTAAGGCGTAAGTCTTTTTTTACTTACAATATTTTGAGACGAATCATTGAAAAATGGTTCGCCTCTTTTTTGTTAATATGTACAACCACTTATAATAAAAAGAAAGTTATCTGTTTTTGTTGACTTTGAATGAAACTAAGAATAGAGTGTATATATAAAAAAGGTGATTATATAGCAGTTGTCCAAAATGAGGGTATGTCTTGCTAGGCACACCCTCATTTATTTTATAATTATCTTTATTCTCTTTCCTTAGTTGGAAAACTATGATTCGATTTAGACCATAAGAATTTTCCAAGAATTTGATAGAAGTAACTGAAGTATGGTGACAACGACGAATTTGAAATCACACTTCTTGTAAGTATGAATTTATTACCAAGAATTTGCTTAGTAGTTTTTTTATGGTCAGCGAAATACTTAGGAAGTGGAAATTCTGAATTGACAATATAATAAGCAAATTTCAAAGCACCGGTATTATCCAATGCCTTTAGATCCTTGTCAAGTATATATTTGTCTAATTCGTCTGTCGTATTTGCAATATGACAAATTCCTAAATTACGATACATTGTACAACCTAAAAGAATGACAGGTTTGTTAGCGTATGCCGCCTCAAATCCGACAGAAGATCCAAACACAATCACTTTGTCAGAATTGTCTACCAATGTATATGTACTGATTTTTGAATCTGCAGGAATGATAGTTACATTCTTATAGTGATTCAATTCGTAAAGATCTTTGTGATATTTGTATTTCACTTTAGTCAAGTTCGGGTGAACTCTTAAATAAAAATGAATATCCTCATTGTCTTTGTATCTCTCAAAAATGTATTTGATTCCAGTTATCTGATTAGGGAACAAGCATAATTGAGCGAATTTTTCTCCTAGTGAAGCAAACTCATCTTCAGAACTGTTGAAAACTGAGATGTTCATCTTTGTGTTATCCCAATCTTCTGGAAGCAATCCTATACTTTGATTTTTCGTATATGCTGTTCTATCTCCGCTGACGATTGCATTTCTACGCTTTTCAAAGAATTTCTTTGCTATAGCTATTCTTTCCTCTTTACTCTTACCTTCGGATTCCCACAAATCGTTAATCATTTGGGTATTGATGTCTAGATCATGAGGCAAATTATTTTTGAAAATCTTTTTAGTGATTCTGTTTTCTTCATTATAACCAACCTCATAAGTTTGGAAAGGCACACCTTTATTGATGCATAGGTCAACAATCGGACGATTGCATATCAATCTACCATTAAAGCATGATACTGAATCTGGATGCAACTGATTGATAGCTTCTTCTACCAAGTCTGTTGTTCTAGCACTCATGAAAAGGTATCTGTTCATGAAATCCTTGAATTCGTTATCAATAAGTGGATCAAGGTTTCTGCTTAATGTCAAATATGATGACACTGCAGCCAAACCAATATGAGCACCCTTATATGTGATGTCTTTGATTTCTTCTATAGTCTCATATTTTAATCCCTTAGCAAATTCCTCAAAATTTGCCATGTCAGGTTTTAGAAACTGAGAAATAGGTTTTGTAGTGATATTGTCTTTATGAGTGATATGCTTGTGAAAATAACGTTGGTATCTTACACAAGCTTTACAAACTTTTTTGTCACCGTAGCAATTGTAGATACAATTCTGGATTCCCTTACCGTCGCAGTAAACGATATCAACTTGATTGCCTTGTTCTGCCAAATCCTCCGCATTGTCCAAAACTACAGAATAGTGATCTGGTATAAAACACATCGTTTTAAACGGAGTGAATATTGTGTATTTTAGGCTTCCCATTCTTAATTTTAATATATCACTTTAAATTTATGCAAAGTTAATAAAAAATAAAATGACTAAATCTTTAATAAAGGTTAAAAACGACTTGAGATGTTTGAATGAATCAATTAAGTTGTATATTTACATCACAATAACTAAAAACTAAAGGATATGAATAACGAGGAACTACATGCAGACAACAGAAAGTTGTTTGAAGAGTTGGATAACAAGAATCCAGAGTTGTTAAATAAAATTTTAGCTAACGTCGGCAATTTGATGTCGTTCAAGAATTTGGCGGATAGTAGTATTGGTGCACTTAACTCTTTGATTAACGAAATCATCAAGAATACAAGTGGTAAGAATCAGGATAGACCTGTTAATGAAGATAACAAGGATGTTGTTTTGAAGAAAGATGATTCATCTCGTTTCACAAGCAGAGTGACAAGTGAGATGGCATCAGCTGATTCTAAGACAAACTTTGCTGGATTGACTTGCTATAACTATCCATCGTCAAAAACTGATTTATTTGAGATGTCTGACAGAAATTATTTCTTTGCTTCGCAATCATTCTCTTATCTATGTTCATACGATGAATATGATAGGGTAGATCCTAACTCATCATTCAAAGATGCGTATGTACTATCAGTTTTGAAGAGATATTGTGTAGTTCGCGACGGTAAGATTATTTTCTTCAACGATAATTTCAACGATGGACATTCTCCATTCTACTGTCAGAAGGAAGGCTTCCAGATTATTTCTAATAAGGCCGTAATGGGTAGTGGAGATTCTGCTTGGGATTATTACGTTCGTGAGGAGGGCACCGTCGCTCTATATGGTAGAGCTGAATCGGCAGTGAATAAGGCAATTGAGTTGTCATTGCAAAATCAAGGTCATCTTTATTTGGTTGCTCAGACTTTTGAGGAGATTGAGAGAAGATAGAAGTAATGTTATAAAAATTAAGAGGGTGTATCAAAAC
>JAZUGF010000087.1:0-55285 GCA_045641065.1 Paludibacteraceae bacterium | reverse complement strand
TCGTGTTCACGCTTTCGCCTTTCTTAAGTAGTCGCATATATTTCTGCAACTCCTTCTTCCCGTGCTTTCCGCTCTCTTGCTTTTTGCTCATAATTTAACCCCTAAAGTTTTTTGTCTAACTTTAGGGGTTCATATCATAATTCCCGTCTTTGTTTTTTAAGCAAAGAGATATCCTAATGCTTCTGTCTCATTGGGATTTTATGAATTTTAAATGAAATTGTAAGAATGTTGCACTTTTTAGTTGTGATGTGTAGAAAATTTAGTTGAAAAAGTGTTAAATCGAAATCGTGTCTTAGAAAATTACTTTATTTGTATAGTCAAATTATCTTAAAACAGACGGTTATGAAACAGAAAAAATGGATGTTTGCGGCAGTCACTGCTTGCTTATTATTCGGTTCGGCTGAGGCTTCATTACGGTGCAGAGGTGTCTGAACGTCAGGCTACAAGAAAGTCATTTACTATTCAGCATCCGTCGGGAGATTTCTATTTTAAGGATGGAGTGTTCTATTTCCACGACAAGGACAAGTATGTGATTAGTGAGCCTTATATAGGGTTCCGTGTACCTGGGCTTCCTTCAGGGCGTCGAGAGTATGTGTTGGATGGAACTAGCTACTACTATTATTATGGTACATTCTACACTCACAACACTTCAGCTGACTATTATGAAGTAGTCGCTCCGCCTAAAAATGCGATTGTAGAGTGGATTCCTAGAGGAGCCGAAAGAGTTGAGGTAGAAGGAGAAGTATACTTTATAATTGATGGAGTGCAGTATTTGTCTTTCAACGGAGGTGGAAAGACGCTGTTCAAGATTGTCATGGTTGATGAATCTCTTTAATAAAAAACGGATCGTGAAAACGATCCGTTTTTTATTTTGCATTTAGCATTTATAATTTAGTATTTCTTAAAGTCTCCCCACAACCTTGTCATCTGCTCCTTCATTTTAGCTTCCGCTGCACTGTCGCCACCACTCCAAAGCTGAACTCCGGAGATGGCGTCTGGCATGTATTGCTGGGCGTAGAAGTGACCTGGATAATCGTGTGGATAACGGTATTCAGCACCGTAACCCATCTGCTCCATCAGTTTAGTCGGAGCATTACGGATGTTAAGAGGCACAGGCAAATCCCCCGTCTTCTGTACCATATCTAGTGCCGCACCGATTGCTTTATAGGCAGAGTTACTCTTCGGACTAGTTGCAAGGTATATTGTTGCCTCAGCCAAGACAATTCTACCCTCTGGCCAACCGATCTTCTGAATTGCGTCAAATGCTGCGTTAGCAAGAAGCAAAGCGTTTGGATTGGCAAGACCAATATCTTCAGCTGCAGAAATAACAAGTCGGCGGGCGATAAACTTCGGATCTTCACCTCCAGCCACCATTCGACCAAGCCAGTAGATAGCAGCGTCGGGATCTGATCCACGAATACTCTTTATAAAAGCAGAGATGATATCGTAGTGAAGCTCGCCATTCTTATCATATGCACTTGGATTCTGCTGTAGACGGATGGTAATCAAGTCGTCGGTAAGCTGCACTGTCTCCTTATCCTGCTCCGCGTTGCATACGAGATCAATGATGTTGAGCATTTTTCTCGCGTCGCCACCAGAGAAACGGAGTAGGGCATTGGTCTCCTTTAATTCGACCTTCCTTTTCTTTAACTCATAATCTGTAGCGATTGCTTTATCGGCAAGACGCAATAGATCTTCATTTTCCAACGGTTTCAACACATATACCTGACAGCGAGATAGCAACGGAGTGATCACCTCAAAAGATGGGTTTTCCGTCGTCGCACCGATCAATGTTACCACGCCTCTCTCCACTGCGCTTAATAATGAGTCCTGCTGTGATTTAGAGAAGCGGTGGATCTCGTCGATGAATAGGATAGGGGCTTGAGTGTCGAATCCACGAGAATGTTTTGCCTTTTCCAGTACCTCACGAATATCCTTCACTCCAGATGAAATAGCGCTAAGAGTGAAGAAAGGCAGACGAAGTTGTTCTGCAATGATTCCGGCAAGAGTCGTTTTTCCCACTCCCGGAGGTCCCCACAGAATGAATGACGAGATTTTTCCAGAGTCGATCATACGACGAAGCACCGCACCTTCTCCGATGAGATGCTGCTGTCCAACATAGTCCTCCAGCGACTTTGGTCGCATTCTTTCTGCTAATGGCTGCATTTTACTTAACAAATGTGAAAATTCACCACAAAAATACGATTTGCCTGTTACAAAATCTAATATTTTTCTTTTCATTTGCAACAGAAACTAAAAAACGAAAGATTATGAAACAGACTAAATTGATATTTGCTGCAATCGCAACATGTTTGCTATTCAGCTCAGCAGACGCTTTCGCACAGCGTTCTCATAGTGGTTCAGAGTCTTCGGCTCGTCCTGCTTCTTCAGCTCGTTCTGAGGCTCCAGCACGTCAAGCTTCTCCGTCGGTGTCAGCAGCACCTTCGTCAAGCAGTTCATCAAAAGCGCATACAACGTCTGCACGCAATGAGCATACTGCTCGCAGTACACAGCCGGCTCAGAAGCCAGCAGCATCAGCACCTCATAGTGTGAATCGTGGACCAGTGTCAACATCTTCACCTAGCAAGCACTTGCAGCCACATAAAGTTGCTCCTGCTTCTAACTATCACAAGCAGCCTCATTACGGATCTGTGGTGACAATGAAGAAGGCAACAAAGAAGTCGCATGTGATCAAACATCATACAGGAGATTACTACTATCGTGATGGTATTTACTATCGTTATGTAAATAACAAGTATGTGATCCATCGTCCACATGCAGGATTCCGTGTCGCGACTATTCCAGAGTATCGTCTTGTTAAGGTTCACGGAGTGTCTTACTACTACTACTACGGAACATTCTACACTTACATGGCTCCATCACGTGAGTATGTTGTAGTTGCTCCTCCAGTAGGTGCAATCGTAGAGAGCATTCCAGAGGGCTACGAGAAAATTGATATCGACGGCAATACTTACTACATCGTAGGTGGAGTTCAGTATAAGGCTGTGATTTTCAACGGTGAAATTTGGTATGAAGTAATCAAGGTCGACGACGATTATTGATTACAAAAGATTAGATATGAATTAAACAAAGAGGAAGGCGGGCAGCGATGTCCGCCTTTCTTACGTCTAAATACGTATGTTTTGAGTTTATCTTCTCCAATATTCCATAATCTAAGAATATTATGTAATTTTGCGACGTTAATTTGAGAATAACATTCTAAACTATGCCACAGATACAAACATTGGATGATATCGACATCCGTATTTTGCAGGAGTTGCAGCAGAACAGTCGACTTACTAATAAGGAGCTTGCCGCACGTATCCACCTAAGCACTACGCCTACTTTTGAGCGCCATCGTCGTTTGGAACGTGAAGGCTATATTAAGATGTATACTGCGATTATCGACGCTGATAGAATCGACAGAAGTTTTGCCGTCTACTGCAACGTCAGCTTTAAGCAGATCAACCGTGAGTTGGCTGACAATTTTCGTGAGATAGTGTCAAGTTGGGAAGAGGTGACTGAGTGTTACAACGTGAGTGGAGACTGTGACTTCTTGATGAAGGTTAATGTACGTGGTATGAAGGAGTATCAGGAGTTTATTCTTCACAAGGTAGGTGAACTTGATTATATTGGTCGTGTTCAGAGTGTGTTTGTGATGGAGACTCTGAAACAGAATTATGGTATTAGATTATAATGTTAGCTTAGAGCTTAAAGAAAATAGCTTAGAGTAAAAAGCTTAGAGCTTAAAGAAAAGAGCTTAAAGAAAAGAGCTTAGAGAATTCTAAATCCTCTAAGCTCTTTTCTTTAGACTTTATTCTCTCGTCTCTAAACTCTAAGCTCTAAACTCTAAGCTATTTCACCACTGGCATTGAAGCGTTCTGCCAACCCATGATTCCTGAGTTAAGCTCAATCACCTGGTAACCTAGATCTGTCATTACGTTAGCTGCCATCTTGCTGCGCTTTCCTGAACGGCAGTAAACAGCGATTTTCTTAGTTTTGTCAAGCTTGGCTGCCTCTGTCTGGAAATTAGCTCCCTTGACGTCAATATTCACTGCTTTCTCAATATAACCTGACTTGTATTCTGCTGGAGTACGTACGTCTACAACAACTACAGAATCGCTCTTAATTGCTGTTGCAAACTCTGTGACAGATAGAGATGTGAATTCTCCTGCACTTGCTGCTACTGCTGAGCATAAACCTAATGCTGCTAAAATCCTTTTGAATATATTCATGACTTATTGTATTGGTTTTTAATCTCTTGCTTGATTGAATCCTTGTCTAATCCGCACAACTTGTATAACTCTTCTGGAGTACCATGCTCTACAAATTTGTCTGGTAAACCAAGACGTTTGACAATCATCGGAATATCAGCGTCGTTGAAGAATTCAGTCACTGCTGAACCAAATCCTCCGTTTTTAACACCGTCTTCCACAGTGATGACACGTTTGAATTTAGATCCGATCTCTCTCAACATATCCTCATCCAATGGTTTGATGAAAATCATATTGTATAGAGCGACGTTGATGCCCTCTTCTTTCAATTCACAGATGGCTTTAGCCGCAGTGTTTCCGATTGGTCCGACGGTAAGCACAGCCACTTTGTCGCCATCAGTAAGTTTTTCACCTTTACCGATCGGCAATTCTTCAAGTTCACAATGCCAGTCTGTCTGAACACCCTTGCCACGTGGATAACGGATCATGAATGGTCCCTTGTTTGGCAACTGAGCGGTGTACATCAGTTTACGAAGCTGTCTTTCGTTGATTGGAGATGCCATAGTCAAGTTTGGCACCACACGGAACGCTGCAATATCGAATGCACCATGGTGTGTCGCACCATCAGCACCTACCAATCCTGCACGGTCAAGGCAGAATACCATATTAAGTTTCTGCAATGCGACGTCGTGGATCACGTTGTCGTAACCTCTCTGCATGAATGAAGAGTAGATGTTGCAGAATGGCATCATACCTGCTTTAGCCAAACCAGCGGAGAAAGTCACGGCGTGGCCCTCTGCGATACCTACGTCAAACGTACGGTTTGGCATCTCATGCATCATATAAGTCATGGAGCAACCTGTCGGCATGGCTGGAGTTACTCCAACGATTCTGTCGTTTTCTCGGGCCAATTCAAGCAATGTGTGTCCGAACACATCCTGGAACAAAGGTGGCTGATCTGTCTGGACTGCCTTGATCTTTTCTCCAGTTTCAACGTCAAACTTGCCTGGAGCATGCCACTCTGTAGCTGCTTCTTCGGCTGGCTTGAAACCTTTGCCTTTCTTTGTGATTAGATGAAGTAGTTTTGGACCTTTGATTCGTTTCAAGTCTTCCAAAAGGGACACCAATTCAATCACGTTATGACCGTCTGATGGACCGAAATATCTGATATTCAGTCCTTCAAACATATTCTGTTGCTTGCCCAACAATGATTTTACAGAGTTGGTAAGGCGTGTAAGTTTGCCTTTTCTTTCGTCGCTGATATAGCCAGCCAAACCTTCACGCACACGGTTGTAGCGAGGTGAAGATGTAAGTTTTAGAAGATAATCGCTCACGCCGCCAACAGCAGGGTCGATAGCCATGTGGTTGTCGTTGAGGATGATAAGAAGGTTGTTGTCGCAGATAGATGCGTTGTTCAAACCTTCGAAGGCAAGACCACCTGTCATTGCACCGTCGCCAATGATAGCCACGGTATGGTTATCTTTTTTCTCAAGCTTTGTAGCCACTGCCATTCCGAGTGATGCGGAGATGGAGTTAGACGCGTGACCTGCTATGAAAGAGTCGTAATCACTTTCATTTGGATTAGGAAAACCGCTGATTCCGCCAAACTTACGGTTTGTGCTGAATGTTTTGCGCCTTCCTGTAAGGATTTTGTGTCCATAAGCTTGGTGGCCAACATCCCAGACAAGATTGTCGTTAGGAAGGTTGAACACATAGTGAAGGGCGACGGTGATTTCAACCGTGCCAAGACTGGATGCGAAGTGTCCTGGGTTGTGCGACAACTCATCGATGATAAACGCACGCAACTCGTCACAAACCTGAGGTAGTTGTTCCACCTTAAGTTTCTTCAAATCCGGGGGGTACTCGATATTATTGAGTAGACTATCTTTCTTTTCCATTCTTATCTCACTTTACTCATCATTTCCAACACTTGGTTTATAACACTATAGTTGGAATAGTTGTTGACTATAAAGTCAGCCTTTTTTATTTTGTCGTCGTCGCTGGCCTGGTTTGCCATGCGTCGGCGTATTTCTTCTATATTTGCAGAATCACGTAAAGCGACTCTTTCTATTCTTGTTTCAGTAGGAGCGTAGACTAAGCACACCTTGTCGATGCATTTTTTGTCGAGTCCACATTCGTATAGGATAGCACTCTCCAAAGCCACTACATCTTTATTCTGCTCCACACACCAGCGGTCAAAATCCTTCTCAACGGCTGGATGCACGATCCCTTCAACCTTAGCCAACAGAGTGGCATCGGAAAAAATCATCGCTGCCATTTTTTTTCTGTTTAGACGCGAGCCTTCATAGACATCGTCGCCAAGCAGAGACATTATATTTCGTCTCACGTCGGCATCATTTTCCTGTAGCCATTTAGCTCTTGAATCGCAGTCGTACACAGGTATGCCCAACACTTTAAGTGTTTTGCTGACTACGCTTTTGCCTGAGCCTATACCACCTGTTATGCCTAGACGCAACATTATTGTTCAGTTTTTGCTTCAATCACAAACTCCACCTGTTCTGGATGCAACGTGATGCCGAAGACATCTTCAGGACAGTTGGCAATCTCCACTTGGAGTTTTTTGCTCTTGCTGTTGATCTTATTGTAGTCGACAACAAGGGTGAAAGAGTATTGAGTCACTTTATCCCAGTTGCTCATGCCTACCTTACATTTGACCCCTACAGAAGCAGGGAATGTCTTAAGTGTCAGGTTGGAAGGAACATTGCTAGGGTTGATTCCGACCACATCTATTGTCTTTTCTGTGACTTGTTCAGCTTTGACTTCCACTTGTACCTGAGATTGGTGGAATGAAATGTTATCATTCTTTTTCAAAGGAACCATTTTGACTGTGGTTTCGTAAACATCATTGAACAGAGAGTCTGCAGGTAAAGTCTCCAATGAGTCAATTTTGTTTAGTTCCTCTTTTGTTCCTGAAATCTCAACAGTATCAGGGGTGATATTAACACCACCGATTTGGATGTATTGAGGACGAAGATTGATCTTGCCCACAAGTTTGACAGGCACTGTTTTGTGCTCTATCTTCAGGATAGACACGTTGATTGTGTCAGGGTTGTAACGCTCTATTTTTGTGTTGGCGTTAAGTTGTTCTTTTAAGACATTCTCAAAACTTCTAGAGTAGATAAGGTTTTTCCCTTCCTGTAGTTTCTCTCTGCCGATTTTGATTGTGTCGAATCCGTAACCAAGGAAAGCGAAAGCCATCTTAGCGTTGTATTTAAACAGTGTCTGCCACTGGTCAGTAACCGTTACCTCAAGGGTAGAGCAGAGATGTTCGCTTTTGCGGAATCCTTCAGGAATATCATCATATTCGATAGGTACACGGATTGTTGATTCGCCTTTTTCAGACGAAGCTTGCATCAGCCAGAGTATAGCGGATATTGCCAAAAAAAACAAAAAGACCCAAAGGTCTTTGCTCATCACAAATTCCCTGGCCTTTTTGATTTGTTTTTCTATGAAATTTAGAATTTCGTCTTTCACTACACTCTAAATGCTGAATAGATGAATTACTTTGATGTAGTGCCAACTTCTGTTGTAGGATAAACATAGTTGACATTTACGTTGATCACAACGTTTGGTGCAATCTCAATGCGGATTGTGACACCGTCAGCCTCAAGACTCTTGATTTTACCGTAGATACCAGACTGAAGAATTACTGAGTCACCAACCTTAAGGTTAGCACGATATTGCTGGATTTTCTTCTCCTGCTTCTTCTGGCTCCAGATCATGTAGATGAAGAATGCTCCAAATACAAGAATCATTGGTAGCATTGAACTAATACCTGGCTGAGCCTGTAGTAGAATTGATAATAGATTCATTTTAGTTGTTTTTTTAGTTATCTTGTTTTCGGTGTGATCACCGCAACTTTTGTCAATTTGTTTTGCTCCTTAAGATCCTTAACTACAGCGTCAAGTACACCGTTGATGAATGTTGAACTTCTTGGGGTACTGTAGTATTTAGAAAGCTCCACATACTCGTTTAATGTCACTACAACAGGAATCTGAGGGAATGCGAAAAGCTCTGCAATAGCAGTCTGAAGAATGATTTTGTCCATGAAAGCGACGCGATCCTTATCCCAGTTCTTGATGTGCTTAGTAATTAGCTCATCATACTCAGTCTGGTTGTAGATTGCTTTTGTAAGTAGGGTAAGACCGAAAGTCTCATCAGCAGGATCGCTGAACTTTGGCATTAACTCGTAGTCGTTAGGAGTAGTCTCCTCGTAACGAGCAATTGTCTTCATGATGAAGCTGATTACAGTCTCTGTATCGTCGTTCCAATAGATTGACATTCCTTCCAACTCATCATTCAACATAGCGTTGGATGTTACGACGCTCTTGTAGAATCCGCGTAGGAAACGACGGTCGCAATCGTAGTCACGCTCGCTTGCCATAGCTGTTTCGTAAGCTTGAGAAGCCAACGCGTCGGTATATAGGGAGTTGATGATTTCGGGATGTTTGTTCCATGATAATTTGTTCTCCTCTAAGAATTTGTTTAGAGTCTCGTTTTCAGCAAGCTGTAGAGCGACTTTGTTCTCAGCCAAGAAGTCGGCAGGAACCTTTTCTCCGCTGTTGAAATTAGCATCGCCAGCCATCTGGCATCTCTTTGCGATAGACTCTTTTCTTGTTTTTGCGTAATCACATACCTCAACTGCAAGTTTTAGCAATAGCATGTAAAGTTCATATGTTTTGTCTAGAGAAACTGACAACTCATACTTTGCGTCGTTAACATCTTTACTGTTGCTCTTGTAGTACGAAAAAAGTATCTGAATTACTTTGATTCGAAGAAGGATTCTGTTTATCATCGTTATTTTCTATTTAGCCTTGCAAAATTAGTAGAAAAATCGCAAAGCTTGAAATTTTTTGTGTGCAAAAACGCATTTTGTTGTGTAAACATTTGGCACGTCAAAAAAAATGGAGACGCACAGAAGTGAGTCTCCATTAATCGGATATTGTTATTGCGATATTATTCTGCCGAGTTGTTGACCAAATTCTTCATTCCGTCAAAGTTGAATGCAAGAGAGAATCGCAATGTTCTGTCTAGAGGACAAGTAGCATTAGAGCTTGCAGCAATCAAGTAAGCAGCATCAATTTCAAACACTCTCATCTTGAATCCTACGCCAGCAGCGAAATACTTTCTGTTTCCTTTTGTCTCATTCTCGTGGAAATAACCGAAACGAGCCATGAACATATCTCTGTACGAGTACTCAGCACCCAAGCTCCAGTTGATCTCTTTCATTTCCTCGCTGAATCCGCCTGGTGCGTCACCGAATGACTTGAACATACCTTTGATAGATCCGTATGAATGGTAGTCTTCCAATGCCTGCTCGTATTCTTCTCTTGTCTCGTAACTGCTTTCAAGAGGAGTTGATGGTACAAGAAGCTTGTTCAAATCAAATGAAACAGAGAACTTATTGTATACGTCAACTGGATATTCGTAGTTGAATCCAAGTCTCCAGTTTGTAGGAATATACTGTTCTGTAATGTGGTCATCGTAAGAAACTTTTGCTCCGATATTTGAAATGTTAGTACCGATTCCCAATTTTGCAGTACGCTTGTCTGACAAGTCAAATGGTCGACAGTAGATTGCTGAGATGTCTGCAGCAACTGTTTTGGCGGCTGTGTTAACCTCCTCGTCGATCACTCCGTTCATCAAGTCTGAGAATATGAATCTCAATGCAACACCTGCACTCCAGTACTGGCTTAATGCTCGTGAGTATGCAGCGTCGATTGCCATTTCGTATGGCTTCGCTGTACCTTGAGAAATAACTTCTCCTGAAGGACCAGGCATATCAGACAAGTTGATTTCTCCGTATGAGAAATATCTCAAGGATGCAGACAATGCTTGTCTTTCATCTAACTTGTAGTATCCAACAAGGTATGCAAGGTTGATGTCGCTAACAATTTTTCTCAACCAAGGAGTGTATGATATAGCTACACCACCTTTGTTTTCCATATTGGCGTATTTTGATGGATTCCAATATTGTGAATATACGTCGGCAGATGTCGCTGCACCTACGTCTCCCATACCACCACCTCTTGCGTCTGGTGCAATACTCAACGATGGAATTGCTGTCTGTAGAGGGTTGAAGTAATCGCTTTTGCTTTCCGCACTTGCATTTAATGCTGATAGCATTATTGCAGCACATGCCAAACTCGCTTTTATTCTTTTCATCTATCTCAGTTTTATACTTTTCTACTCAATTAACGTACAATATTACAATTTATTGTGCAATAACCACAATTTTTTCTGCTTTTTCTGCAAAATCTGAGTCTTTTGTTGCTATACGAACATACATTAAATATAATCCTGGAGCAATTTTGCCATTCTCTCCCAGATCCCATTTGATGTCCCAGATTCCGTTTGCCGGTTTGTCAGTCAACTCTTTTCTTGATAGTACACGACCTGATAAATCAGTAAGGAAGCACTCTGCTGTCTGTATCTCATCAGGTCTGTTTGTCTTTATGTAGACGGAGAAGTCTTCTTTCACTGGATTTGGATAAACTGTCAACGTCTCTATCTCCGGAGTCAAATGCTCGGTTGCAAAAATGCGAATCGTAGACTCTGAAGAATTGTTGTATAGATCCCACGCTTTGATTTTGATTGTGTGCCATCCTTCGCTTAACTTCTCTTCAATGTGGTAGCTGACACGTCCATCTGTACAACTTCCCGTATTGTACTTGAAATAGGAGTTGAGTGAGATCACATTCTTTGTGTTGTCATCAATAGTCAACGTGATTTTGTGCCCGACACCGCTGCCTGACGCATTTATTCCGTTCTTGTCGGATAAGTCGACATAGATCATTGGTTTAAGATTGACTTTGTAGCCATCCTTGAATGTCTTGCCGTTTGTTGTCAACTCTATACTTGGTCCCATATTGTCTTCCTCAATATCTGTTTCGCTGCCTCCAATAAGAATGCTGTAGTTTGTTCCCATCGCATCCCAACCATTCAAATCATCGTATGCGTACAACGACAGTTTTCCATACCCTACCTTATAGTTAATATCCTTCGGTACTATCATCTGCAGTGTAAATTTGCCATCCTTCACAGTGACATATCCAGAATACAGTGTACTTTGTCTGGTTTTATATTTGAATGGCTCTGGATTAAAATCCTTTGTATCGTTTCCTTTGGTGTATGCGTACACTTCTTTGTCTTCAAATTTTGCTGAGACGGTTCCGTTGAACTGGCTTAACAGTTTGCCGGTCTCATCTTCCACATGACAAATAAATTCCACTTTGGATAAGGCTTTTAATGTATCTGCATTGACAATCGTACCATCTGGCTTCAACTTTATTATAGAGTCAAGAACCAAATTTAACTCAGGAACCTTTAATTTGATTCCAGGGTCTCCAAGCAGGGCGTAATACACCTTATGGAATTCACTTCCCAATGCGGTCTTGGCTGATTTCCAAATCTTTCCCAAACGGTACTCGTTTTCTGGATTGAAAATCTCATTTAAGAAGGTTTTGTCCAGATGAAGATTCTGTGTGATATACGCAACTCGTACAGATCCTATGGAGGCTATGGCACCTCCGTTCGGATTCAAAATTATCTCTTCTCCAAAACATGGGGTGAAATCGTCGAACTGAGACAAATTACAACTTCCAGCAAACCATAAAGGATAGGTGCTGTTGTATATGTTTTGTACTTGCGAAATAGAATATGAGTGCTCTGCGCTTATGGCATTGTATGAACTGTGTCCTAAATAGTTGAAAACCAATGCTCCTTCATTGAATTTATTAGTTATGGCTTTTGTCACCTCTGGATATCTGCGTGATCCACCACTCTCATCGCAAGTAAAGTTGTCCCAATAGATTCGTGAATAATTAATTCTTGGTTCAATCTCCTTCAGAGCATCCATGACTGTCTCCTGTTGTTCTGCAAAGACATGATATTCGGATTGTAAAGATTGGTCCTCATTATCGTCCGCCAAAGCTACAAGTTTTGTTCTCCAATCGCCGGGTTCTGACGCATAGTATTGTTTTACTTTGTTGACAAGATTCGTCGCCTGTTCTACATTTGAAGCAGGGAATCTGCCGACGCCAATATTGATATGTTTGTTGAGATATATTTGGTCATAACCAAATGTGTTGTCTTCTACGTATCCGAAATAGTCGTCACTAGTGTAACTTGATGATTCACTTAACGATTTGACGGACTGGTATGTAAGCATCTTGTTGCGACTCGTGTTTTTTAGTTTGCCTAGGTTGTCGTATGTGCCGTCTCCCATCAGCAATAGGTATTGTGGAAAAACTCCATACTCGGATATTGCAGCTCTGTCCCATAACATCTTCATGAACGCTCTAATTGCGGTAGGGTCGGGAGTCCCGCTGGAGAATTCATTGTATATCTGCTCTGCTGTGACAACGGCAACGCTCATTCCGTCGACTTCTTTATGGAATTCTGCAATCTCTTTGGCTTGGTCCATAAACTCTGGGTTTGTGACTACAACATACTCAATATCTCTTAGCGCATGTATGTTTTGATTGTCCACTTTACCCACAACTTCTGGAGTTGGAAAATTTCCATTCCAATCAACCATGATATATTTTCCGACACCAGGTCTGGTCTTGACTGTGAATATTAAACTGTCTTTGCTCAAGCGTGCAGGGACTCTCTTCACATTATTAATTTCAGAAACGTCCCAAATCTGGAAATTGGAAGTTGAATTCAGTGCTGCGTATGTGATTGTATTTTCAATCGACGACGGGCTTACCGGAATCATCTGATACCCGATGCTACATTTCAATGAACATTTTGCCGCCACTTGTATGAAATCAATATATCCTGCTGCAGTTAGTGATGGAGAATCGTAATCGTATGTGACAGAAATAGTGTTGGATGATGTTTGTGTCGCTTCTGCTTTCATTGTCGAAGCATCTCCGAATGTATAATGTTTTTTATCTTCTGCACTTAGTGTGATGCTTGTGTTTGTAAGATCTGTTTCGAGGTTGAATTTAGCTTTGTTTGGAGATGCCGACAAGACATTGCTGTAAATTCTTGCTGTTTCTCCGGCAATTAGATTGTTGAACCTGAATGTGTATGTCTTGCGTTCTCCGTCGCTGAATTTGTTTCCAACCCAGTTTCTTCCGCTCTTTGCTACGTTGATATCATCAAACTTCTGCCATTGGATAGAGGTGAAAGTTGTCTGTTTCTGGTCGTTTTCTGTCAACAAACCAGCATACTCAATTTTTTTTGATTCAGTATCTTCTTCGTGCAAAAAATAGTAGGAGTGTTCAGATGTATAATGTTCGGATAAACCGATATTATCCATCGATGTCTCATTACTTTTGTTGAATCCAACTACTCCTCTCAAATAGAATACGATTCTGTTCCCTAAATCCACAACCGGCTGGTCTGCCAAGTCATCAATATATTGGTTTTCTTCTGTGAAATTTTCATTCAAAAGTTCTCCTCCATATCCACGGAGATGTACATTTTTAGGATTTGAGAATCCCATTTTTCGCAATGCATCATAAGAGAATGAGTAAATGCCTTCTTCTTGAACTCGGATTTTTACTGTACGTCCGCTAGCTAGTACTGATTTGTTCGTATATGAACGCATCACTTGAGCATTGACTTCGTTTGTTGAAGCCAATATCATCACTAACGAGCATATGAATAAATGCATTATTATTTTTCTCATCTCACAAAAAAAATGGGCAGACAGGATTAATCACTATCTGCCCATATAACGTAAGCGACAATTATTTATTGCGCAACAACTAATATTTTTTCAGTTTTTTCTACAAAATCTGATTTTTCAGTGGCGACGCGAGCTCTCAATAGGTATAGTCCAGGAGCAACTCTACCTTTCTCATTCAAATCCCACTCTATAGTCCATGTTCCATCTGTAGGCTTGTCTTTCAAAGTTTTTCTTGAGATTTCTCTGCCAGAAAACTCTGCGAATGTACACTCTACAGTCTGAACTTCATCAGGTCTGTTTGTCCTGATGTTCACAAAGAAATTGTTCTTTGCTGGGTTAGGGTATACAGTCAAAGTCTCAATCTCAGGAGTAACGTTTTCGCTTACATAAATGCGGATTGTTGATTCTGAAGAGTTGCTCTGCAAATCCCATGCTTTGACTTTGATTGTATGCCAACCTTCACTTAAAACTTCTTCTATATGGTAGCTGACTTCACCTTCTGTGCAGCTTGCCATTTTGTATTTGAAATATGAATTAAGTGAGATGACGTTCTTTGTGTTGTCATCTATAGTCAAAGTGATATTGTGACCAATACTACTTCCAGTTGCGTTTATTCCACTTGCATCAGACAAATTCACAAATATCATAGGGCTCGGATTGACTTTGTATCCATCCTTGTATTTTTCTCCGTTTGTAGATAATGTTATGCTTGGTCCGACATTGTCTGTCGCTACATCTGACGCACTGCCTCCGATAAGCAAGTCGTCGTTTGCTCCCATAGCATCCAAATTGTTTTGTTCGTCATATGCGTACATTGATATTCTTCCATAACCAACTTTGTAGTTGATGTCTTTAGGAATGATCATCTGGATCTCAAATTTTCCATTTTTAACAATAGAAGCTCCTGTGTACAATGTGCTCTGTCGGTCGTAATAAGAGAATGGCTCCACTCCGGCTAGATTACCTTTTGTGTACGCTTTCATCTCTTTGTCTTTTAGTGTCGCGTTTACAACTCCGTTGAATTGCTCAACTTCGTTTCCAGTCTCATCCTCTATATGGCAATAGAACTTAACTTTTGAAAGTGCCTTCAACGTGTCTGATTTGGTTTCAGTTCCATCTGAATTTAAAGCAACAACAGAATCAATCTTCATGTTTAGTTCTGGAATCTTTATCTTCAATCCAGGATCTCCCAACAATACGTAAACCATTTTGTTTGAGTCTTGGCCTCTTGCTGTCTTTGCAGCTTTGTATATTTTTCCTAGACGGTATTCGTTCTCTTGATTGAATGCCTGTTTTAGGAAGTCTTTGTCCAATGAAAGGTTGGGAGATGCATAGGCTGTACGTGTCGCACCGATAGATGCGATGGCTCCTCCATTAGGGTTGAGTATAATCTCCTCTCCGTAACTTGATCTTGTGTCATCAAACTGAGAAAGGTTACAGCTTCCTGCGAACCAAACTGGATATATCTTGTTGTATATCGACTGTACTTGAGAAATTGAATATGAGTGCTCTGCACTGATTGCATTGTACGAACTATGTCCTAAATAATTGAAAATCACTGCACCTTCAGAGAATTTCTTTGTTATTGCATTAGTGACTTCAGGATATCTACCTGAACCTCCACTCACGTCTCTTGTGAAATTGTCCCAGTATAGACGAGTTATGTTCATTCTTGGCTCTGTCAATTCAACTGCAAAAATGGCTTCTTCCTGGTGTGTGACAAAAGAGTGGTAACCTGATGTGTTTGCACTTCCTTCGTTGTCGTCTGCCATAGCGATGATTTTGGATCTCCACTCTCCAGGTTCAGACGCATAGTATTGTTTCACTTTATTGACAAGTGCCTCAGCCTGATCTACTTTGTTTACTGGGAATCTTCCGACTCCGATATTGATATTTCTGTTGAGATATAGGTTGTTGTAGCCAAGAGTTCCGTCTTCAACATAACCAAAGTAGTCATCACATGTGTAACTAGATGTCTCACTTAATGATTTGACTGACTGATATGTCAACATTTTGTTGGATTCATTCGTTTTGAGTATACCTCTGTTGTCAAATGAACCATCTCCCATCAACAACAAGTATTGTGGATAGATTCCATATTCCGACTCTGATGCCTTATCCCAAAGCATCTTCATGAATGCTCTGATTGCAGTAGGGTCGGGTGTTCCGCTTGAGAACTCGTTGAATACTTGCTCAGAAGTGACAACGGCTACACTCATTCCGTCGACTTCTTTGTGGAAATTTGCTAGGTCTTTCGCTTGATTGATGAATTCGTTGTTTGTGACTACAACATATTCAATATCCCTTAGCGCGTGTAGATTCTGATTCTCCACGTTTCCTACGATTTCGGGTGTCTGGAATCCAGCTCCCCAGTTGACCATGATGTATTTGCCAACTGTCTCTCTTGTCTTGACTGTGAAGATCAAGCTGTCTTTGCTCAATCGAGTCGGAACTCTCTTCACGTTGTCAATTACAGAAACATCCCATACTTGGATGTTAGACGTTGAATTCAATGCGGCAAATGTGATGTTTCTTTCAAATGAACTTGGCGAGACAGGAATCATCTGATAGCTGACGTCGCCTTTCAAATTACATTTAGCAGCTGCGATGATGTAGTCGATGTATCCAGCACCTGTGGAAGCAGATGTGGAGTAGTTGTATGTGGCTGATATATAATTGTTGGCAGACGACTGAGTGACTTCTGCTTCCATTATACCCTCATCTCCGAAAATGTAACTGTTTTTGTTTTCTTTGTCAAGGTCTCTTGATTTCTCTGTCAAATCGGTTGTAAGAAGGAATGTTCCTTTTGCTGAAGATGCAGATGAGACGTTGCTGTAGATTCTGCCTATCTCACCAGGAATCAAATTGTTGAAATTGAAAGTGAAGGTCTTGCTGTCTCCATCACTGAATTTGTTTCCATACCAGTTTCGGCCTGTTTTTCCAATACTGACTTCATCGTATTTCAACCATTTGATGGCTGTATATTTTGTCTGTGGATCGCTCTCTTCTGGCAATTCGTCCGCAAATTCAATTTTTTTCGCCTCTGTATTTTCCTCATGTAGGAAATAGTATGAGTAGTCGGATGAATAGTTCTCTGATATTCCGATATTATTTGTGGCATTTGCACTGATTTTTGTCAACCCCACAGCACCTCTCAAATAGAATGCTATCTTATTGCCTAGATCCACTACAGGCTGGTCTGGTAGATCGTCGACGTAGTGGTTGCTTTCTGTGAAATCCTCATTCAATAGCTCACCGCCGTATCCACGTAGGTGTACATTTTTTGGATTGGAGAATCCCATGTTGCGTAGTTCATCGTAAGTGAAAGCATATAAACCTTCCTCTTTTACTCGGATTTTCACTGTACGTCCGCTCGACAATACAGAATTGCTGGTGTATGAACGCAAGTTTTGTGCGTCGGCTTCGGTTACAGAAGTCAACGTCATCGCAAACGCACATGCCAATATATTTCTTAGTATCTTCATATTCCTTCTAACTAACATCATTATTTAACACTGAAGTTTAGCAACTCCTGGCCTTCAATGAATCCTTTGATCTCATCTCCGATCTCTACTTTGCCAACTCCACTTGGTGTTCCTGTGAAAATCAAGTCTCCCGTCTTCAAAGTGAAATACTTACTTGCCAACGACACTATCTCTGCTATCGGTGTTATCATATCTCCACTGTTGCCCGACTGGACTGTGTTTCCATTCTTGCTTAGACTGAAGTTGATATTCTGCAGGTCGGCAAATTTGCTCTTGTCGGCAAACTCGCCAATTGGAGCAGAGTTGTCAAAACCTTTGCTGATGTCCCATGGCGCACCTGCCTTCTTGGCTGCAGCCTGAAGGTCGCGAGCTGTAAAGTCGACGCCGATTGTAATTGCGTCGATATAACGATCCGCAAATTTGGGTGCGATGTTTTTCCCCATTTTGCCGATTCTCACCACAAGTTCAGCCTCATGCTCCACCTGCTGTGAAAAATCTGGCAGATAGAAAGGCTTGTTCTCTCGGAGAAGAGAAGTCTCTGGTTTTAGAAAAAGCACTGGCTCTTTCTTTTCGTCCTTATATAGCTCTGCATTGTGGGCACCGTAGTTCCAACCTATACAAATAATCTTCATAATATGTCTTATATACCAATTTCGCAAATTTAAGATTTTATTTTCTTTTTTATTGGTTTTGACTCAAAAAACGTATTTTTGTTTGGTGATAACAATAACGTAATATTATATGGATTGGAAAGATTCGCTATCTGCGCTTAAAGGCACATTGCCACAGGGAGATCCAGACCCAGTTGTGGAGGAAAAGGTTGAGGAGAAAATCGATGCTCAGAATTTGATCGTGAGCTTTGAAAAGAAGGGTAGGGGAGGCAAGGCTGCCACTATCATCTCTGGTTTCACTTGTGATTTGGAGACGGTACGTCAGATTGCTGATACGCTAAAAAAGAAACTTGCTACTGGTGGCTCATACCGTGAGGAAGAAATTCTTATTCAGGGAGATAAGCGCGACGCTGCTGTTGAGTGTTTGAAGAAAATGGGCCACAAGGCGAAGAGGGGAAACTAGCCCCCAAGCCCCCTGAAGGGGGATGTCACCTCCCTTTAGGGAGGCTGGGAGGGCTTTTATATAAGAATTCCATTGCAGTGATCAACCTCATGTTGGATGATCTGTGCAGTATATCCTCTGAATTTCTTCCTTTGTGGCTTGAAATCAGCGTCTAAAAACTCCATCTCAATTTCATTATATCTGACTGTCTTTTTTACACCAGGCAAAGAAAGACAACCTTCTTCTGCAGGATAAGGTTTGAGTTTCACTGTAATAACAGGATTGATGAATGCTACTTGTTTATCCCCAACACAAACTACAATTATATTTTTCAGTACGCCAATCATGTTGGCAGCCATACCTACGCATCCGTCAAGGTGGGCACGCAGTGTATCAAGTAGGTCAACGACTACTTGCTTGTCTTCTTCCGTCGCCGGCTCAGATTTCTGAGATAGAAACAACGGATCATGCATTATTTCTCTTACCATACGTTTTCGTTTTCGTCTTCGTCTTCGTTTTCGTTTTCGTTTTCGTCTTCGTCTTCGTCTTCGTTACAAAAACATCTTTCCCCACTTGTCAAACTGGTTCAGTGATTCCTCTCCGAATTTCTCCAACTTGGCTCTTGATCTCTCAAAATCACGTTCGACGCCGAGATGTGTTTTGCTGAAGAATTTGTCGGCAAAACAGATGATCTGCTCCTCGATGCTTACTGGACGCATGTCACGGTGTGGGATAGGTAGATCCTGCTCGATAATCTGTTTCAAAGATAGCCCAGTACCTGTGTGACGCTCGGCCACCAATGCATGACGTGGCAAACCTTCTGCTTGAAGCAATTCGCTGCCAAGAGTGCCGTGACAGATGTATGGAAGATCTCCTTCACAACAGATTCCGGGAGCATTTGTTCTGAAGATGCCGATGTCGTGAAGCATAGCTCCTTCCTCTACGAATTGACGGTCGGCACCAAGTTCAGGATGTGCGTCGACAATCTGCAACGCTTTGTCTGCCACCTCTCTAGAGTGAGTCACCAAGATATTATAAAGCTCACTGTTCTCGTCGTAATATTTTTTTATTATTGCTATTGGATCTACCATAAGATTTTCTTTTTTGCAAAGATACAGAATTTTTATCAAACCAAACGTTTGCCATTTTGAGAAATGGTTTGATGCTTGACGTCATCGTACTTCATCAAGAATATCATCTGGAGATTTTCCCATAAGTGTTATGGCAGACATTTTATTTCCTAAAGCATTGATAGAATGTCCACAATGATAAAGACGATCGTCAATGATTAACCATCGATCGTGCGATTCTTTTTTCCATTTAAATACCTCTATAGCTTCGACTCCTTGTTGACGATTATGTTCGTCACGAAGACGGGCTATGCCAGCACCTACTCCCACAGTGTATATCTGACCGACAACCCCAGCTGATCGTGTGCCAAGAATATCAAAGGTCCTGGCATCTATGTATCCGTCAATGATTATAGCTTGACGTGTTGCCGATTTTATCAGATTTTCCAAGGCGACTCGAGCTGTGAAGAACTCGCCATTGAAGAATACCATTTCCGCTGGAGGAGTAGATGTGCGAATGAAAAAATCGAGTTGCTGCTGTTGCATAGATTGAGTTTCTTCAATGGATAAGAACCTTTGCTCATTAGTCCGTATCTGACAATCTAAGCGAATGTAGATTCGTTCTTCCATTTGCATCATTTGTTGATGTATAACATATCCTTTGAGAAGATATTGTTTAAGTACAGTTGATGACCATCTACGAAACATTATTCCTCTAACACTATTGACTCGATAGCCAACAGAAAGAATCATATCAAGGTTGTAAAAATCAATTTGACGATTAACTTTACGATTGCCTTCGTCACGAACTACTCTAATTTTTCGAGTAGTTGAAATGGAGTCCAACTCGTGGCTTTTGTACACCTCTTTAATATGATAAGTGATGGTGTTTTCTTTGACGTTAAATAGTTGAGACATCTGTTGTTGTGACAACCAAACTGTATCTTCATACAATTGGACTTCAATTTTGATGTTCTCATTAGGCTGATAAAGAACGATTTCCCCTTCGTTAGACAATATGGGATTTGTTTCGTTTGGCATTTTGTACTGTTCCATTTTTACGTTTATAAGTTTATAACTATAGCAAATGATTTGCTTTGACTAATTTCAATAAACATTCTGTTAGCGAGTGTTTATAAATCTTCGTCAAAGTTACAACATTAGATTAAAAGAACAAAAAAATTGATGTCAACAGAGAAATTTCATCTATGAATCAAAAAAAAAGACCGCTCGTTATCAAAACGCACGGTCTTCAAACACTTAACCAATTAAAATTTCTATATCTTTTATTCTTTGTTTTGTCTTATTCAGCAAGCCGCTTTATTACTGGCTTTCTCCGCCTCTTTTTTTTCCTTACGGTATTTGCGGAGCTCCTCCTGTACCTTGACTAATCTCTGGTTGGCACTGCCTCTCCAGTCGAGACGTGGATCAAATTTAGATTGGTCAAATCTGCCATCTACAATTACGTCAATGTAGCCTAGCAATGGTACAATCTCCTCAATTTCAAGTAATTCCTCAAAACGGTAGCCAGTGTAGACCCAGATGTTTTTACCTGTCTCTTTCTTGACTCTCTTCAAGATATAACCGAAATCTTTAGGATTGAAAAACGGATCACCACCGGAGAAAGTGACACCGTCAAGAAGCGGATTGCTGTTGATAGACTCTACGATTTCGTCCACCATGCTACGCTTCAAAGGAAGACCACTTAACGGATTCCAACTATTCGGATTCTGGCAGCCTGGGCAGTGGTGTCTGCATCCAGACAAGTAGATCGAATAGCGAAAGCCTGGACCATCCACGATGGTCTCTGGGTATACTTTCATTATGTGAAGTTCGCCGATTAAGTCTTCCATGTCGTTTGTTTTACGATTGCAAAGTTGGGAATAAAAAAAAGATTTAAGGTCAAAAAAAATGAAAAGTTGCGTACTAAAATCATAACTTGCTATTATGCTTTTTGATATGAAAAATGATACGAAAAAAGTGTTAAATTTTTTGTTTATTCACTCTCGTTTTCAAGGCGAATAAAAATGCAAAGTTCGTTTAAAATTGTATATGCAAGTATGCTATAAGTTGCTGAAATACCCTATTTTGCCAAATTGTAACGAAAAAAATTGGGTTTTATTTGCAGAAATAGATAAATCACGTTACCTTTGCACCCGCAAATGAGAGCCTAAAGGCTATCAACTTGTGATTGTCCTATGGTGTAATGGTAGCACACCGGTTTTTGGTACCGTTTGACTAGGTTCGAGTCCTAGTAGGACAACCTTAAAAAGACGCTTGAACAAAGCGTCTTTTTTTATTTTATAAGTTTTCGTTTTCGTCAAGGTTATCGTTTTGCTTGCATTTCTACCTTTTCATTATTATTTTTGCAATCATTGATTATATATATTATATGAATAACCGAAAAACAACGCCGTGGGCTTGGATCCCCACTCTATATATGGCTGAGGGTGCTCCTTATTTTGCAGTCAACACTCTTGCCATGCTTTTCCTATCAGAAATGGGTTTGAGCAATACCGACGTCGCTCTCTATACCTCATGGATGTATCTTCCGTGGGTGATCAAACCGTTCTGGAGTCCGATCCTTGATTTGTTTGGAACTAAGAAGATGTGGGTGGTGATGATGCAGTTCATCGTTGCGATTGCGTTGGCTGGCGTGGCTTTCACAGCTCCTCTTGGTTTCTGGCTCAACGCTTCGTTGGCATTCTTCTGGCTTTGTGCTTTTGCCTCTGCCACGCATGACATTGCTGCCGACGGATTATATATCTTAGCTTTGGATACCAACCAGCAATCATTCTTCGTTGGAATACGAAACACGTTCTATCGAATCAGTACGGTGCTATGTCAGTGGGGGTGTCTGGTCTTGGCAGGTCAGTTGTTTGAAAAGAATTCCGTCGACGGAATGGCTGTGATTCCTGCACATGCGAGCGCGTGGAGTACCGTCTTCTATATTATGGCAGTTGCATTCTTAGTCTTGTCTGTTTATCATTTTGCATTGCTGCCGAAGGATAAAAACGAAAACGAAAACGAAGACGAAGACGAAAACGAAAACGAAAACGAAGACGAAGACGAAGACGAAAACGAAGACGAAAACGAAAACGAAGACGAAAACGGGAAAAATCTCCCAGCGTCTAACGAAGATGTAATAATTGATACTGAAGATGGAGGTATAGTAGCGTCGCTTAAGAATAATTTCAAATCATTTTTTGCAAAGTTCTCTGGACGCGAGTTGCTTCTTGCTCTGCTTTTTATCTTCACATATCGTCTTGGAGAGGCTCAACTTGGTAAGATCGCCCAGCTTTTCTTGAAGGACACTCTTGAGCATGGAGGCCTTGGTTTGACGCTTACCGACGTCGGCAATATCTATGGACTTGTAGGTGTGATTGCTCTGATGACGGGAGGTGTGCTTGGAGGAATGGTCGTTTCTAAATATGGATTGAAGAAGATGATGTTCCCGATGTTGCTCTTTATGAATATTCCTAATGTGGTCTATATTTTCCTAAGCGCGACGCAGGCGACATTCCTTCCTACAATCTATGCGATGGTGGCTGTCGAACAATTCGGCTACGGTTTCGGCTTTACTGCATTCACTCTTTATCTTGTCTATATCTCACAGGGTAAATATTCCACTACTCACTACGCTATCTGCACTGGTCTGATGGCTCTTGGAATGATGATTCCTGGAATGATTGCGGGATATATGCAGGAGACGTTGGGTTACACAAACTTCTTTATTTGGGTTTGCATCTGTACAATTCCACCGTTCTTTATAGCACCAATGCTTAAGATTGACAAGGAATTTGGAGTGAAGTAAAACGAAAACGAAGACGAAAACGAAGACGAAAACGAAGACGAAAACGAAGACGAAAACGAAGACGAAAATAAGTTATCGTGATTTATTAAATTTGCATTTATAGAATATTAATTTTAAAACTAAGATATAATGAGGCTAACAGGAAGAAGAACATCCAGCAATGTGGATGACAGACGTGGAGTAAGTGGAAAGGCAGTCGGTGGTGGTAGTCTTTTGGTTGCTGCAGTAATTGGAATTTTCACATACATACAGACAGGTAGTGTGGTATCTGGTCTACAGGCTGGATTCAGTAATTATTCAAGCCAGCCAAAGGTTGAGACTGGAAGTGGTTACACTCCAACCAAGGCTGACGAGGAGAAATATCAGTTTGCTGCACAGATTCTAGCAGGTACAGAGGATGTATGGACAGAGGTATTCAAGAATTCTGGTATGACATACAAGGCACCAAAGATGGTAGTATTCCGTAATTCTGTATCATCAGCTTGTGGAAATGCAACATCATCATCTGGTCCGTTCTACTGTTCAGGTGACCAGGCTGTATATATCGACCTTGATTTCTTTGATCAGTTGGAGACTAACTACGGTGCTAAGGGAGATTTCGCAAAGGCATACGTTATCGCTCATGAGGTTGGTCACCATGTACAGTATCTTCTAGGTACATTGCAGCAGGTATCTCAGCAGCAGTCAAGAATGTCGCAGGTAGAGAGTAATAAGTTGAATGTTCGTCTTGAGCTTCAGGCAGACTTCTTTGCAGGAGTTTGGGCTCACCACGATAATGCAAAGTATAACTCTATGGAGGCAGGTGATATTGAGGAAGGTTTGAATGCTGCATCTAAGATTGGTGATGACTATCTACAGCAGCAGGCATATGGACGTACTCAGCCAGAGACATTCAACCATGGTACTTCAGCACAGCGTTCACGTTGGTTGAAGAAGGGTTATGAGACTGGTGATCCTGGTAAAACAGCTAAGTCTATCTTTGAGTTGCCAGACGCACAGTTGTAATAATTCGTAATGCGTAATTCATAATTCGTAATTAAGAATTAGATATAAAAAGCGGAAGAGTCAATGATTCTTCCGCTTTCTTTGTGCCAATACGACACTCAGTTTTTTGAACTATTACAATTGAAGTCTAACTAAATCTGTTTGCAAAATTATATTGTAGGTATGCCAAATTTGGTGGTAGGTTTTAGAATTTTGGATTTAGTTATTTATAATTAGGGATTGATATTGTTTTGTAAGTTTAAAAATCTATCTTTGCAATGTACAAAAAAAGAAAATAATGACGACGTTAGAATTGAAACGTAATATTAGAATCTCTACAGAGATGCTTGGAAATGATGAATTGAAAGATAAAAAAACAGGCTGCACAGAAATGTGCAGCCTGTCTTCGTTTTCGTTTTCGTTTTCGTCAACGTCAAGGTTAACGTCAACGTTATTTCAACTCATCTCTGTTCAACTTAACTGGTGACTCCGCTGTAGCCTGAAGCTCTCCAGTCAATACCTTTACAACAGCTTTCTGAGAGAATGTATCGATGCTGTATGCGTTGATTTTTGTTGGAACGATTCCCTCGTAGATTTCCAATGAGTAAGGGTTAGCATACGAGATAGCGATTCTCTTGTGTGGATCCAACATGTTGGCTGTCCAAACACCGAATGACTCCTTCTTCTTTAGCAAGCAAGTTCCAAGTGGGTGGAAGTAACGGTTCTCGAAGCAAACAAGGATCTTATCGTAGTTGTTCAAAGAGTCGATTCTGTATCCCCACGCGTAGAAGTGAGGGTTGTCGAAGATATCCACTGTGAATCCACGGCTCTCCAACTCTCTCTTTGTTACCACAAATTTAGACTCATCCATCTCCTCTCCGATCTGGATAAGAGCGATTCTCTTACCGTCTGCAGCCTTGATAGGAAGAAGATTGTCACCGTTTTCTACGACTGTGATAGCCTTATTTGCAACTGTTGATGCTGTCTGCTTAACGAATGCTCTGTCGGCATCTGTCATTGGAGTCGCGATCTCATGATTTGCTTTTGTGTTGTAGCCGAAACGCTCACGCATTGCCCAAACACGCTCAACAGCGTCGTCCAATCTCTCCATTGGGATCTCTCCACGAAGGATTCTTGCCTCAACTGTATCCATGTATGCAAGTGATGGCCATAGCACAACGTCTGCACCAGCTGCAAAACACTGTACTGAAACCTCAAGCTCATTCTTGTAGTAACCAGCGCAACCACCCATGTTTAGAGCATCTGTGATGATTACACCCTTGTAGTTCATCTTGTTCTTAAGAAGGTCTGTCATCAACTCCTTAGAAAGAGTTGCTGGTGGCAACTGACCGTTGATCTTCTGAGTCTGGTATGCAGGCAACTGGATGTGGCCAACCATGATTGTTGCAGCTCCACCGTCGATCAAGCCTTGGAACAATTTTCCGAATGAGTTATCCCAATCCTCTTTAGATAGAGAGTTGGCAGTAGTGACGATATGCTGGTTACGCATTGTAACACCGTCGCCAGGGAAATGCTTGACTGTAGAGATGACCTTCTTTGAGTGAAGACCGTTGATCTCGCTTTTCAAGATAGGAAGTGCCTTGTTCACGTCGTCAGAGACAGAACGCTCAACAACCAACTCCTGAATAGGGTTCATATTAAGGTCTGAAACTGGGTGAAGAAGCCAGTTGAATCCCATTTCACGAGCCTCCATTGCGATGGCCTGCTCTGAATTGTAGGCAAGGGTAGTGTCGTTGGCTGCACCAAGTGACATTCCCACTGGGATATGTGTGTATTTATTGTAAGTCTCGCCGATACCTCTCTCGAAATCCTCACTTACAAGCATAGGATACTTTGAGTTGTCGTTGTACTCCTTCAAAATCTCAGGTAGAACTTCCAATGGATTCTTTGGCTTGTAATTTTCCTTCAAGTACCAATCGCAGATGAACAAGCTACCTACAGGATATTTCTCCAAGAATCCCTTGATAGAACCGTTTCCTGCAGCCTTGTGAGCCTCAACGAGACCCTGAATCATCATTGTCTGTCCAATCTTCTCACGAAGCGACAATGTCTTCCAAGTAGTGTCTTTTGCGATTGGTCCGTTGCATGTCGTCGACGCATTTCCATTGTCCGACACAGCTTTGTCAGCGGTCTTTGTGCATGATGTGCCAAGCATCAAACCGCATAAAAGTGACAAATAAATTTTCTTCATAAATGAATATGTCTTGTTGTTTTATTTTGTTTTCTTCCGCCTAATATTGGAGACGTGGAATTTCGCGTCTCTGTATGTATTAAATTGGTGTAAATCACCATCAAACACAAACGTTACAAAAATAACAAAATAAATTAGAATTTAGAAATTCGGAGTAAGGATTTAATTTGGAATTTGTTGTCAAAAACAAGGCAGTTATATCCGAGTTTTTTATACGCTCGGCCTACGGTCTCGCGTTGGGGAGGGGCAGGCAAGGGCGGAACGCCCTTTACAATCCTCATCATGGACAACGATTAAATAATCTCCCAATTGTTTGAAACACAAAAAAGGCTTGGAGTTTCCTCCAAGCCTAATTATGAATTGTGCATTATGAATTATGCATTAATAAGATCTTGCAAACAATACTCTGCACTTACTTGGCTTACCTGTCACCATACATTTGCCTGGCTCCTTGTCGCCAGCGATGTATGAGTCGAATGGCACGCAACGGATTGTTGCCTTTGTCTCTTCCTTGATAAGTGCCTCAGTCTCAGCTGTTCCGTCCCAGTGAGCAAGGATGAATCCACCCTTCTCAATCTCTGTCTTGAACTCCTCGTAAGTATCAACACTCTTGATGCTTGAGTTGCGGAATTCCATTGACTTCTTCAACATGTTAACCTGGATGTCGGCAAGTAGATTCTCTACGTATGCAACTGTATCTGTCAAGTTGATGCTCTCCTTTGTCAAGTTGTCGCGACGAGCTACCTCGATAGTGTTGTTCTCCAAGTCTCTTGCACCCATACATAGTCTTACAGGAACTCCCTTCAACTCGTACTCAGCAAACTTGAATCCTGGACGCTTCTGTGAATCGTCGTCGTACTTGACTGAGATGCCCTTTGCCTTCAACTCTGCCATGATAGGATCAAGTTTAGCGGCAATTGCGTTCTTCTGATCGTCTCCCTTGAAGATTGGCACGATAACAACCTGGATTGGAGCCAACTTTGGAGGAAGTACAAGTCCGTTGTCATCTGAGTGAGTCATGATCAACGCACCCATCAAACGAGTTGAAACACCCCATGATGTTGCCCAAACGTAGTCCATGCCACCTTCTCTGTTCTGGAACTGTGCGTCGAATGCCTTAGCAAAGTTCTGACCCAAGAAGTGAGATGTACCACTCTGAAGAGCCTTACCATCCTGCATCAAAGCCTCGATTGTATATGTGTCGACAGCACCTGCGAAACGCTCTGTCTCACTCTTTACTCCCTTGATAACTGGAACAGCCATCACGTTCTCTGCGAAGTCACCGTAGACGTGAAGCATCTTCTGTGCCTCTGCCTCTGCCTCCTCACGTGTTTCGTGAGCTGTGTGTCCCTCCTGCCACAAGAACTCTGCTGTACGCAAGAATGGACGTGTACGCATCTCCCAACGCATTACGTTTGCCCACTGGTTGCAAAGGATAGGTAGGTCACGGTAACTGTGGATCCAACCTTTATATGTGTTCCAGATGATTGTCTCTGAAGTCGGACGAACGATAAGCTCCTCCTCAAGTTTTGCCTCAGGGTCTACAACCACACCGTCGCCAGTCTCATTTGTCTTCAAACGGTAGTGTGTCACAACTGCACACTCCTTAGCAAATCCCTCTACGTGCTCTGCCTCTCTTGAAAGGAAAGATTTTGGGATTAGAAGTGGAAAATATGCGTTGACGTGACCTGTCTCCTTGAAACGACGGTCAAGCTCCTGCTGCATCTTCTCCCAGATGGCGTAACCATAAGGTTTGATCACCATACATCCTCTTACAGGCGACTGCTCTGCTAGGTCTGCCTTTACTACCAAATCATTGTACCACTGTGAGTAGTTCTCAGCACGTGGAGTCAATTCTTTTGCCATATTTAATTTTAGTTTTTTTCTCTTAGTTTAATACTGCCTTGAAACGCTTGATGAACTCATCAACCTCTGCCTTAGTCAAGCACAAAGGTGGAAGTAGACGCAATACGTGTGTGCCGCTGCAACCTGTGAAGACGTGCTGCTCGAACACTAGCTTTGTACGGATCTCTTTGTATGGCTCTGTCAACTCGATTCCGATCATCAAACCTTCGCCACGTACCTCTGCGATCTTTGTCGACTTGATGGCTTTCAATTGATCCATCAAGTATTTACCTACCTCTGCTGCGTTGGCTACCAAGTTCTCTTTCTCCATGATGTTTAGCACGCTGATTGCTGCTGCACATCCAAGGTGGTTACCTCCGAATGTTGTACCAAGCTGTCCGTAGACTGGCTTGAACTTAGGTGAGATCAACACTCCAGCCATTGGGAATCCGTTAGCGATGCCCTTAGCCACTGTGATCATATCTGGCTTAACACCAAGGTGCTGGTGAGCGAAGAACTTACCGCTACGTCCGTATCCACACTGGATCTCGTCGCAGATTAGCACTGTCTCATATTTGTCGCAAAGCTCACGTAGGCCGCTCAAGAACTCCTTAGTGACCATACGGATACCGCCGACTCCCTGAATGCACTCAAGAAGCACAGCACACACGTCGCCCTTAGAGATCTCCTTCTCCCAAGCCTCAAGATCGTTGATTGGAAGGTAAGTGACGTGGTTGTTAGCGTTGATAGGTGCGATGATCTTTGGATTGTTTGTTGCCTCAACAGCAAGTGATGTACGGCCGTGGAAAGCCTTCTCCAAAGTCAAGACGCGTTTTCTGCCGTTAGTGAACGACGCAAGCTTCAATGCGTTCTCGTTAGCCTCAGCTCCTGAATTGATTAGGAATAGTGAGTAATCCTCGTAGCCACAAGCCTTACCAAGCTTTGCTGCCAACTCCTGCTGAAGCTTATTGATTACTGAGTTAGAATAGAAACCAAGTGTAGCTACCTGGTCGCTGATTGCTTTTACATAATCAGGATGCGCGTGGCCAACAGAGATTACTGCGTGACCACCATATAGATCAAGGTACTCCTGACCTTTCTCATCCCAAACCTTGCATCCTTTTCCCTTTACGATGTTGACATCTAAAAGAGGATATACGTCGAATAGATTCATTATATAATGTATGAATTATTGTTCTTAAATTAGTAATGCCGACGCGACAGTGTCACGTCGCACGCAACAATTAGAATGCCACTGACTTCAAATTCAATCCCATCTTTTCGTCAAGACCGAACATCAAGTTGAAGTTCTGGACTGCCTGACCTGATGCACCCTTCAATAGGTTGTCGATCATAGAGATGATAAGAAGCTTGTTGCCGTGCTTCTCAACATGTACAATACCCTTGTTTGTGTTTACAACCTGCTTCAAGTCTGGATTAGCATCCATTACGAATGTGAATGCAGAATCCTTGTAGAAATCCTTGTAAAGCTTGATTGCAGCCTCTTCGTCAAGGTCGCACTCTGTGTACTGGCTTACATAGATTCCACGTGCGAAATCTCCACGGACAGGAAGGAAGTTGATGTCCTTATCGAAAGATGGCTGAAGATTTCTCATTGTCATACCGATCTCGATAAGATGCTGGTGCTTGAATGCCTTGTAGATAGAGATATTATTGTTTCTCCAGCTGAAGTGTGATGTTGCACCTGGCTTAACACCTGCACCAGTAGAACCAGTGATTCCGTTAGTGTGGATCTCGCTCTTCAACAAACCTGCTGCTGCAAGAGGAAGTAGACCAATCTGGATGGCTGTTGCGAAACAACCTGGGTTGGCAAGTTTTGTAGCCTTTCTGATTCGCTCACGGTTAACCTCTGGTAAACCGTATACGAAACCATTGCTCTCGTCTCTGTAGTCCTGAGAAAGGTCAATGATCTTTACGCTTGCTGGCACGTCGTGGCTCTCCAAGAACTTCTTGCTGTCGCCGTGACCTGAGCAGATGAACATTGCGTCGATAGAATCAAACGGCAATTCGTCTGTGAACTTCATCTCAGTCTCACCGAACAAACCTTCGTGAACCTCGTATAAATAGTTTCCAGCATTACTTGTGCTGTTTACAAACTTGATCTCAACTTGTGGGTGGTTTACTAGGATTCTTAGCAACTCACCTGCGGTGTAACCTGCACCACCTATGATTCCAACTCTTACCATCGTAAAAAAAATTTTGCAAAGTTACCAAAACTAATATATTAATATAATGTAACTAATTATATTTCAAGCAGTTTGACTTTGCATTTTGTTTTTGTGTGATAGCGATGTGATAAACTTGTTGTTTTTCTATCAAATCTTATCGTTATTTATCACAAAATTATAATAAAATCGTGATTACACAAAAAATCCACTACACTTTTGAAATGTACGACTTTCTGCATGATTGTTTACAATAAAAAAACGGCACTGGAATAACCAGTACCGCCCTGAAAAAAGAAAGTGCAAACAAGCGAAATTATTCGTACCAATTTTTAACCTTTTTGTCGAAATCAAGATCATACATGTCGCTGTCCTTGAAATCGTCTTTTGTGTAACATGCGTTTTCTACCTCTGTCGCATTTTGAACTTTCGGCATGATGTACGGCAACAACTTTTCAAGCATTGCCAGACGTTCGATCGGTTGCAAACTCAAAAAATCCTGTTCCAGTTGTGTCTGGTTCTTCTGGATCATGTCGGCTAACCAGTTTCTAACGGTTGCCGTTACCTTGTTAGGTGTTCCCTTTGGTCGTCCGTTTGGATTCCCTGTCCTTCCTTTTGGCTGTGGCATTGCGTTTGTTTTTTATTGTTCTTTTCATTCGCTGTTTCTTCTCGTAGGCTTCCATGCATTTAGCCATAAACTCCTCTATGGTTTCGCCCCTCGCTTCTAACAGCCTGTTTAGAGTCTCACGAAATGTCATGCTTCCAATATAGTTAAATCAACCTTGTAATCTTCAAAATTGATCGTGTCAATAAATCCAGAATTACGCATGTCGCAAAATAGGACGTTTGCTCCGTAAAGGGTAACACAATCATTTCGCAATGCGTTGAGATCGTCCACCGCCTTACGCAATTTCTGGACAAATGCGAGTTTGTCGCCCTCTATTGTAGTCGTGCAATACTCACGAATGATGTTTGCGTCTGGCTCAAATTTGCCTGTCTGCTTGTTGAATCTCGAACAATCAAAGATGATGTCTGCAATGTCGCCTGTGATTGTAGATTCGGTTCTCGATTTTAATTCAATCAACAGACGATCAATGATCTTTGAAAGATCCCGTCTGCGTCCGTTGGCAAACTCTACCGCCTTATCTCTCATGAAGACATGTGTTTCCTCGATCATAGAATTTAGGAATTCGTCGAAACCTTCCATGATGTTTGATCCGAATGTGTTCACAGTCTTACGGATAAAATCTCCAGTAAGCGACACATGCAAATAATCGCCCTCTTTCATCTCCGATACGATGTTGTTCACGTCCTTACAGAACATTGTCGCATAGGCTTCAATCTTGTTGAATTTCTCTTCGTTGAAAATCTTTTCTTGCTCTTTTTCCTTGTTTGCCATATTCAGTTTGTTTTATGATTGTGATTTCATTTTCTGGAATAATGCGTCTATCTCTTCGGCTGTCCTTCGTGTTCCGTCTGGCTTCCATACAATAGCATGATCTGTTATAACTTGCACCTCCAACGGTTCTATAACGATGTCTTTTCCGTTAGTGGTTATGTCGGTTCTAACGATATTGTCGCCTGTTAGTTTCATTGTCAAATCGGTTGCCTTCAAATTGCCCTCCATTGATTGTCTTATAAGATTGATCGCTATTAGATCCTTGCAAGTTGTGTCGGCTTCAACCTCGCTGTTAAGGTAGTAATCCAATGTTTCTTTCATGGATCTTTTTTCCCTCCTTGAAACTCCAGATGCTTGACCGCCTTTTTGTGCGATTCCTCTTTGTTCGCTCTTTGTTCGTTTGTTAAGAGGAATCAGATTTCTATCGTTTGCCATGTCTGCATTATTTACTTGATTCCCAGTGCTTCGGCTACCTCTTTGATCTCCGATTCGCTCGCTGTTCCTGTTGCCTGTTCTGGCTGTGGCTCGCTTTCCTTAACCACACTTTCAACTATTTTGCTCCATTCCTCGTCACTCATTTTGCACCTCCTTTTTTTGGTTCATTTTATACCTACAAAGATAGCGAAATATAGGTATCTATGCAAGTTTTTAGCATAGGTTGATAAATCAATAATCCTGACTATTTCCCAACACTCAGGATTCACTAACGTAATTTATGATAATGGATTAGTCAAACAAATTATGCTGTAATCTCTCAATGCCAAATTCAATGCGTGGCAAATTCTTGCATACCCGTTTTTGAGCCTGTATCTCGACTACTAATTTATCATTCGTGATTGCTCCAACGTATTGCAGACAATCCAGAATTGTTTTAATGCTGTTATCGAGATCATATCTGTCACTCACATTGTAGACGGTGCAAATGAATCGGCACGGCTCATTTATCTGCATGTTCTTGTACTTGGTGCATTGCTTGATGAATGATTGTTCGTACTCACGGATAACATCGTCTTTGATGATCCGTTTGTCTCCGTTCTTGCTTGGTACTGCTTGGTAATGATTCGCCTTTGCGATCACTTGTCCAAAAATCGTTTCTATTGTCATTTCTTATCGTTCTATGTTCGTTTGTACTTCTTTTGCTTGAAAGTGTCTAATTTGTGCCTTAAAATTGCAAATCGCTATTGTTTACATAAAATTGTAATTTCTGCAATTCTTCCGTAAAACTTTTGAACCTGTATTCGTTCGCTGTCTTTAGATACTCATTCAGGATTACATCGAATTGCGATTCGTCCAAATTAAACATCATGGCATATTCTGCTTTCTGCTTTTTTGAAAGCATACGCAAAGGATATAACAACCTTTTCGGCTGTGTGCTGAAATCCGTAAACGTGTTGTAAATTTCCGTGCCATAACTTTTCTTTAGAATATCATTCAACCAGTCTACGAAATGATACTTCGCTTCCTTTGCGTTTTTGTATTGCTTGTTTTGTTCTAACTGCTCTCTATAGAATTTATCAAACTCACAGATCATGTCGTCTATGTCAATGTTGATTTTACATTGCACCCACTTGAAATAATTATCGTCTTTACTGACCAAATCTAAAATTTCTTGCGCGCACGTGATACGACATAGATTTATAGTTGTAGGTAGTTTATTTAATTCTTCATTTATTAAATAATGTTGCTCGTTTCTATCATCGCTTGCACTATTTTTCGGTTGCTCGCTACTCTTTGAAAAATTGCCGTTTTCGTTAGATATATCTACGTTTTGCGGTTGCTCGTTTTTTGCGTTTTGCGGTTGCTCGTTTGGTTGCTCGTTTTTTAACTTCGGTTGCTCGTTACTCTTTGAATTTTCGTTCAATTCGTTAGATATATCTACGTTTTGCGGTTGCTCGTTAAGATTTTTGAATGTTCCTTTTGTCTGTCCGTAATTGATAATCTCATAAACGTTGCATTTTCTGCCGTTAGAGATTTGACGAATAAATCCCAGTTTTATAAGTTTTTCTATTCGTCTCCCGATCGAACCTCTCTTTAATCCGAAATAATCGGCTATCTCCTCACAACTTTTTGCGACTTGACCTTTGAATTCTGTTACATGGCCAATAGTTTTGGGTACATGGTGCGGAATATTGCTAAAATTGGCATGAAAGTATAAATAACTATATACCTCCCATTCGCTTGCACTTCCTTGACCTTCGCATTTTTCCAAAAGTAATCCCATTACATACCGTAACATGATTAAATAACCGTTGTTGCTGTTATCCATGATCCTACAATTACGTTAGACAATAGATTTAATGAACAATCAGATTAGCGGCTTCACTCTCTATCTCGTCCGCTGTCTTAACTCGCTTGCTCTCAATCCATGCCACTAAATCGGATTCTTTGAAAAATAGGCTCTTGCCGTTTGGCTTGTAGTGTGGTATCTGCTTACGGCTCGTCATGTTGTAGAGTGATGCTCTGGTTACTCCTAAATACTTGCAAGTTTCTGCAAACGTCAAATACTCACGTTTTGGCTCACGGCTCTCTGTCTCCATTGATTCAACAATAGATTCAAACTTTGCTGTCAACTCTTTTAGGCTGTTGGCGAATCCTGTGATTTGTGCGTTCATACTCTCTTTTGTTTAGTTTGATACAAAAGTAGAGACATTTATAACCATAGAAAAAAGTAAACTCTATTATTGATAATTGTTAAATAATTGATAATCAACAAACGGATATTGCTGTTTGAAGGGATTTTTTAATATAAATAGAAATAAGCAATTGTTGCTTTTGATAGATATATATAGCGAATTCCCCAATTCTTGTTTATACAATTGTATATACAAATGTGTTACTTTAATTTTTTTTATCTTATAATCAAAAATGTGGTGAATCAGCATAAAGCCAACTCACCGCAAAAACGAAGGTACAATTTTGAAAATTAGTGTTTCCACAATTCGCCACATAAACTCACTATGTCAGTCGCAATGATAAATGCGGTTGAATATCCAAATGTGGCATTTGCTTTGACAATCACACTCAAATTATTCAAGTGAAGGCAAATATTGCCATGCGTTGATTCAAGTGTCTTAATTTTTACGTCCTTTTGTTCAATCTTTCCTGTATGTCTGTTGTATATAACAACAGAATCACAATTCAAAAAGTCTTTCATACTCTACATGTTATAAAATGGTTTTTTCTTGGGAATGTCTAATTTCGGATTCCTTATAATTTTTGCGAATATTGTTTCGGTCGCTTTGCGTATTTCTTCACATCTAATTACATCTTCATCTTTTTTGGGAAACAAACCTTCTTTAATTTGAGTGATTCCGTTTGTTTCATATAGAATTACATTCACTACATCTTCTTGAAATGTTTTGATTTGGATTCTTTTTTCTCCTTGAAACATTTTCAATCCGTTCAATTCTCCTATTGCGGTAACATACCAACATAAATACTGAAATTGATAACTCGATCCGTTCCAAATCCAGACGTTTTGTCTCTTTCCACATATACCAACTTTTTCCAATTCAAGCAATATATGATTCTTTAAAAATCTAACTATCATAATACGTTGTTTAATAGTGCTATTGTTTCGTCTTTCTTCTTATCCACGATCTTTGCGTAAACCTGTGTCGTTGATATGTTGCTATGCCCTAACAATGTTGATACAGTGTAAAGATCAGCACCCTTTGTTAATAGCAATGTGGCGAACGTGTGACGTGCTGTGTGAAATGAAATATTCTTTTCAATGTTCGCACGTTTGGCAAACTCTTTGAGTTTTCTCTCTATGCTCGCTATTGATTGCATATTGAATATAAATTCATTGTTGTTGGATAGTCTATCATTTATAATAGATTCGCAATATTTAGGCAATATGAAAGAAACGTATTTCTTGGTTTTCTGTGTCTCGATCTTTAGTCTCATAGAATCATTTGTTATCTCGATATGCTCTTTCTTCAATCGGATTATGTCGCTGTATCTCAAACCGCAAAAGCATGAAAGAACAAATGCGTCAATGATCTCTTTTTCGTGGTGGTTCTTGGTCTGGATTCCGCATAATGAGGTTAATTCTTCCTGTGTCAAATATGTTTTTTCCTTACTTTTCATTTTTGGTTTGTTATCTACTTTTACGAACGGATTCACAGAAAGCAAATCGTCTTTGACTGCCTTGTTTAGTATTGCAGTCAATTTAACCAAATACAGACTTTGCGAGGATTCCGCTAAACCTTCCACCTTTAGTTTGTCGACGAACTTTTCAGCGAATTGTTTAGAAAGATTGCATAGTTTAACCTTTGCGTCGACATCTGCAACCATGCCCCTTACTCGCATTATATGGTTGTAATAGTTTTGGCTCTTTCGTGTGTCTCTTGGTTCTGCATCTGCAAACTTTTGTAGATAGTCTACCAGTAGGATTTTAGAATTATTGGATTCTGTCGCAATGCCTGTTTTATTGCTCAACAATTCGGCTGTTTTGTTCGCTTGCATCATTTGAGCTGCTTTCTTGGTTACTTTGTCGTTTTCCTTGTCGCCTGTCAATCTCAAATGAGTGTTTTCTCTTACCTGTTCGCCATTACGGGAATAGTGCAAATAGAATGTGATTCCATTCTTTGTCTTACGTTCATACAATTGCACCAACTGAGTTGCTTTTTCCTTTGCCATATCTTTATAAAATTACGTTGATGCAAAGGTAATAAAATGTGATAATAGTGTGATAATTTTTTTGTGAAATGTGATAATGTGTGATAAGTAAACCTAAATAGAAATTTTAGTAAATGTTGGTTTATAGTAGGTTAAAATATCGGTATTTCTCAATGATAAGTTACCAAAACTAATTCATAATTCATAATGCTACGAGATTAATTAAAGATTAACCACTTCGTGGTATTTCATTTTCGAACACGGATATCTCAGATTGAACGGATAAGATTCTTCGAATCTCTATTTCTTGATTGTTTTGAGATTAGTTTTTATCTCACTTTACGTTCCCATTCTAATCTTTCGTAATTGCCGAAATTGTATAGTAATCCTAGTTTGTAGCCTGTTGATTTTAGATAATTGTATACTTGGCTTCTATGAGCATCATCCAATTTTGATACAGCTTTTAATTCTACGATTATTTTTCCGTAACAAACGAAATCTGCTCTATAAGTCTGCTTTAGTTCTTGCCCATCATAAAAGATCTTTAATTCTTTCTCTCTCTCATAAGGAATTCCTCGTTTCCTAAATTCAATTTCAAGAGCTTCTTGGTATACTGCTTCTAAAAATCCGTGACCTAACGCATTATAAACATGCATTGCTGCACCATTAATGATGTAGCTTTGTTTTTCGTTATATAGCATATTCTATATTTTTTGTCTGTATTATCCTTTATTATAATCGTCAAAATTTCGCGAAGCGAATCATCCGTTTTATTTGTTTTGCCGAAATCAATCGCGAGTCGAAAAATCCGTGATATCCGTGTGATCCGTGTTCGTTCTCTAAACTCTCAGCTAATTACTATATTTCTTCTTTCTCACAAACAAATACACTCCGGCGAAGATTCCAAGCAAAAGCACAGGTAGCAATACATTTAGGATCTGCCAGAACTGTCTTGCTCCGATTGTCGACGCTTTGTTTAGCAGACGTAGTTTCACCTCTCTGTTGCGCAACTGCATCCATCCGTCATCGTCTGTTAGGTAGTTGACACAGTTAAGAAGGAAATCGCTGTTTCCAAACTGCTGGTTCATGTACTGGTCATAGCCGAGTGGCAAAACTTGTGCGTTGGCTCCGAACCCTTGCACGTCGTTGCGGATGACGTCGGCGTCGGCCACTACGATCATCTTAGTCGGCTGGCTCTCTGTCTTTATTGGCGACGTCGCCTTGATGCCCTCCGGTGCCATACGGTTTTTGTAGATCGACGTGAACTGGCCTTCGAGTAGGGCAGCAGTCATCATATTGCGGATGTTGAAGTAGTAGCCTGTCTTCTCCACATTGATGATATCCATACTTACGATCGACGGAATTGTCTGCACATGTGTGCTTGATGATGTTAGAAGCAACGGCGTCTTCACAATCTTTGTAGTGTCTCCGACGAAATCCATTGAACTCACAAATTCAGTCTTGACCGGTGTCACATTCTTTGTGATAGTGTGGAATGGATATGTGATTAGCAATGGTGAATAATACCATGGTGCTGGTTTGAAATCAGGCTGGTCGCCCTCTCTTGCCATGTTCACTGGGATCATAGAACACTGCACATCCTGAAGCAATACAGGGTTGACACGTACTCCGTAGCGGAACAACTGGTCGTCAAGATTCAAATCGTTGACCACACCGATTGTCTGCGACTCTTTGCTTAGACTATCCAATGAGATTCTTACTGCGTCGACAAGCCATAGCACCTTTCCTCCATTCATTATATATTGGTCAAGCACATATTTATCTTTCTCTGGAAGTGCCGACGTCGGACCTGCCACAATTACAGCGGCGTAGTTGTTAAGTATATCGTCACGATTGTCAATAGCACCGAAGTCAATGCTATAATATTGGCTCAATGTCTTTGTGAAGTCGTATACGAACTGCTCTGGCCACTCTCCATGTCCCTCCAAGAAGGCGACGCGAGTGTCACGCTTGTCAGTAAGTAGACGAAGCACGTTTGTCAATTCGTACTCCAAACTCTGCTCTGATAGGTTCAAATTCTCCTCACCACTTTTGCCCTGCACATTTTTAAGTAGGCAAACTGGACGAGTTGATTTCTTTCCGCCAGGAGTTTTATATGTTATCTCAGCCCATGGAAAAACAACCTTCATAGTTGGATTTCCTTCTGCATCTTTGTCGTAAACAGGAATACGTCGTAAACCACGTTTCTCTAACTCATCATATTTCTTGTCACGCTCCTTTGCACTTTCGGCTGCTGACGGATTGACAAACTTATATGAGAATCCTCCACCAGAATAGACGTTGAACTCATCCAACATCTCTTTTGTTGCCTTACGTAGACGCAAGAAACCAGCGTTAAGATCACCGTCTAGATAGACTGTGACAGAGATATCACCGTCGGCATTCTTTAACATATTCTTCGTGTTGTCGGAAATGCTATAACGCTTCTCTTGAGTCAAGTCTAATCTGAAGAATAGTTTATCAGAAAAGACACAGAATGCGACTGCCGCAACAGCCACAATCGCAATGAGGTATTTATAGATGTTATTCATATTTGCCTATTTCTTATCCCCACGGTTGATTTTCATTCGCTGTCGCTTCATGAAAATCAACCATGGACTATTAATTAAAACAACCGTTTCCACGGTTGGGGTATCGACGATGGATTTCCAAGACTTCCCCCTTCAAGGGGCTTGGGGGCTATTCCCAACGTAGACTCTCTAACAATCGGATGATATCCTCTCTGATATATTCTCTCACTGGAGCCACAGAATCTTGGTTTGGAGTGTTATTGAAATAGAGAGCACCACGGAAGAAATGCTTCACACTGTCGGTTGCCACAAACTGTATAGCTGAGGCTGTGTTGCCTTTTAGCTCATAGAGTAGGGCATAGACCTTTGATGAATCATCCTGGTATGGTTGCTCTGTGATGTCATCAGCCTTGATTGTATGCTTATATACAAATGAACGAGCATCCTCGTTGACCTCTCTGAAATTACCGTCCACTTTTTTGTAACTGCAATAGATTTTTGCATTCAGACGTGGGTATACGATATCCACCCAATATGGATCATCTTTTGTTGCCTTTCGTTCGATAGTTGCAACATTCGCATAATCAAACTTATACGGAAATGAATCATTGTCAAATTTGACAAACTCCTTCTTTGGTAAAGCGATACGGAAATAGCCACGCGGACGAGGTACGTCGTTCAAACAGCTTGTGATGGCGGTGATGATTGCCACCATTATTGTAATCACCAGTAGTTTACTTCTTTTCATCTGGCAAACGTAGTTTTATCTTTTTAATTCTTCTTTTATCTACGGATACTATTTTAAATATGTATCCTTCATGAACAATCTCATCTCCGAGCGACGGAATGTCTCCCTTCAACGACAGAATCAATCCTGCCACAGTGTCGGCATCAATATCCAATGCTTCAAAGATGCTCGCGTTGATCTTATCTATTTTATAAAAATCCGATAGAGGCATTTTGCCTTCAAGTAGGATATTGCGTTTGTCAAGCTCTGTGTACATCTTCTGCTCCACATCGTGCTCGTCGCTGATATCTCCGAAGATCACCTCTAGAATATCCTCCATCGTCACGATTCCTGACGTGCCTCCAAACTCATCCACTACGATGGCCATGTGCATACGTTTCACCTGGAACTCACGAAGCAAATCGTCGATTTTCTTTGTCTCTGGCACGAAGAAAGGAGCACGGATGAGATGCTGCCAACTGAAATCGTCTTCACGATCAAGATAGTTTAGGAAATCCTTAACGTATAGAATTCCCTTCACATTATCCACCGAACCGTCGTAGACTGGCATACGGGAATATTCATTGTCACGGATTACTTTAAGCACATCCGTATACTTGTCGCTGTAGTTTACTGAAACCACGTCGACTCTTGGACGAAGAATTTCACTGACGGAGATGCTTCCGAAAGTGACGATACTCTCCAAAATATCTTTTTCCTCCTTGTCTTTAATGGAGTCCGAATTCAATGTTTGGGACAATTCATCAAGTGAGATATTCTTCTGACGCTTAACTCCTAAACGACACTCAATGAATTTCGACTGTTTGAGTAGAGCTGCAAACGGATATAATATGAATGATGCTAATCTTAAAGGCTTCGACGAGTAGTAAAGCCAAGCCACATGATTCTGCTTGCTGATCTTATGAGGCAATACGTCGGAACAGAAAATAATCCAAACGAATGTGAAAATCAATACTGTTGGAATGATCCACATGCTGTAGGGGCAATCCCTTGTGATTGCCCAATCCCTTGAGCTTGCCCAGAATATTGTGGTTGATATATTAATAATGAGTAGGGCGACGGAGATGAGCACACCAATCGCGATCCAGTATCCAAGCACCACCGTCGACAGTGATTGCTTTTCATCGTTGAGCAAACTCTTCAATCCTGAATAGCCGGCAGAATCATTTTTCAAAATTTTGTCTTTGTCGGCAACAGAGAGCGAAAATAGGAAGTATTCGCAATAAGAGAATACAAAAATCGCCAGTGTGCCGAGCATCCAGCATAGAGCTAATAATCCATACACGCACCATTCCGGCAAGGGTCCGGAATCAGCGGAACTATCAAACAGATTCGAAATGTCCAAAATAAAAATTTTAGTTCAACATAGTAATTTCAAATTGCAAAGATACGAAATATTTATAACGAAAACGAAAACGAAGACGAAAACCTGAAGATGAAGTAAACGAAGACGAAGACGAAGACGAAAACAAAAACGAAAACGAAAACGAAGACGAAGACGAAAACGAAAACAAAAACAAAAACAAAAAGACGGGGGTGTGCCCCGTCTAATTTTACGATAACGAATTTTACGATAACGAAAATCGTTATTGAGTGTTTCTAATATGTTTAATAAATGCAGCAATCTGCATTTCTATTATTTTGAGTTCTTCAACAAGATTGTCATATAACTCATTGTTAATATAACCAACATTTTTTGCTATTAAAAGTTGTGTTTCAACTTCGTAGGCAGAACCTAACGAGATGTCTAAAAACTTCGCAAATTCAGCATCTGAAGGTTTTGCTGAACCTTCTGCAATATTTGATGATATTGAAACCACTGCTCTTTGGAGTTGATCACATAATCCTTTCTTTTCAAACCATGGCATTTCACTTGTGACTTTATAGATTTTTGAAGCATAAGAAACAGAATCCTGCCAAACTTTATAATTTCTAAAATTCCTCGCTACTCTTGCCATAATAAGTAATTATTGTTACCAACCCCATTGTTTTCGTTTTCGTTTTCGTTTTCGTCAACGTCAACGTCAACGTCATCGTTTAAAACGGCGGATTTGTCGGTGCTGGAGCCTCTTCCTCCTTTGGCTTTGCCATCATACTTTCGATGTTGAGCACTACGACTTCTGTTGTGTAGCGAGTGACTCCTGCTGAATCTACCCAGCTTCTTGTTGACAACTTGCCTTCAATGAACACTTTGTTGCCACACTTGATGTACTGCTCCACAAATTTTGCACTGTGCCCCCACGCCACAATTCTGTGCCACTCTGTCTGTGGCTGCACCACTGTACCATCGGGTGCTGTAAATCCTCTCTCTGTTGTCGCTACTGGAAAAGTTGCCACAACTTTACTCTGATCCAAATACTTTACCTCTGGATCTCTTCCTACGTTACCTACCAAAAAAACTTTGTTCATGGATTGTTTTTTTTGACTGTTAAACTTATAATTAATTAATTCGATTTGACTAAACATCTAAATCGACTGCAAAAGTAGATTTTATTTTTGAATTGATTGCTGAAAATGTGAATTAATTTGAAAATATTTGCTTATTGAATTGATTATTAAACGAAAACGAAGACGAAAACGAAGACGAAGACGAAAACGAAGACGAAGACGAAAACGAAGACGAAGACGAAGACGAAAACGAAGAGATTCAATAAAACACGGAGGACACGGAGAGAACGTAGGGGCAGTTTTCAAACCTGCCCGTGCAGCGTTCTATTTGAGTTATTCGTGTTTGTTACGAAATTTTTATTAAAAATTCGTATTTTTGTATTCTATAACGCAGTCGTCAACGTAGTAGTTTTCGTTTTCGTCTTCGTTATCGTTAAATTAAAGCAATATGAATCACGTAGTTATTATGGCGGGTGGTATTGGCTCACGTTTCTGGCCTCTTTCCACTCCTGAGTTTCCAAAACAGTTTATTGATATTTTAGGTTGTGGCCGCACACTAATCCAACTTACTGTGGATCGCTTCAAAGGTGTATGTGTTGACACTAATTTCTGGGTCGTAACCAATCAGAAGTATGTGGATATTGTGAAGGAGCAGATTCCAGCAATTCCGTCGAACCATATTCTTGCAGAGCCTGCCGCTCGTAACACTGCTCCTTGTGTGGCTTGGGCTACTTGGTGTATCCGTCAGGAGGATCCAGAGGCTAATATCGTAGTGACTCCTTCTGACGCTGTTGTTATGAATCCGATGGAGTTCCAGCGTGTCATCAAGAATGCTCTGAATTTCACATCTAGCAAGAATGCAATCGTGACTATCGGTATCAAACCAAATCGTCCTGAGGTTGGTTATGGTTATGTTCAGTATAACGAAAACGAAAACGAAAACGAAAACGAAGACGAAAACGAAAACGTCGAAATCAAGAACGTTGGACAATTCAAGGAGAAACCAAATCTTGAGACAGCTCAGCAGTATCTTGCTGCCGGCAACTACCTTTGGAATGCAGGTATCTTCGTATTCAATGTGAAGACAATGGTGGATGCAATGACTAAGTATAAGTCAAACATCGCGTCGGATATGGATAAGATTATCTCTTCGGGCGACGTGGAGGGCATCTTCCCAACTTGTGAGAAGATTTCTATCGACTTTGCTGTGATGGAGCCAGCTGCAGCAGAAGGCCTTGTCTACACACATCCAGCTGATTTCGGTTGGTCGGATCTTGGCAACTGGCAGTCTCTACATGAGAAATTGAATAAGGATGCTGACAATAATGCATCTGTAGGCAATGTTAAATTCTTTGAGTCGAAGAACAACGTTGTCCACATGGAAAATGCTAAACGAGTTGTTCTTCAGGGACTTGACGGCTATATCGTGTCGGAGAAGAACGGACAGTTCTTGGTTTGCAAGAGAAGCGAAGAGCAGAGAATCAAGGAATTCTCAAATTAATTCATAATTCGTAATGCATAATTCATAATGGTCGGGGCAACTCGGCCATTTTTGTTTTAAATTAACCACGAAACCCCAAACCCATAGCTCACGCTATGGGCTAGGCTCACGCTATGGGCTAGGTAATGTCACCCATTTCATGGGTTTATTCGAACAATTTTCGGAAATTTTACGTTCCCTTTATTTCGCGCAGCGATCCTCCGTGTTCTCTGTGGTTAATTAAATCCATCGCGCAGCGATCTCCGTGCTTTCCGTGTCCTCCGTGGTTATTATTCTCATCGCGAAGCGATCTCCGTGCCTTCCGTGTTCTCCGTGGTTAATTAAATCCATCGCGCAGCGATCCTCCGTGCCTTCCGTGTCCTCCGTGGTTATTATTCTCATCGCGAAGCGATCATCTTCGTTTTATTCGAGTTATTCGTGTTCTTCAATTCCTTATTTCTCATTTTTATTCGAATTATGTTTTTTTTTGTTTTTTCCCAAAAAAGTGTAATTTTGTGATGAAATTTCCGTTAAAATACGGAGGTTTAGAGGTAAATATTTTATTAACATAGCAGTATCAGCTATCATTGTGGTATTCCAGAACAAAGCTACCAACTTGATTTCCAGAATAATACCACGTCGATGATGGATGGTCTTGGCATTGCTTGCCGGGACTGTATCCAGACGTTTTCTAAGTATAAAGATATCCTGATTCTCATATCTTTATTACTATGCAAAGAAACAACATCCTTTATTTACATTCATGAAATGTAGCTCGCAGGTGATCTTACGATTGTCGGCGTAGTGGTTCGTGTTGTGTTTTGTCTGACCTGTTGCAGACTAGACTCAGAGAATCAATCCCAATCCATAATTGTCAGAAGTTTGGTTTCTATCCTTTAGAAATCTTCATTCCCCGCGTCGACGCGGGTATTTCCCTTTTCCACTTCTGATAAATCCCATCACCAAATTGATGTTTTAGAATTCAGTTCTAAACAGCGTAGCATATAAAGGATTAAGTTGTTTATTTTTGGAAAAATCTGTTTGTTAGTAAAATACGAGTATTTTAATTCTTAATTCATAATACATAATTCATAATTGTCGGTACACACCGTCATTTGTGATTTATCCAACAGATACGATCATTATGAATTTGCCTGTAAGGCAATACCGAGCGAAGCGAGAGTAACCCGGGACGGAGTCTCGGGTATGTGAAATGACGCGAATCTCTGCCTGAAGGGCAGTACCAAATTAAGACATGAATAAACAAATACCCATGGTTCACACCAAGGGACAATGATATGACACCCATTGCATGGGTTGAGCGGGGCATGATTCGATAATTTAGCATTTATTTTATCCCGTTAGGGATTCGATGTCGGTAGAAATTTGAATTTGTTTTTTTCTCATTTTCTCGTTAGAGAATATATAAAATAGTTCACGAAAATCATTTTATCATAGTCATATATGAAAGGAATCGTACTTGCTGGTGGATCTGGCACACGCCTATATCCAATAACAAAAGGTATTTCAAAGCAGTTGATGCCAATTTACGATAAACCAATGGTTTATTATCCGATATCAGTTTTGATGTTGGCTGGAATTCGTGAGATTTTGATTATCTCCACTCCTTTTGATCTTCCCGGATTTAAGCGTCTTCTTGGCGACGGTTCTGATTATGGAGTGAAGTTCACATACGCAGAGCAGCCTTCTCCAGATGGATTGGCTCAGGCTTTCACGATTGGCAAAGATTTTATTGGCGACGATTCTGCTTGCCTTGTGCTTGGAGATAATATTTTCCATGGTGCTGGTTTCACAAAAATGCTAAAGGAGGCAGTTCGCACAGCAGAAGAGGATAAGAAAGCAACAGTGTTTGGCTATTGGGTTTCCGATCCTGAAAGATATGGTGTGGCTGAGTTCGACAGGGACGGAAATTGCCTTTCCATCGAGGAAAAGCCACAAAAACCGAAGTCAAATTATGCTGTGGTAGGTCTTTATTTCTATCCTAATAAGGTTGTCGACGTCGCTGCAAATATAAAGCCGTCGGCAAGAGGGGAGTATGAGATTACAACTGTAAATCAGCAGTTTCTTGAAGATGGAGAGTTGAAAGTTCAAACTCTTGGCCGTGGATTCGCATGGCTTGACACAGGAACTCATGATTCGCTATCTGAAGCGTCGACATATATTGAGGTTCTTGAGAAACGTCAGGGATTGAAAATCGCTTGCCTTGAGGGAATTGCATATCGTCAGGGCTGGATTGACGAGGAGCAAATGAGAGAATTGGCGAAGCCTATGTTGAAAAATCAATATGGCCAGTATCTTTTGAAGGTTATTGATGAAGTCAAGGAGACTGGGAAAGCAAATTTGGATTAAAAGAAAACCACAGAGACGCAGGGAACACGGAGGTTTGCTGTCGCAAACGTGAAGAACACGAATAATCACAAATTATTCATGAATTAAATCATAAATAAAAAAACGCATAGCGTTTCAATTCATGAAATAATTCGTGGTCAATTCATGAAAATTCATGTTTGAAAAATTCGAGTTAACGTCTTGCCAACGTCGGTTGCACCGACAATTATGAATATGAATTAAGAATTCTGAATTATATATGAATATTCTTGTTACAGGAGCAAATGGCCAGTTGGGCAATGAGATGCGAATTATCTCTAAAGGCTCTGCAGATAAATATATTTTCACTGATGTCAATCAGGTGGAAGGTCTTGAAACAATATATCTTGACATTACAGACCTTGACGCTATCCGTAAGATGGTGGCTGACAATGATGTGAAAGCGATTGTGAATTGTGCTGCATGGACTAACGTCGACGCATGCGAGACAGATGAAAAATTGGCTGCTTTGGCAGAGAAACTAAATGCTGAGGCTCCTAAGAATCTAGCGATTGCAATGAAGGAAGTTGACGGTGTCCTTTTCCACGTCTCTACTGATTATGTGTTTGGAAAAGAGGCATATAATACACCTTGCAAGCCAGATCAGAAGGGGACTCCGACAGGAGTGTATGGAACGACAAAGAAGCATGGCGAGGAGAATATTTTGGCGAGCGGATGCAATTACATAATTCTTCGCACAGCTTGGCTTTATTCTGAGTTTGGAAAGAATTTCTGCAAGACAATGCTAAATCTTACCGCAACAAAGCCGGCACTAAAGGTCGTTTTTGATCAGTGTGGCACACCAACATACGCATACGATCTTGCTGCTGCGATTTATGATATTATCTCAAATCGCAAATTCGACGGCAATACAGGAATCTATCATTATAGTAATGAGGGCGTTACAAGCTGGTATGATTTCACACAGATGATTGCTCGAATCGCAGGAAACAAGGATTGTGATATTCAGCCATGCTATAGCAGTGAGTATCCATCTCCTGTCACTCGTCCATCATATTCGGTTTTGGACAAGAAGTCGTTTAAGGATACATTCGGAATCAAAGTGCCTTACTGGGTGGATTCATTGGAGGTTTGTATTAAGAATTTGAAGAATTGATGCAAATGATGTTGTAGATTAATGATTTGTTTATATAGATGATCTCAAATATTTTAAAAAAGATTTGGCGTGATAAATGGGTTTTCAGATCTATTTTTTATACTATTTGGTTTAATTTTCATTATCTTCCTTTTAGACAGGCTTTATTTCTTCCAATTTGGTTATATAAACCCAAATTAGTAAAATGTGGCGGAATTGTTAAAATATGTAAAACTGGGGGGATAAAACCTGGAATGATCCAACTTGGATATAATAGAGTTTCTATTTATCCTAATTCAGGTATTATGTGGGAGAATAGAGGAACCATTAATTTTTATGGCTCGGCAAGTATAGGTAACAACTCTTATATAAGTACGGGAGAGAAAGCGATTGTAAATATTGGAGATTGGTTTTCAGCTACAACATCGTTGAAATTATGTTCATATAATGATATTCAGATAGGTGATTTTTGTACTATTGGATGGGATTGTTTAATAATGGATACTGATTTACATGTTATTACTCGGTCTGATGGTACTCAATCAAAAGGATACGGAGAAATAAAGATAGGAAAGGAAAATTGGATAGCAAACAATTGTAAAATCTTGAAGAATACCAAAACTCCAAACAGAGTAGTAATATCTGCTAATACAATTATTTCTAAATCTTGTGAAGAGTTTCCAGAATATTCTGTAATAGGAAATAAAAATGAACTTACAATAATATCTCATGGTTACTTAAAACCTGGCGATAATCAAATAAATTGGAATAAAATATGAAACGAAATATAGTAATTACAGGCGGAGCGGGATTTATTGGTTCACATGTTGTTAGACTTTTTGTGAATAAATATCCTGATTATAAGATAATTAATCTTGATAAACTTACATACGCTGGTAATCTTGCAAATCTTAAAGATATTGAGGATAAGCCAAACTATAAGTTTGTGAAAATGGATATCTGCGATTTCGATGCATTTTATAAATTGATGCAAGATGAGCAGATTGACGGAATTATTCATTTAGCTGCAGAGAGTCACGTTGACAGATCTATCAAGGATCCATTTACATCTGCTCAAACAAATGTGATGGGAACTCTTTCTTTGCTTCAGGCAGCTAAACTATATTGGGAATCTCTTCCTGAGAAGTATGAAGGAAAGCGATTCTATCATATTTCTACAGATGAAGTTTATGGAGCGTTGGAGATGACAAATCCAGAGGGAATTGAGCCTCCGTTTACAACTACTGCATCTTCCAGTGAACATCACTTGGCATACGGAAAGGATTTCTTCTACGAGACAACAAAGTATAATCCTCATTCTCCATATTCGGCAAGTAAAGCAAGTTCAGACCATTTTGTTCGTGCTTTTCATGATACATACGGAATGCCAACGATAGTAACAAATTGCTCGAATAATTACGGACCATATCAGTTCCCTGAGAAACTGATTCCATTGTTTATCAATAATATTCGTCATCGCAAACCATTGCCTGTGTATGGCAAGGGCGAGAATGTACGCGATTGGCTTTACGTGGTGGATCATGCTCGAGCCATCGACACAATTTTTCACAATGGCAAGATTGCAGAGACTTACAATATTGGAGGTTTCAACGAATGGAAGAACATTGATATCATCAAGACTGTCATCAAGACAGTAGATAGATTGCTTGGTCGACCAGAAGGAGCTGATCTTGATCTAATCACATACGTGACAGATCGTCTTGGTCACGATGCTCGTTATGCTATCGATTCTACAAAACTTCAGAAGGAACTTGGATGGGAACCATCTCTTCAGTTTGAGGAGGGTATCGAAAAAACTGTAAAGTGGTATTTGGAGAATGAAGAGTGGATGGAGAATGTGACGAGTGGAGATTATCAGGAGTATTACAATAAAATGTATTCAAACAGATAACTGATGTCTGATCAGTCATTAAAATCAAAAACAGTAAAAGGATTAGGTTGGAGTGCATTGGATAATGTCACGAAGATGGGCATTATGTTCATCGTAAGCATTATTCTTGCTCGTCTTCTATCTCCAGATGAATATGGATTGATTGGCATTTTGACCATATTCGTATCAGTCTCTAATGCAGTAGTGGATAGTGGATTCACAAATGCCCTAATCCGAAAGAAAGAAGCTACTGATGCTGATTATAGTACAGTTTTTTATACAAATCTTGTCGTTTCCATTATTATGGCGACGGCTTTGTACTTCAGTGCAGGATGGATAGCGGATTTCTTCAAAAGAGAAGAATTGATTTCATTGACGCAAGTCATGTCTTGTATTGTTGTTATCAATGCTTTATGCATTGTGCAGAGAGCAAGAACGACTAAAAGTATTGATTTCAAAACACAAACAAAAGTAACTTTTATTGCTTCTGTAGTCAGTGCCATAATCGGAATCACCATGGCTTACATGGGATTTGGTGTGTGGGCTCTTGTAGGTCAACAACTATCAAATCAACTTATTACAACTATTTCCTTTTGGATTTTCAATAGATGGATGCCTAAATTGGTATTCAGTATAGAAAGTTTCAAAGAAATGTGGTCGTTTGGATGGAAATTGCTTGTTAGCTCATTGATTGACACTACTTGGAAGGAAATTTATCAGGTTGTAGTTGGTAAATGTTATTCTCCTGCTACACTTGGATTGTATACAAGAGCGAAGCAGTTTAGTCAGATGTTCAGTAGTAATCTAACTAGTATTATTCAGAGAGTTAGTTATCCTGTATTGAGTAGTATCCAAGATGACAAAGATAGATTACGAGAAGCTTACAAGAGAGTTATTAAGACAACAATGCTGCCTACTTTCGTGCTAATGTATGGAATGGCTGCAGTGGCAAAACCAATGGTCATTGTATTGATTGGGGAAAAATGGCTTGGATGTGTTGGATTCCTTCAGATTATATGCATTTATGGAGCTCTTTATCCGCTTCATGCGATTAATCTAAATATGCTTCAAGTGCAAGGTCGAAGTGATCTTTTCTTGAAACTTGAAATATTAAAAAAGATTATTGCTGTTGGCCCTATTCTTTTAGGAATATTCATGGATATTTATTTGATGGTAGCCGGAAGTCTGATTACAAGTTGTATAAGCTATTATCTGAATGCTTATTATTCTGGACCTTTCTTGAATTATGGAATCAAAGATCAGGTTAAAGATATTTGGCCATCGTTAAAAGTTGCTCTTATGATGGCAATACCAGTCGGAGCAATGCAATTTCTTCCGATTAATGCTTTTGTCTTATTGCCATTGCAGATAATTATTGGAACTACGATTGTATTGACTATCTGCGAAAAAAAGCAAATGCCTGAATATCTTGAGATTAAAGGCATTGTGATGCCGATACTAAATAAAGTAATTAAAAGAAAATCTTAATATATGGACAATAAACTTATTACAGTGACAAGTCCGTTACTGCCTAATCTTGACGAATTTAATGAGCTTTTGAAGCAGATTTGGGATTCAAAGTGGATTACTAATAATGGTCAGTTTCATAAACAACTAGAAAAGGAGCTTGCTGAATATCTTGGAGTTCCTTATTTGTCTCTATTTACAAATGGAACTTTACCTCTTTTAACTGCTCTTCAGGCTTTGAGAATTACTGGCGAGGTTATCACAACTCCATATAGTTTTGTAGCAACTACTCATTCTATTTGGTGGAATGGATGCAAACCTGTATTTGTGGATGTTGATCCAGCAACTGGAAATATTGATCCAGAGAAGATTGAGGCTGCGATTACTCCACGTACTACAGCGATTATGCCTGTTCATGTTTATGGAAAACCTTGCGATACAAAGCGAATTCAAGAGATCGCAAATACATACGGTCTTAAGGTAATTTATGATGCAGCTCATGCTTTTGGAGTAAAGGAAGATGGCGTTAGCGTATTGAATGCTGGAGACATGAGCACTTTATCATTTCATGCCACTAAGGTTTATAATACCATTGAGGGTGGAGCAATGGTTATGAAGGATGAGGAAACGAAGCATCGTATTGATGATCTTAAGAATTTCGGTTTTCATGGAGAAACAACCGTCGTTGCACCTGGAATCAATAGTAAGATGGATGAGATGCGATCTGCATACGGACTATTAAATCTAAAACAGGTGGATTCTGCTATTGCTGCCCGTAAGAAAGCAGCAAAGACATATTATGATGCTCTTAAAGATGTTAAGGGAATTTCATTCTACCCATATTTGAAGGAGACATTCGAGAGTGATCATCTTCATTATAACTATGCATATATGCCGATGTTCATCAATGCAGAAGAGTTTGGAATGACTCGTGATGATTTGTATGCGAAGATGAAAGCAGCAAACGTATTGGGAAGAAGATATTTCTATCCTCTTATTACAGATTTCAATACGTATAAAGGATGTCCTGGTGCAGAAAGATCAAATCTTCCAGTTGCCCATAAGATGGCAGATAGTGTGATTTGTTTGCCTATGCATCATTTGCTTTCAAATGATGATATAAACAGAACACTTGATTTGATTACTAAGTAAATATGGAAAAGGAGATATTTGCTTTAGGAGTGGGTCTTTCAACAATTTGTAGAATTGAATTGGCAGAAGCATGTGGGTATACAGTATCTGCATTATATCATTATAATGCAGATAGAACTGGAGAATCTGATCATGGGTATAAAATAGTAGGTTCTTTCAAAGATTTATTCTCTCAAGATATTAAGGGGAAGAATTTTCTTCTGACAATGGGAGATATGAAGATTCGTAAAGAATTAACGGAACGAATTATTTCTATGGGAGGTTTCGTTCCGACTCTTATTCATCCAACAGCATTGGTATCACCACATGCTAATATTTCAGATAATGGAGTTTTGATAGAAGCTCAAACGATTGTGCAGTCTGATGTTTTAATAAAAGAAGGTGCATTTATCTGTGGACAATCTATGATATGCCATCAAGCTAAATTGGATGAGTATTGTTTTATTGGACCACAAGCTCTTGTAGGTGCTGTAAATCACGTTGGACCATTTGCCTTTATCGGGCAAAAATCTCTTCTTATTTCAAGAAAGAATATTGAAATAGGTGAATATGCAATGGTTGGAGCGGGATCGGTAGTTACGAGGTCGGTTGTTCCAGAATCTGTTGTTGTTGGATCTCCTGCTAAAATAATAAATAGATAAAACAATGAGTATTGGCTCTTATTTAAGACGTAAATGGTTTTGGTATAAAAATCCGGAGTTGTGTGCTGATTTTCAAGAAACATTTGATATAATCTCAAATTGTGATGAAAAAAACAAAAAGATTATTTCAGATCGTATTGAGAAAATCCTAAATCATGCTGTCAGAACCACATCTTTTTATGCTAAAGTAAAGGCACAAAACTCTGATTCAGACATATTTGACATCAAGGATTTCCCCGTAATAAATAAAAATATTGTTATTGAAAACCGAGAAGCTATGACATCAAGTGCATATAAAGGAGTTAAACTTCATGTGATGCATACTTCTGGATCAACTGGAATTCCTTTTGAGATATCTCAAGATCCTACAAAAAGAAGACATGTCATAGCCGAGATTAAAGCAACCAATGAAATTGTGGGATATCATTCTCATGAAAAGATGCTTTATTTGCTTGGAGATACAAGTAGAGATCCAAGACGAAGTAATTATTCTTGGAAACAGCAGTTCATGGAAAATATTTATAGACGTTCTGTTGCTGTTAATGATGATAAAACCAATCTGTATCTTGTTGAATTTATAGCTAAAGAAGATGTTGTTGCAATACATGCTTCAGCTAGTACTTTGCAGCCTCTTGTTGATTATATCTTATCAAATGGCTATGATAAGAAATACAGTTTTAATGTTAAAACTGTAATTACAGGTGGTGAGATGGTTCCAGATACCTTAAGAATCAACACAGAGAAAGCATTTGGTCCTCAATGTAAATGCGTAGTCAAGTATTCAAATGAGGAAATGGGAAACCTTGCAATTGATAATGGTATAGGAACTCCATATACAATCAACGTAGCAGATTATTACATTGAGATTCTTGCTATGGATAGTGATACACCTGTGAATGAAGGCGAAATGGGGCGTATTGTTATAACTGATTTGTTTAATTATGCTACACCTCTTATCCGTTATGATACTGGAGATCTTGGTGTTATGCAAAAGACTGATGGATGGCCTGTATTAGCAAAGGTTGATGGAAAAAGAAGAGATATTATATTTACACCTGAAGGTTATGCTATTGGAGGTGCAACAATGACAAATCTGATGAAAAATGCACGAAATACAAAAATGTGGCAATTCATTCAGAAAACAGAGAATACGTATTTGCTAAAAATTGTGCCAACAGAGGGACAAACTCCAACAGAAGAAGATGCGTTATTGCCAGAACTAAAAGAGTTATTAGGAGATAAGGCTATAATTGATTTTGAACTTTCAGATGAAATCCCAACAACAAATTCTCAGAAGAGAAGGTATACTGTGAATCTTTATAAGCCACAATAAAATCAAGAAATTTTTTTTTTTGTTATGATAAACTAAAATATTTGCGAATAATGAGATATGCACCAGTATATATTCCAACTCTAAATAGATATGAACATTTTTATCAATGTTTAGAATCTCTAGAAAAATGCATAGGGGCTGATAAAACAGAAGTCTATATTGGTCTTGATTATCCACCTTTGGACTCAGATGGAAAAATGATTGCTAAATATACTGACGGTTGGCGAAAGATAGATGCATATCTTAGAGAGAAAGAGGAAAGTAATGGATTTTTGAAATTGATAGTATTTCGAAGAAAACATAATTGTGGGGTTGGTAATCCACAAAGTAATGGACGTTTATTGGGAAATTATATAAGAGAGAGATTTGATAGGTATATTTTTTCTGAAGATGATAATGTCTTTTCTCCAAATTTTCTTGAATATATAAACAAAGGATTGGAAATATTTAAGGACGACCAAACTGTTTTAGCAATAAATGGATACCGTCATCCATATCAATTTAAGTTTGGAAATAATAATTATTTTCGACATAATGTGGATTTCTCTGCATGGGGATACGGAATATGGACAGATCGAGTGAATGCATATTACAAGGATATTTGTGATGATGAAATATTTCGAAATTCGTTTTCTTTTAATAATATAAAGAAAGTAAAAAAAATAGGATATAATCGATTGTTAGCTTATTTTTATAATTGTCTTCAACCCACAAGAAAAAATGCATGGATCACAGATAGTGTTCTTACTTGTTATATGGCAATAAAAGATATGACTGTAATAATGCCATCTGTTTCAAAGGTTCGTAATATTGGATGGGATAATTCAGGAATGTCATTTGAAAGAAATGGTATAACTGAACTCCAGAAACAAAAAGGAGAAAGACATCGTAAACAAATTATAGATGAAAGTTCTTATTTTAAATATGAAGGAGATCCTTATTGCTTTTTTGACGAAAATAATAATATAGCTGTTAATGAAAGTGATGGTTATATTTCAAAATATCTATTTTTCAGAAAAATAGTATATATGATTCCTAAATTGATGGCAAAAAGACTATATTGGTATTTGTTAAAAAAATAATTTATAAAGGATGAATAATGTCTTTTATATAGGATATATATATGAAAGATCTCATCTGTTATTAGAAATAGTGGGTATTAGGTTATTTAATTTTTTATGTAAGATATGGTTTATGCCATAACGATAATTATAATGTTAATTGGAGTCTATCGATTTGACATTCATAATCAAAACCATAATAAAACGTTATGGTATAGGTTAGAGTGGGCAATATTGGTATTCATTGCAGGATTAAGATATAAAATAGGCGGGGATACATATGCCTATATGGAATATTTTGAAACAGTTCCTGATATTTTTCAGATTACTGATTCTGATTTTAAATATTCAAGATTTCAACCATTGTTTATAATTTTAGTTTCTTTTATTCGGTCTTTTAGTTCATGTTTTCTTGTGTTTCAATTATGCCATGCAATTCTAGTAAATTCAGCTTTCTTTTATTTTTTTAGGAGAAATTCAGAATACCCTTTTACTGCAGTTTTATTTTATGCCTTGTTTTTTTTCCTTAATTATAATACAGAAGTCGGATCGTAGCCATG
>JAZUGF010000086.1:0-11262 GCA_045641065.1 Paludibacteraceae bacterium | reverse complement strand
AAGTTGATTTTTAATTTCGCCAAAAATATAGTCGTTTCAGAGACTTAACTGTAATTTTTAAGTTCTGAAACGGCTTTATTCATATAAAAAGTGACAAAATGTAAGCTCGAAAAACTTGGTTTTACATTTTGATACACCCTCTTTTATTATATTCTAATTCTTTTGACGTCTCCAATTCTCCATAACAATACCATTCACTCTTGACATATGTTTCTCATTGTCTGTAACCAAAACCAGATTTTGGGATGTTGACGCAGTTGCGATTAAAAGGTCAAAATCCTCAATTGGAGTTCCTAACTCATAAAGTCGACTCCTTTCTTTAGCAAATTCATCAATGCCTGACTGAAAATTCACTACATTCAGATTTCCAACAAACCAATCCACAAGTTTAAGATTTTCTTCAGTGCGACGACTTTTATACGCACCCACTTTTAACTCTGCTACAGTAACATCCGAAATAAACAATTTGTTTTGATCTACTGTTCTAATCTTTTCCAACACTTGTTGTTCTTTTCTTAAAATAGACACACAAATTGATGTGTCTAATAAAAAACCATTCATAGATTAATATCTTTATTTGCTGTTCTAATCTCCCTTATATCGTTAATAATTTGATCTGTAGATCTATCATCTACCCAACCGTCACCTAAATCATCAACCCAAGATGTAGCATGATTCTTGTTTGGAATCTTTTTCAACTTCGCAAGCATCTCAGTCAAGACTCCTATGACAGACTCAGACTTAATAGATAAGGCTTCTGAATTAATGTCTGCCAATAATTTGTTTCTAATCTCCATTTCCATTATTGTCATAATCCTATTTCTTATAATTTTTTACAAAGATAATAATTTCCTAAAATTATCAATCTACTTATAAAAACAAAGGCAGGAATAAATCCTGCCTTTTTATATTCAGATAATAAAATTCTTTATTTCTTTGTCTTGAATGTCAATGCATTGGCAGCAATCGACGCTACTGAACCATTGATGATTGGTAGGTTTCTGTCAACGTGACCGAATGGGATATCAAACAAGATTGGGAAGTCGTAACCTTTTGTTACGCTGAAGATCAAATCTTCAATGCTTCCGAATGAACTATCAATATCTGTATCAGTGAACTTTCCTACAACCAATCCCTTGATGCGATCAAACACTCCGCTCATACGTAGGTTCTGCATCATACGGTCAATAGAGTACATTCTCTCGCCGATGTCTTCAATGTATAGGATTCCACTCTGCTTAGTGATATCTAGTTCAGTACCACGAAGAGCGTAGATCAAACTCAAGTTTCCTCCGAACAATTTTCCCTTAACCTTCTCCTTAGCCACACGACTACGCTGGTTATATGAGAAATATGTCTGGCGACGGCGTACTCCCGTCAAAATATTCAACAATTCTTCAACTGATTCTGCCACCTCTGGATTAGCAGCGTCTTTCTTATCCAATGTTGCGTCATAACCTACAAAAGCCTTTGCCATCTGTCCGTGGATTGAACAGCACTTTGCCTTAGTAAGGATGGCAGCGTGTAGAGCTGTGATGTCGCTGAATCCCACAACAAACTTAGGATTCTCAATGAACTTAGTGAAATCCAGACGGTCAACAATACGTGTCAAACCATATCCACCACGTCCGCAGATAATCACTCGTGTCTGAGGATCATCAAGTGCAGATTGCAAATCAGCTAGACGCTCTTCATCTGTCGCCGAAAAACGATGATGTTTACCCTTGGCATGCTCCGCAATCTTTACAGAGTAGCCCAACTGGCGAATTGCAGCAGCAGCCTGCTCAATTATTTCGCCGTCTATCGCTCCACTTGGAGATACAATAGTGACCAAATCACCTTGTTGCAGAAATTCTGGAAATATCATGATTGTTGTGTTTTTCTTCGTAGCAAATGTAGTAATAAAAAACTGATTATGTATGCAATAGCAGCAGAAATTATTGCAAATATTACTGCTCCCACTATATAACACATACCGCTTGACAACATCACATCTACTGACATATTATCCATAGAAATAGACGGTGCATCACTAAAAATCAGTCGTCCACACTGGTATGATCCGTACAATACAACAACGATCATTGGTGGCATTGATATATTGGATGTGGTCAAAACCACAAGTCTGTTCAATCCTAAAATCTGTGCTATCGTCACTCCAACCATTATCTGGAATCCCCATATAGGTAGTATGCCGACAAGCACTCCGACAGCAATGGCAGCAGCCACTTTCTGGTTGCTCTCATTCTGAATATTGAAATCTGACGTGAAAAATTTCTTCAATTTCTGGCCCCACGTCAATTTCGTTTTCTGCTTATCTTCCGAACACATATCTCAACAGTTTTTTAGGCCAATAGTAGAACAAAGCTCCAGTACATAGTGCTGTGTTCATGACAGATATTCTGGAAAAATCGGCAAACGGACGGAAATGAGTCACTCGTTCACCTTCTGGAGCATAGTAGACTTTTATTGGGGAAGTTTGAATATCCACGTCGGCCCAACATAATCTCACAAGCATCTCTAATTCAGCTTCATAACGTGAAGAGAAGATATGTCTATTGGCTATCTCTTTCAATGGGTAGACGCGGAATCCACACTGTGTATCTGGAATCTCCCTTCCCGTCTCCACCTTAAACCAGAAATTAGAGAATTTGTTTGCAAAGGTATTTTTCGACGGCATGTTCTCCTGCGTAGTGATGTTTCTCACACCACATACCAAAGTGGGTACATCCGCTGATGCTTTAGCTATCATCGCAGGAATGTCCTCCGCAAAATGCTGTCCATCAGAGTCTAACGACACAGCATAGTCAAAGCCATCTGCGTAGGCCGCAGCAAAACCAGTGGTCAATGCCTTGCCCTTACCTGAATTAACAGACAAAGTGAGGATTTTAATTCCGTCTAATTGATTAGATAAATTTGACAAAAGGGATTTTGTCTCATCAGTACTGCCATCATCCACCACATAAACCCTCTCCACATACTGCAATGCAGACTTAGCCACATCACATACTGTCTTATGGTTATTATATGTAGGGATTACAGCACAATATCGCATAGGCAAAATCTTATTGGTCCAGAATCTTATTGATAAAGAGTCAACTCTAATCCTAAACGTGGGTGAGCGATAAGGATTGCCTCTTCGGAATAGGTAAACTCGGCACGCAATGGTCCGCCAGACAAACTAACATGGTTGACTCTTCTATTCTCATTATCAATCCAATAGTGAGCTTTACCTGTTGCTGTACGGATTTTGTAGCCAAGATTTGTCTTTGCTGGCTCCTTATATCTCTTTGCTCTAAATGTGGAATCTACGTTGCGAGTGAACAACGTTACAAGATCTTTCTTCAAAATAAGTTTGATTGTAGGGCGGTCAAGCTGCTCCATACACGAATTCACCTCAAAACCATGGTCTTTGATAGTGAAATCAAACAATGTCATGCCCATGAACGCAGTACAAACGACGTGAATACTCTCGTCTTCATCCATCGTTGCCACCATGAATCCGTTCATGCTCATCTCTTTATAAGTAAGCGTCATATTATATACAACACTCTCTCCGCTTTTAGTCAAAAGTGGATAAAGGTCGTTGCGAGTATATCTGCCCGACCCTGTGCTCTGCATAGCAGAAAATTGTTTGTCCGCGCATCCAGTCAAACAAAGGATGCACGCACAAACAGATAATAAATAAGTCTGAATTCTTTTAATCACCGTACTTACTGTACTTTAAATACTGCGTCGTCGATAGCGACATTACGCTTCATGTTAGAGAATGTGAACATCATATAGTCACTACCCTTGTTACCCTTAGGCTTCTCCACCATCTTGAAACTTACGATAGTGTAGTCGTTCTTTGTAACTACCACCTCCATGTGATCAGCACGCTTAGCAAGATTGCTATCTGCCTTTGGAGTCACATATACAAGATACTGAGTATCATTCTCATACAAGTCTAGCTTGATATTGTCTGAGTTCTCAGGAAGCTGACCTGACAAACAAGACGACATCATATTCTTCAAGTTAGCGATAGCAGGATTTGAGTTTCCATCCATCACTGTAGAACGGCCACCACTAACCATCTTGATCTTAGATCCATTCATCACAATCTGAGATACCATTGGCTTCTTGTACTCCAAAGAAAGTTTGTCTTCCTTCTTGAAGCAGAACTCACCTGTCTGCTCAATATCCTTTGTCATACCAGAAATATGCTTAACCTGGACGAAATCACTCTTCATAGTAGTCATTGTCTTAGCTGTTGAAAGCATATCAGTTCTAAACTTCTGCATCTGAGACGAAGCCTTGAAACCAGCAGGAACCTCTGCAAATACAGATCCTACAGACATCATCATGGCAACTACGCCAATTGTGATATTCTTAAAAAGATTCTTCATGTTTTTCATTTTATTAAAATTTGCCCTTCTTCATTTATTTGTTTTTGCTTAGACGGCTCATCATCTCCTCCAACGGTACAACTTTATATCCATTGGCATAGAGCCACTCTAATATTGTTTCCAAAGCTTCAGGAGTGTGCGACATTCTATCGTGAAGCAACACCACTGAACCTGGTTTGATTTTGGAGATCACCCGTCGGCTTACCTCTTCTGCATTCTTTGCTGATGTGTCAAATGGTCTTACATTCCATCCGATGATATCAAACTTAAATGCTTTCAACGCAATAGCCAACATCGGGTTTGTCACTCCCAATGGAGGACGGAAGAAGCGTGGTTCATATCCGGCATATTTTTTGATTTCCGCCTGACAACGCTCAATCTCATCTCTCATTCTTGATGGCAAAAGTAGGGAAAAATTATCGTTGTGATGAAAAGAATGATTGCCTAATGTGTGCCCAAATGTTATAATATGTTTAAAAATCGTACTATTTGGCTCAATTTTTTTTCCGATACAGAAAAAAGTTGCCTTGGCATCATATTTTTTCAGGACTTCCAATACCTTCTCTGTTGTGTCCGATTCCGGACCGTCATCAAATGTCAAAGATACTACTTTTTCATCACAATCCTTGATTCCACAAAATGTTTTTACGTAGACTCCTGATGATATATCGGCAGCCGACCAAACCAAAAATGCAAGGATAAGTATTATAATGAGGATGTATATCATCATCAACATTTCTTCAATACAATCACATTCTTCTCCGGTCCATATCTATGCTCTATGGCGACGTGGGTCTTTCCATCAAACATGCCAAACTCCAACATTCGTGTTGCAAGTGCAACTCCAAATGCAGGTGCAGTCGCATACTCACCACACCATCTCTTATAGTCAAGAATCTCAACATCATCAGTTGAAAGACCAAGTTGAGACAAGGCAGTCTGGACATCAACTCTACATTTTGAGTAGACAATCTCAGCCAATGCTCCCGTCTTATCGGAAGAAAGAATCATAGCCGTTGCTCCTTCGCCATACTCCCCTGTCGCTGACAAGTTGAATTTAGTCAAAACCGATTCCGACAATTGCGTCTTCTCATCCGACGATACATATAATATATTATTGACATCACCAGCTAATTTCACTTGCGCATAACGTAGCGCATTAGCCACTGTGTCGGCACGATTGACGAATGTGATATTCGGAATATGTGTTTGCTTCAACTGAGCGATATTTCCTGCCAAAGTATTGAAGGTGCTCTGGATGAAAGCAGTAGGGTTTCCAAGAGTCTCGCCACTCGTATAGATAGTGTCGAGCATTTTCTCAGTGTCGGAGATAGATCCAAGCGACGTTGCTGTAAGAATCAAATCAACATCTTTATCTCCCAGACATTTCATCGCCGCATACGTGCCCATCTTCAGCATTCTGTTCATTCTACGGCGAAGATTGGCATTGGTGATCACCTCCTTATAATCTGGTTCAGACGCATCAAACGATTTCTCAGCGAAAGAATTCAAATTGACATTCTCGCCTAAGTCTCCAATTGGAGAGACGGTTGAGATATTTTTTATATAGCAACTCATACTCTCTTAATTATTATAGACGTTGCACCACCACCAAATCCAAATGAATTGGTCATTATATAATCAAGATTAGCGTTCTCCATCTTGTCGACGGGAGACAATCTCTCTACTTTCTCAAAATTACGAGTCGGAAGAATAACCTGTCTTCTCAACATCTCTGCAGACAACGCCATCTCCAACACTCCACATGCACCAAGTGTGTGGCCAGTCCAGAATTTAGTTGAACTGAATGGAGGAACATTCTCGCCGAAGATGTTAATCATCGCAGTAGACTCTGATTCATCATTATTCGGTGTAGCTGTACCATGTGCGTTGACGTAACTGATCTTATCAGCTGTGATGCCTGCCTTCTCCAACGCTGCTTTCATAGCCATTGTAGGTCCAACTGCATCTGGGCTTGTGGCAGTCTGGTGGAATGCGTCGGCAGCAGTCTCGCAGCACAACACCTCACATATTGTAGAGACGGGGCATGCCCCGTCTTTATGGTTGATATATTCATCCGTAGTAAGCATAACACTTGCTGCACCCTCACCAAGATTCAAACCATCTCTGTCGGCATCAAAAGGTCGGCAGACACTTTTGCTTAGAATACCAAGTGAGTTGAAACCGTTAATTGTGAATTTGCACAACGGATCTACGCCCATGCAGATGGCAAAATCTGCGTCGCCAGCCTTCAACATATCCATACCGATACCTACAGCCACAGCGGATGAAGAGCAAGCAGTGCTGACTGTTGTGCTCCATACCACCTCCGCACCTCTGCTTTCAAGAATATCGCAGACGTGATTAGTAGCGTCGGCTGGTTCATGACCTACCACCAAAGCGATATCAGCATCGCCGTTGGCTGTCAAATCACGATAATAGGCCTCACTTTTATCCATACCGCCTGCAGTAGTGGCATTCACCACCACAACCTTCTTGCCTGACACTGACGGTGATGACTTAAGCAAATCAGCCACAGTTAGCATTGATAACAAAGCGGTACGTGTATAAACACGAGAAGGCAGAACAACATTATAGTTGTCTGCCAACATTCGTTTAATATCTTCGTTGTTGAATGGAATCTCACGCAATGGAACATTGTGTGCGGTTTCAGTATACTGCGGTTTCTTAGCTGAAAAATCCGCGTCGGCTACATCATCAAAACATTTGCCGACACCTATCCCCGATACACTTACAATGCTACTTGCGCAACAAAGGATCTTCATTCCCAATTTATCTAATTTTACTTATTAGCGGAAATGAATTCTGCAATAGTGCGAACAGAAGTAAATGCCTCCTTAGCTTTCTTAGGATCAGTAATCTTGATACCATACTTTTTCTCAATCAAAAGAATGATTTCAAGTGCATCAATAGAGTCAAGTCCAATACCCTCGTCACCGAAAAGAGGATCATCAGTACCGATCTCTTCTGGTTTGATATCTTCAAGCGACAACGCCTCACACAACTGCTCTTTTAAATTTGCTATCAAAGTTTCCATCGTAATTCTAATTTAAATTATTGTTCAACTGCACCTGGAGTAACTGTCTCACTCCTTCTTGGAGCTCCAGCCTGGTCTGCATCAATTGAGCAGTCTGGACAAGATGCCTTGGTAACACTTACTTTAGTCATTTCCTTAACAAAAGTCAACACCGGAGTGTTGCTGCTTCCAAGCTTAATATTTGAGAATAGTGTTTTAAATTCTTCATGATCAGCAGGGCTGACTGCCTGAGAAACACCAGTCAAATCAGTCTTAGCTTGCTTGTAACTACTGTTAACAGTAGCATTTCCAACAGCCTCAACAATACAGTTAGAGAATGTCGCATTTCCCTGCTCAATGTAATATGGCCCACACAATGTGCTGTGGATAGCATTAAGTGTTGGACGTCCGCTTGACAATCTGATATTCTCAACTCCAGCAAACGCATTATTGATACAAGAGTTGTTGAACATTGTAGTATTTACAATATTGATTGTCGGAGCCGAGTTGTTTCCTGTATAGATTACTGCACCACCATTCTTAACTGATGTATTATCTGAGAATGTTGAAGCACAGATTGTGATTGTAGACTTGTTACCCTTATTCTCCACATTCAAGAATGCACCGTTAGCAGCCTTGTTTGAATATACATAACAAGAGTTGACAATCAATTTTGATGTTTCAAGCAAACTCAAGAATGGTGCGTCACTTTCAGACCAGCAACCACTTACCAAACAAGAGTCTAGTTTTAGCGAACCTCCATTCATTGTGAAGAATGGGTTGATTCCGTTCTCTGTTCCGACGAAATGGATAGTGGCAAATCTCCAATCTTTATTTAAAGACGCAAATGTTGCAAACTTACCCTTCTCGCTATGAGCCATGATTCGAGTTTCAAATCCTGGGTCAGATGGAGTACGTTTTTGAGCACGTTTAGCACCCTTGACTGGAGAAGAACTATAACCACCAAGGATAGTCACATTCTTAAGATCGCCAAGCACCAAACCTGCATCTTTCTTTAATGTGTACTCACCACCCGCCATATGGATAGTTGTAGGAACATCAGCACCTTTCTCCTTCTTATACTTAGCAACTGCAGTTAGAGCTTTCTCCAATGATTCAAATGCCTGGTCCCAAGTCGTACCTGCAAATTCATCACTACCTCCCTTATCCAATGTCTTTACGTAGAAGACACCTGGCTCTTCACAGACATCAGATACACGGATCTCGTTACTTGAAACTGTAACATAATTACCCATTGCATCTATACCCTTGACCTCCAACCAATAAGTTCCAAGTGGAGCATTTGTCATTGTGCTGTTCTTTTCATTTGGAAGGTCATTGTAGTTGTCAACCCACTGGTACATTGCTTCAGACAATCCTGCAATAGTTGATTTGAAAGAGGCTCTTGTATTCTTATGGTCAGGACATCCCTGATCTGTAATCTCAATCACAGCTGAGTAATCGGCATCGCAAGCACCATATGTACTTGAGATAGACGAACGCTGAATTCCACGCTGGTCAAATGGAGTGAACTTATGCGGAGCTCCAGCCTGACCTACAATCTCAAGTTTATTACTTGGCATCAACACCTGAGTGATACCTCCACGTGAAGACAACTTAGATGCTATAGTTCCCTTGAAGTTAGCCAAGAACGCTTTTGCCCATGCTGTCTCGTTGGCATCCTTAGAAGACTCAACATATTTCGATTTCGCTGGATAGTTGTTGACATATTCATCACAACGTCCTGCACACTCCACCAATGAGTTGTAAATCTTCAAAGTACCAGCCTCCTTGTAGAAGCGTCCACTCAAAGTAGAGCTATAGATGTTGACGGTAGGATTTCCACCAATGAATCGCATCAACACACGTCCATAATAACCGATAGGTGAAGTACACTGGTTATCATAGAAAGTTGAGTTGTAGATATTGATCTTAGGACTCACATTGTAGCTCAACAAAGTAACACCACCCTTATATAAAGATGAGTTGTTTGTGAAACATGAATTCCAAATTTCCAACTCACTGTCGTCCATCACAGAGATACAAGCTCCAACCTGTCCTCCCTTAATCTGCGAGATTGTTGTGTTTTTGATTGTCACCTTAGAATGCTCCTTTCCACTACCCTTCTCAATTGCGATTGCAGTCACAGGAGTGTCTGAAGTAGACTTGAAATAGAATCCGTTGACGAAACATGAGTCAATAACAACATCACTATTCACAATTTTCATTGCTCTACCAGTTAGAGAACTCTCACTAGCAAGACTTGATCCGTCAAATATGATACCACAGAACTTTATATTCTGTTTGTCAACCACTGACACCAATCTTCCGTTTGGATCCTCCACCTTGAACACTGTCATGTTACCCTCAGGATTGGCCGGAGTACGTGGATTACGAGTTCTTCCGCTGGCAGTACCGTCGACTGGAGATATATCATAACCTCCATACACAGTAACATTAGAAGGGAATACGAATCCCTCTTCCTGTGATGGCGTGTATACCTGCTCTGCTAGATGAAGTCCGATATGGTCGCTAGCATGAGCCTGAGTAGAACGCATGGCATCCAACTCCTGAATTGCACGATCAAGAGTCTGGAACGCTGTAGCCCAGCTACGTCCGTCATTCTCATCATCATTACCGTCTTCCTTCACATATATCTCAGTAGCATTACAACTGTTATCGTTTCTAGGTACAAGGTCAACTGGTTCCTCCTTCTTCATCTTTCCATTACATCCAACAATCTCCACCTTATAAGATGCAGATGCCGACGCAACTTCTTGAAGAATAGCGGTTGATCTAGCTCCTTTGACATATTTCACTTCACGATAATCATAATCATAAAGAGATTTCTTTAAGAAATGGTAATCGTATCTACCATTGATCAAATCAAAATCAAAGACGTTTGTCAAAACTGAGGCTTTGATGTTGACAATACTACCCTCACAAATGGTAGCTGGGAACATCTGCAAATCCAATGCTACATTTCCATTAATTGTAGCCAATTTGCGGACATGGTATGGATACGACAATATTGTACGTCTATCTTTCTCTACTTGTAGGAAATAACCCTCATCCTCTCTATTGGCTCCAGCCTGCAATGTAGATGATGTTTCTCCCACAATCTCGCGCAAATCATCAACATCTGTAGCATCCAAACTTCCTACATACCATTTGTACTTGTATGAAGGTCCTTCCAATGATGACTTCAACAATGTTGTTGTCCCTTTACATACATAGTCATTTCCCGGACATACGATTTCTACCGGCTGACAATCAGTAGTCTTCAAACCAGCCTCAACAGGTTCACTCTCACATGAGTAAACTCTATCTGTAGCCTTAACCTTATAGAATCCGGCACGAGACGGAACAAAGTTTCTTACATGTGGAGCTTTCAACTCCTCATATACACCATCTTTTTCCTTACTGTACATCCATACATAATGAGCAGTTCCTGGCAAGAAACCAGTAGCCTGAGCTGTTAATTCAAGTTTCTCCGAATCAAACGCATTCTCACAAATATCAATATAAGTAGGGTTAACCTCAACATACGGATGAATGTATGGGATTGTTGTGAAATGAACAGTGTCGCCAACAAAACGGAAATAGATAGTCTGACCTCCAAACGGTTCCTCAGCATAAGCTTTGACATTCAATGGAAGATCAAAGAATTTATACTCATCGTCAACCTCACTATCCTCAACCAACTGGAAATTCTTGATTGCAGGATCATTAGTGATTTTCTTTGCAACAACCTTACGATTAATTGCCTCTAGATAGAAATGGGAATAATTTTCAATTGGAATCCAAGAGAACGATCCCCATTCACATGTCTCATTC
>JAZUGF010000085.1:0-1508 GCA_045641065.1 Paludibacteraceae bacterium | reverse complement strand
TGTAGAGATGCGAGATCTCGCGTCTAATGTTTCAGGTTAGTTCAGCGGACTTGGTGCGAAATGAATGGGGTGGCTTAAATGATAGGTTTATGAATTCCCCACCTTCCACTCCGTCAAATTCCTCTCCTTCGTGCTGAAATTTGCACCAATCTTCACAATCTTCTTGTCGTGAGAAGATATTTTTTCTGCATAACGTTTTTCATCTATCTGAGACAATGCGGCTTCCGCCGACTCGTCACGTTTGCATTCAATTATGTAGATGCAATTGTTTGTTTCGAAGAAGAGGTCATTACGTCCACTCAACACAGGACGTTCCACTGTCACATTGTATCCAGTTGCTCGGATCATCAAATAAAGAAGATTGCGGAAGTTTGATTCTATAAGTTTGACTTTATCGCTTTCAAATGGAACCTCACTAATGATCAGTTGCATCTGAGTCATAAACGAATCCACGTCGTCGTTACGAATATGCTGCTTCAGTGTATAGATGTCTGTATCCCATTCGTTCATGGATTTCCCAGCAAACTCAATCGCCAAATAGCGGACAAAACCATCGGCAACCTCCTCATTGGGGAATCCCAACTTGTATATTTCATCTTCGTAACTCTTGATTGTCAGATATCCACTCTGATAAAGTGCTGCAATAATATTATCCTCTCCATTGCCAAACGATGCCATGCCTTCCGCGGTCGACACTATCTCTTTATTGAAAGTGGTTAAATCATAACTCTGTTTTTTTAGAATTTTCGCTAAATAAGTCGGCGTACCAGTAGCAAACCAAGAATTAGACAAAGTCTTAGATTTCAATGCATTCAGCAGGCTAAATGGATTGTAAACATCTATCGATTTAGAGGAGAAATGATAGCCATCATATTTCTTTTTGAGCAATCCGTACATCTCTTCCACGCTGACACTCTCTTCTTCTGCAAAATTCTTTATCTCAGTATCGAAATATGTGCGGAGTTCATTTTCTGAAATTCCACATATAGACGCATATTTCTTGCTCATGGATATATCTTCAAGGTTATTTGCCGCACTAAAGATCCCCAATTTACCGTAACGAGTGACGCCAGTCAAGAATGTGAATTTGATGTATTGGTCGGAATTTTTGAAAACTCCATACAAACTCTGCAAAACAGAACGGTTCTCATCTTGAACATCTGTGTTTCCGATGGTGTCTGTCAATGGTTTGTCATATTCGTCGATAAGAATTACGACTTTTTTCCCTGTTTTTTCGTATGCTCGTTGAATAACACCTTGGAAACGAGAGCCGAATGTCACCTCATTGGTGTTGGCACCAAACTTACTCTCACATTTTTCTAAAAATAGATTGACTACGCTATCAAGCTCATTCTCCTTGATATACCTATTCCCCGAGAAATCAAGATGAAACACCGGATATTCTATCCATTCCGTCTCCAACGAATCAATAGCGAGACCTTTGAAAAGCTCCTTTTGGCCAAGGAAATAGGCCTCCAACGTAGTTGTAAGCAAGCTTTTGCCGAAAC
>JAZUGF010000084.1:0-27963 GCA_045641065.1 Paludibacteraceae bacterium | reverse complement strand
CATAAATAATAAAGGCAATTATATACATGTTGTCCAAACATGCTTTTTGGCGAACTATAATTCTATGTCATAATTCTTACCAAATTAGCATTATACAAATCATAATTTTTGTCATTTGAAATTAAATATCTATTTTTGATTTTACAATAAATGAAAAATATATGGCTAAGAAGAAAAAGAAAGGTGGAGCCGGTAAAATTATAGCAATAGTTGCGGTGGTACTCGTCGTGGTCGGCGGAATCGTGGGCTACATAGCATATTCAAGCACAATGCTTCCGAATATCTATATTAATAATGAGAAGGCAAAATTCCTTTATGTCTATCCTAATGACAATTTCGACAACGTCGTGGCTCGTTTGGATTCGACTGGCAATGTGAAGAATATCTCATCATTCAAAAAGGTGGCTGAAATTCAGGAATATCCGTCAAATATCGTTCCTGGAAGATATGAACTTATCAATCAAATGAGCAATGTTCAGCTTGTTAATAATTTGAAAAAGGGCCGTCAGGCTCCAATGAATCTAACTTTCAATAATATTCGTACAAAGGAGCAACTTTGTAAAAGATTCGACGAGGCGTTGATGATGACTTACGATGAGATCTATTCTCTTCTTAATAGCGACGACGCGATGGCTAAATATGGTCTTAATTCCAAAACATCTGTAGCATTGTTCATTCCGAATACTTATCAGGTTTATTGGACTATCTCTGCTCAGGATCTACTTGATAGAATGAAGAAAGAGTACGATAAATTCTGGAATGAGGAGCGAGTAAAGAAATGTGCCGACGCGGATTTGACTCAGGTTGAGGTATCAACTTTGGCATCTATCGTGGAGGAGGAAACTAAGAATACGAAGGAACAGCCAATGGTTGCAGGATTGTATCTTAATCGTCTTCGCAAAGGTATGTTGTTGCAGGCTGATCCAACCGTAAAGTTTGCAGTTGGAGATTTTAGCATCAAACGTATTCGTGGCGGACATTTGGAGGTTGATTCTCCATATAATACATATAAATATGAAGGTTTGCCACCGGGTCCAATCAGAATCCCGTCGATGAATGTGATTGATGCTGTGCTAAACTATGATCATCACGAATATATTTATATGTGTGCAAGTGAACGTTTCGATGGCACTCACAATTTCGCAAAAACATTTGATGATCATCAAGACAACGCAAAGAAATATCACAAGGCTTTGAACAAGAGAAAGATTAAATAACGTTGACGTTGTCGTTGACAGAGCTATACTGATAGCAAAATAATAATGGCGGGGAAATGATTCCTCGCCATTTTGTTTTCGTTATGTAGTTGCGATGACGTTTGTCAAGGTCAACGTTAACGTCAAGGGCACCGTTATATTAATCCGAATTTATCACAGATTCCGAGTATAAACACAGCCAAAACAATCAGTGGCAATACATATGTCAAATAGCCACGCATCCACATCTGGAAACGAGCACCGTCGCCTGTATTCGCTTCTTCATAGAATCCTTTGATTCCCCAGCCGTTTTTGCTTGTGCAGAACAAGCAGAATACCATACCGCCCAATGGCAATGCACAGTATGAGACGATGAAATCCTCAAGATCTAGAATTGTTCCACCAAAAATCTTTAGCCAATCCCATGTCCACTCACTGAATCCTAAAGCACATGGCACTGATAGAATTGTGATGATGAAGAAATTGTGAAATGCAGAGCGTTTACGTGTCCATCCAAACTGCTCAGAGCAACATGTGATGATGTTCTCGAATACAGCCACCACCGTTGACAATGAAGCGAAAGACATAAATATGAAGAACATTGAACCTACAAATTGTCCGAATGGCATACGGTTGAAAACCTCTGGCAGTGTCACAAACAATAGCCCAGGCCCTGCTCCCGGCTCCACATTATATGCAAAACAAGCAGGGAAGATAATCAATCCGGCAACTATTGCTACCGCTGTGTCTAGCAATGCAATTGTGATTCCTTCTTTAAGAATGGTGTTGTTTTTCTTCATGTAGCTACCGAAGATTGCCATTGAACCAATACCGATACTCAATGTGAAGAATGCATGAGACATTGCATTATAGATTACGTTGAATAATCCAATCTGCTTCATACGATCAAAGTTTGGTACGAGATAGAATTCAAGTCCGGCAGTTCCTCCTTCTAGCGTCATACTGTTTATTGCCAATATGACCATGATTCCAAGCAGGATCAGCATCAATGTTTTAGAGATTCTCTCGACTCCTTTGATTAGACCATAGCCGACGGTAAAACTTCCTATCAGCACCACAATCACCATCCAAAAACACATTGTTTCTGGATCAGAAAGTAGAGAGTTAAACTGTTCTGCGACGTAACCTGGCTTCATCTCTCCTTTGAATGTGCCTTTCGCAGTGGAAAATATATAATGAAGCATCCAACCTGCCACAGTAGTGTAGAACATCATAAGCAGATAGCATCCTATCAACGACACCCAACCTTGGTAATGCCATTTTGTGCCATGTGGTTCAAGATGCTTGAAAGCCTTGATAGGGGATAGACGTGAAGCTCGACCAACTCCAAGTTCCATACAAAGCACTGGGATTCCAAGTAAAAGTAGGAATATGAAATAGATCAAAACGAATATTCCACCGCCGCTCATGCCTGTGATGTATGGGAATTTCCACACGTTTCCAATTCCGATAGCACAACCTGCAGCGACTAATACGAAGCCAAGACGTGATGAGAGTAACTCGCGTTGAGTAGGTAACTCCTTCATGTTTATCTGTTTTTTAATGTTTTCTGCAAAAATACTAAAAAAATCGAGGTAAAAGTTTGTAGGTAAAGAAAAATGTGCTACCTTTGCACTCGCAATCGGGAAACAACACCGAGGATTGGTGAGGTGGGTGAGTGGCTGAAACCACCAGTTTGCTAAACTGACGTACGGGCAACCGTACCACGAGTTCGAATCTCGTCCTCACCGCAAAAGAGAAACTGAATTATCAGTTTCTCTTTTTGTTTTAAACAAATGAAGATTTAATCTCGGACAACAGGTTTCAAACCTGCCCTTTTCGATGATTCGTATTTGATAACACAAAGGTCCGTCTAAATGATTAGACGGACCTTTATACTTTGAGTGATTATGATTCTTTATTTCACAATCATATTTGCTTTACCACCTTGAATATAGATTCCGTTTTCTGGAATAGTATTTAGTTTGCGTCCAAGTAAATCATAGATTTGATTTGACTCCTCTATTGAAGACGGAATATTATTGTATCCGACGTGCCAAACACCAAGGAAATCATCTATTCTGAGAATCTGTTTGTCGTACCAATTACAGATAGCGTCAATTTCCGCGTTCAAGTCTTCGACTAAAGCACATCCAGACTGATTATTGGCCATAGTGCCATAAACGGCAATCTCTCTTGCCCAAGCTCCCGAATTGATGAATTCCGATGCGTAGCCCTTCATTATCTCTTCAAGATTCTTTCTGGATAGAACGTTTGTTCTGGCATCTTTCCAACGAGACTTCATGCTCTTCATGTAATCCGAGTCCAAGAGTAGTGAAGAGAACGGATAGTTTTTGTTGATTCTGGCATTCTCTACTTTCGTTGTGAAATATTCACCTCCCAATGCAGAACCGTCAAAATTACCACTAAGTGAAGCATCCATATCCCAAGGACAAATAAACATACGAGCTTTATCTTCGCCTACCTTATTGATATTCTGAATGCCAATAAATTCGTTTTTGTTTCCGTTATCGGTGATTTGCAAAGCAAGAATAAACAAGTGGTAGTCGCGTACATTGTTGATATAGAAGTTGTCCTTGTAGTATTGGACGTTATCTTCATTCATATATAGTGAATAAAGAGGTTTCCAAGTAGCCTCTCCTGGAACATCTTCTGGCTCGGTTAGTTCCCAGTTGCACCAGTAAGCGGCATCGCGTGTGTCACCGTAATATTTGGCGTAGTCGTCGATTTCAGTTGCACTTAATCCAGTATAATCCCAAGAGCCGGATTTGTATAGTACACCGCGAGCCGACTTTGCACCAGTAAGAGAGTCTGTATCAGGTTTCTTTAAATCAAGAAGTTTTCTGTTGATACGGTCAGTAAGACAATAAATGCCTTTGTATTCACCGTTTTCAACCACCTCCACGAATTTTCCAACTGTTCCGCATCTGCTGTCAAATTTCGTCTCGTATGGAAGTTTGGAGAATTGGTTCCAAAGGTCGAAGCAAGTTCTGTTTCGCATGTTGACACGGTCGATAGCCATTGCGTCGAGAATCCATGAGCTTGAAGAGCGAAGACCGAGTAGGGTAGTGTCTTCGTCCTTGTCAGTGTCACGGTTGCGAAGCTTCATGTTCATAGAGTGTTTGATGTAGTTGGCTGCTGTCGCTCCTCTTGTTTTGTATCGGGATGATAATACAGAAGTGGTAGAATCATCCATACTTGAGATAGAAGTCTCACCCCATACATATTTAAGCATGCCTGCAGACAAAATTCCTTCGTGACGGATGTCGACAATAGGCATAGTTGTGAATATAATTGTCGACTTTGCAGATACCGCTCCGTTGATCAAAACTGCAAGAGTGTATTCTTTGCCTGTCTCGATATTATCTGCATTTTCGATTGGAGTTTCACCACTCATGACACAGAAAGAAGCCCCTTCTGTGACGATATCGCTTTCAATGGAAATCTTTCCGTTTGTAGGTTTGGATGCTAGCCAATATGAAGGGGTAGTACCTTTATCTTTAAAGGTTGCAAATGCCATTTTCCCGTTGACCAGAATAGTGTTTGCATATTTAGGAAGCAAAGATTTTCTTGCTGGTATTTTTGCATTTGTTCCGCAATAGGTTAGCTCTTCCAATTCTGTGGCATCAACTTTATTGCCATTCTCGTCGTAGATGTTAAATAGAGAATAAGGAACTGTCATTCCAAGTCTATCTGTTGTTGCGTACTCGCTGTCTTGATGCGAGTTTCCAAAATGAAGGACGAGATCCTCGTCAAGATCTACGGATAACATTATATGTCCACATTCATTGGTAAGGTTCCAGTATGCGTTTGCGGATGGTGCCTGGATCATCTTGACATCTTCCCATTTCTTTACTGCAGACATATACTCTCCAGACAGACTGTTTTTAATTAAATATGTATTGTCTGCCTGTTTTTCAAATGTCCACCAGCAATCAGCGGTGTATTTTCCGTCTTTTACATAAAAAGATGTGGACGAACCGTCATGGTAAGCTCCTAGACCAAGGGCTCCGCTTCTTTGGTAGCTGTTATAGTCAAAATTGCTTTCAATTCTGTACTTTTTATTGGACTCAAATCCAAAGGCAAAAATATTTGCCAAGTTGTAGATTAGGACAAACAACAAAACAAAATTTCTTTTCATATTTATTAATTTTAATATTGCAAAAATATGATAAATTATACAAACAATATGTCTTTTAACATTTTTTTTGTGTTTTTTATGCATAGAAAAAGGAAAAAGGTATAATTTTGCAATAAATAAAAAACTTAGAGTATGAATTTATTGGCAATAGGCCTAGACTCCGGTTCTTCTAATAGTGTAGTTTTTTCAGGTACGGATTACTTGAAATACTATTGGAGTTACTTTCAGACTTTGACTGAAGGCTATACTTGGCAAATCAAATCCGCTTTTGCAATCCTGATTTTGGCGTGTTTGATGATGCTTGTTTTGTTTATCATGTTTGGTATAAAAATCCATCGTCGTAGAGAGAATATTCGTCAACAAGCAAAGATTGACAAGAATTATTATACGGTGGTCAAATCTATTCTTGAGAAGGACGAGATGTCTATTGATGAGATAGAGACGTTTATTGGAGAAGACGAGGAGAGCCTTAGAAAGAATAATCCTAGAAACTATGTGACGTTGATGGCTAATATTCGTACTGAAATGTGCGATGTGCCTTATTTGCCTAATATTCTGCCGCTTGCAGAGTTGCTTGGAGTTCGTGATTATTTGGAAATGAATCTTCAGCGTGGCAATAATGTGTTCAATATCTTGCAGGAGATGTTGTTCTTGCAGTTGAATATTTCAGAAGGTCGTTTGGCAAATTGTGTGAACGATCGTAATCCAGATATTAGAATGTTGGCACGACTCAATTATATTATGTGTAGTGAGTCAAACCCATATAAATATCTACAGGAGGATTTGAACGAACATCAGTCTCTTTTACGCCCGATGATCCTTCACCATATTTTCGGTTGGATGAAGGCTAGAAACCGTCGTATGCCAAACTTCCTTGTTTTGGCAGATAGTGTGGAGAATCCTGAGACAGCCGCATTCTTGATTCAGGAGACTGCCTATTGGGGTAATCCTGCTGAGCAGGCTTTGATTCCTGATTTCTTGTTGTCTCCAAAGAAAGGATTCCGTTCGGCTGCTGTCAAGGCAATTGCATTACTAAAAGATGTGAAAGCTGAAGATAAGTTGGTGGAAACATTTGAATACCAGCCAGAAAATGTAAGAATTGAGATTATGAATGCATTGCTTGCTATCAATTCGGGCAAACAAGTTGCATTCTTTGAGAATGTTTATAAAACATCTGCGTCTCACACTATGATAGAACTTGCTTTGACATGTTTGTATGGATATGGAGAGGTCGGTAGAAGTAAGTTTGAAGAGATCCGCAGTAAGGCTAGTGACGAGGAGAAAGTTCTGCTCGATCAGATTGAAACCTCAAGTCGTCTTAATGAAAATTAATCTATTATGTGGCAGAATTTCGTAACTTTCTATAGCTATTTCGTATTTGTATATTCGCTATTGCTAATATTCATGTACTGCTTCTTGTTGGTAAACGCTTATTTGTATGCCAACAGATATCAGAATTGGACAAAGAGCTATTTGAAGAATATAGTAGATAAGAGTCCGTACACTCCAGGTGTATCTATTGTCGCTCCTGCATATAACGAGGAGGTCACAATCTTTGATAATGTGACATCTCTAATGAAGATGGAGTATCCGAAATTTGAGATCGTGATTGTGAACGATGGTAGTAAGGATAAGACGTTGCAGATTTTGATCGACAGTTTTGACATGGTTGAGGTGCCATACGACTACGTTTATCATGTGCATTGTCAGCCATTTAAGAGATTGTTTAAGTCAAAAAATCCTAAGTTTAGTAAACTAGTCGTAGTGGATAAAACCAACGGAGGTACCAAGGCGGATGCCGTTAACGGTGGTTTGAATGTCGCTAGATACCCATTGTTTATCAATACTGACGTGGACTGTATCCTTGAGCATGATGCCATGTATGAGTGTGTATTCCCAGTGCTTCAGTATCACAATGTTATTGCAGTCAGTGGAACCATGAGTATGTCCAACGGTATGATTCTTTCAGAGGATTTGGAGATTGTAGAGTATAAAGCAGATAGTAATCCTATTCCGTTGTTTCAGGACCTTGAGTACAAGCGTTCATTCTTGGTCGGTAAGATGGGATGGTCAAATATCAATGCCATGCCTAACGTATCTGGAGGTTATGGATTGTTTGATACAAGTGTAGCTATTGCGGCTGGTGGATATGGTTATGACTCATTTGCGGAAGATATGGATATGATTGCGCGAATGGTCCGTTATTGCTGTGATTTTAACCGTTCGTACCAGGTTCTTCAGATTCCACACAACTGCTGTTGGACAGAAGGACCTTCAACATTGAATATCCTTAGTCGTCAGCGTACTCGTTGGGGACGTGGTTTGATTCAGTTGCTTCATCAGCACCGTCGAATGATCTGTAATCCAAAATATAGAAGATTTGGATTGATCACTCTTCCTTACATTGTATTGTTTGAGTTTTTGGCTCCGATCATTGAGCTTATTGGTATTATTTTGTTGACTGTTCAGTTGTGTAACGGTGCAATCAATTGGAGCTCATTCTTTATTATGTTTGCAGCCATTTACGCATTCTCATTTATGTTGTCAAGTTTTGTGGTGTTCTACGACTTTATACAAGGATGTAGTTACTCACGTTTACAGAACTATTTGAAATTGTTGTTGGCAGCATCTCTTGAACCGTTTGTGTACCATCCATTTGTGACTTATTCTTCTTTGAAGGGTTATGTCGGATATATATTTGGTACCCAGGCTAAATGGAAATCTATCACCAGAACTGGTACGAAGAAGACTGGAGGTCCTGCTGCTAATCCGGCACCAGGAACAGCGCCTGTAGCTCCTGCGACTCCAGAGCCTACATCTAATCCAGTTCAATAACATCAATGAAATTCAACTTACTATTATGCAGTCGCTAAAAGTATATTTGATCTCACTCCTTACAATATTCTTTGTTGGAGTACAAAGCATTTCGGCGGAGAGTCGTAATGCAAGTTATTATGAGGCTAATGTCCGTGATTTGTTCAAAAAAGGCAAATGGGATGAAGGAAAGAAACTACTTGATGAAGGTATGGAGAATTACGGATCTCTTTCCTTTATGAATGAGTTTCAGGGTAGATATTATTATGAGAAGAAGGATTATAATAAAGCTCGATACTATTTGAATCGTGCTTTGAAGGAGGATCGTTCCAATAATGTGGCTCGTGAGTTGCTGCTTAATGTAGAGGATGAGACACAGCAGTATTCAAGTGCTCTTTGTTATGTTAACGAGATGCTTGAATATACTCCATACGACAAGAAACTTTGGTTGAGAAAGGTAGACCTTCTTCGTAAGTTGAAAAACGATAAGGAGGCTGAGGCTGCACTTGCACGTTTACGTCAGATTTACCCAGATGATCAGAATGTTAGACGCAATGTTGATTATCAGACAGAGGAGCGTTTGTCTAATATGAAACGTCTTGGTGATATTGAGGGACAGATCAAGGCTTTGACTGAATTGGTAAAATCTCAGCCAAAGAATACTGAATATTATGTACAGTTGGTCAATGTGTTGCATTCCAACGGAGATGATGATGCAGCACTAGAAATGGTCAACAAAGGAGTCAAGTCTACAGGCGATTATGAACTTATCAGAAAGAAGGTAGGAATGCTTACTGAGAAGGGCCGTTATGCAGAGGCAATTGCATTTATCAACGACTGTAAGGTTAGCGATCCAAGTATGCGACCTCAGCTTAATAAGTTGCAGGCCGACGTTGAAGGAGAGGCAGCAATCGGTGCACAGACTAACGATGCATATGCTATGTATTCAAAAATGTATAGCCGAACTAAGAACCAGGAGGCTCTTAATTATTTGGTGAATACATCCATATCTCGAGGTTATTATGATGATGCCTTGAATTATATACGAGAGTCTAAGAAGAAAAAAGGAGAGACAGAGGCTATCTTATACAAAACTTATATTGTAAATAGTCGAATTGGCAATACGAAGGAAGCTAATTCTGCTTTGAAGAAATTGGTTGCCAAATATCCCAAAAACACAGATGCAATGGCATCTTTGTGTGATTTGTATTTCAATAATGCAAAGTCGACAATGGCTGATGGACAGTTTGATGAGGCGTTGCCGTTGTTACAGTTTGTGGCTATGAATTCGAAAGAATTGGATCAACGTATGGCTGCCAATGCTCGTATGTACACTTGCAACATGGAGTTGAAAGATTACAATTCAGCTCTGGAGATCCTTGAAGATTTGAGAGAGTATTTCGGAGAAGAACGTTATGCGATAAATAAGGCGAATATTCTTCACGAGACTCAGAAAGATTCAGAGGCGTTGCAGTTGATCGCCACTACTATGGCCGAGACATCTGACACAACATCATTGCCACTTCTATCAAACGCATATGAGGAGATTGCTCAACCTTATATCAAGAAACTGCTTAATATAGGATCTGCACGTCAGGCTTTGGATGAGGCTAAGAAGGCGACGGAGATTTCTCCAAAATCATCGGATATCATGCGTCAGGCTATCTCTGCCGCAGCATTGCTTCACAAAGATGACGACTACAAGGATTTGGTGATGAAGGCAAGAAAAAGATTCCCTAATGATCCGTTCTTCATTGTAAAAGAGGCTTCTATTTATGCCAATGAATCATTTTATGATACTGCGCGTAAGATAGTTTTCCCACTTTTGGAGAATTATGCTTATGATTCTACTATTGTGAACGCTCACTCTGATTTTAGTCAGATGCAAGCTACTAAATTGTATAAAAAACGTGAATATGAGCCTGCTTTAGGTGTAGTAGATACCGCTTTGTCTTATGCATTTGATAAATCAGAATTGCTTTATACTAAAGGATTGATTTTGGAGAAGATGCATATGTATGATTCTGCTTACTACTATCAGAAGGATTATGTGCCATCTCCAACTGAGATTGACGCTTTTAACGCTCACATGGAGGACTTGCAGAACAAGGCGTTCAAAAACCATTTCATGGCAGACTACCAGCGAGCTATTAACACTAACAACAATACATATACAGCAAATGCTTTGTTTGAGTACGCTCGTAGAATCAAAGAGAACAATCTTTCTTTTATTGTAGGCTATACAGGTCGTAACGGCGTGGCTGAAGAAGATATAAATACCAAGCCGTTGACTAGTGAACAAGACTTGGCTGGAGGTGCCGCAATTCAACTTGGTATTGGATGGCAACAGCAGCTTGGCACTCGCACTATTATGGATTTGTCTGGTACATGGGGCAGCCGTTTCTTCCCTCGTTTTACTATAAAGGCTAATTTCCAATTCTCTTTACGTAATGACTGGAGTTTGGATTTGAGGGGATCTTACCGTATGGTCAGCACATATGACCCAAAGATTGTCAAGTTGCCAGATTTAAGTATTGATTACACAAACAAAAAAGATACTGTCTATTACACAAAATTGCAGGGATGGGAACAGAATGATATGAACATATTCATATTAGGAACTACCGTGTCTAAGACGGTAAATCAGTTCCTTATTGCTCTTGCATTAGATGGCTACAGATACAGAAATAGTTTGTTTTATAGTACAAACTTCAAAATGACATTCTTCCCAGTTGAAGGTGCGACAAGTAATGTATTCTTGGCAACCGGTGCTGGTTCTGCTCCTGAAGCAACTTTGTTGGATAAGAGACTTCCTGCTACATTTGACAATTTGAATACGTTTGTTGGCGGTGGTGGTAAGTATGTTCTTAACCGTTCTTTGACATTCGGTTTGTCTGGAACTTGGTACTCATTCTTCTTACAGAATACATACTTGACAGATAATAAGTCATATCAGACTTACACAAAAACTATTTATACTAATTATTTCTATATCAATGCGCAATTGTATATTAGCTTCTAAGATATTCCTCACACTTCTTTTGATATTTACGTCGTGTGACAAGGCCACTACATTGCCTTTTGACTATTATCAGAACTATTGTGTAGTGCAGCTTTATGACACTCAGGAAGATGCAAAATGGACTGATTATTTGTTCCGTCATCTATCCAAACGTGCCAAGATAAATACTTTGGTGTCGAAGGATTTCCCTACTAACGACAACCATGTGACATTGGGTGTGCATATTGTGTCTGATGCTAGTTATGATTATAAAATTGACCGTAAGCGCGAGGAGATAACTCTTTTCGCCAAAAATGAGGATGCAATGCTTTGGCTGATCTACCAGTTTATAGGTGGTGCTGCAGAACTTGATTCTCGTTTTGATGCGTCAGATCTTCCTCCTGTAATCTTGGATATGGAAAGCCAGGAGAAAAATTTCTCTTTTGAGTGGAGAGGTTTGTATTCTCCGTCAAATGCGGATCATGAGATGCTTCCTATAAAGGGAACTCACCATGTTGATTACAACTGGGCTTTGTGGGGACACAACCTTGGCAAAAAACTTGGAATGAAGAGTGCTTATTATGCAGAAGTTGATGACAAGAAATATTCGGATCAATTCTGTTTCTCTTCATCTACATTGAAGAAGGATATAGAATCTTATATTATAGATCAGTTTGGTTCAGGCAAACCAGGTAAGGGGGAGAATATCACAATCATGCCAAACGATAATGGCATTGTTTGTTTGTGTTCTGATTGTAAAGCGGCTGGAAACAAAAGTGGAAATGCTACTCCTGCAGTTTCAAAGTTGATTGCGTCATTAGCAGAAAAATTTCCTAATCACAAATTCTTTACTTCGGCTTATTCATCTACAAAGTCGGCTCCTAGCATGAAGATGCCATCTAATGTCGGTGTCTTTATCAGTAGCGTTGACGTGCCATTCTGCACAAGTTATAAATGTGCAAAGGAAAACGAGGAGTTTGAGAATTTATGTAACGAGTGGAATAAAGCAGTGTCGTCGATTTACATCTGGGAATACGAAAGAAATTTTGATGATTATCTTACTCCGTTCCCTTGTGTGACTTTCTTGGGAGAGAGATTTAGAAGATATAAGGAGTTGGGCGTAGACGGTATATTCCTAAATGGAGCAGGTGATGATTACACTACATTTGATGATTTGCAGTCTCATCTTCTTACAGCTTTGATGATTGATGCCGATTGTGATATTTGGAAACAGGCAGAGAGATTCATGAATCAGTATTATCCTCAGTCGTCTTCAACAATTCTTGATTACTACAAAGAATTGGAAAATACAGCATTCAACAGAAATAAAAATCTTGAGATTTATGGTGGTGTCGAGGATGCAATAAATGCATATCTTGATGTGGATAAGTTTGAGGCATTCTGGAAGAAACTTGATTATGAATGTAAGTCATTATCTGGAGATGAAAAACAACGTGTCGGCAAATTGCTTGCAGCATTGAATTTCACTCGTCTTGAGATAATGCGTAGCAAGAGCAAGATTGATAAGGAGTTTGTAGCTGATGCTCTTGCTGGTTTGAAAGAGTCGGATATCAAGTATATCAACGAGTCGCATATCAAATTGGAGGATTATATTGGTGCTTGGGAAAATCCTGGAGTGAAAGTTGAGTCTGTTGATCATTTCTTGAATCAGCCGGTAGAATGTTCAGATGATGAGGCTTATATGCTTACTGATGGCAAATATGCATTCCCATTCAACTATCATACAGGTTGGATGCGTAATAAGTCCAATGAGTTGAGCATTAAGATTAAGCCGGACGAGACAACAACATCTGCCAATAATAAGATTGTCACATCATTCTTGATGCACCACAAGTGGAACATGTTCTTGCCAAAGGAGATAGAAGTTATGCAGAACGGAAAACAGATCGGAGATTGGAAAGACGACGGTTCTGATGAGTCAGATAAGGTTAGAAAAACAATAGAAATTACATTGTCTGGTTTTGATCCAAAATCAGAAGTAGAGATAATAATCAAAAGAAAACAGGTTTCAAGCAAGAGCACAATCACTTGCGATGAGATAGAATTAAGATAAGAGAAGATGATGAAAAAGAATATTTTGTTGACGGTGTTTTTTGCTATTATGATGGTGTTTGCATCGTGTCATAAAGAGGTTGGTCCAACAAAAGTAAAAGTGCTTGATCCGGTTCGCCACTATCCAAGTATTGTGTGTGGACAGAATTTGAAGATGGAGTGGAGAGTTGCCAACGTTGGACAGGATCCGTTAGTGATTACAGATATCCAGCCTTCATGTGGATGTATTTGCAGTTCAGGAGAGATGAACACGATTATTCTTCCTGGTCAGGAAAATACGTATGAGTTTGTTTTCAATTCAGGTAAATACACTGGTTACGTTAGTCACGTCATCAGAATGTATGGAAATGTAGATTCAACGGGAGTGATTGAATTAGAATTTGATACCAATGTGATTGAACCTCACGAATCAGATTACGAAGAACACTATTATCGTGAGACTAACAAGCGTAGTGTTGATGAAGTTGAGAAGTTGAATTATACAGTGGATTAATAAATTCGAAATTATAAATGCGGAATGCAAAATTATAAATGCATTCCGCATTTTGCATTTCGCATTTCGCATTTCGCATTGAAATTCGTATCTTTGCAATATAATTCGAATTATATGAAAGTAGTTATTATAAAGTACAACGCAGGAAATATCTTTTCTGTGGATTATGCACTCAGACGTCTTGGCGTTGAGGCTACAATTTCTGGTGATGCCAATATCATCAAGTCAGCCGACAAGGTGATTTTTCCTGGTGTGGGTGAGGCAGAAACAACTATGAACTATCTTCGTGAGCATGGTCTTGACAATGTGATCAAGGGCTTGACTCAGCCTACTCTTGGTATCTGCATCGGTATGCAGCTTCTTTGCAAGAGCAGTGAGGAGGGTGGTAATGTTGAGTGTCTTGGTATCTTCGACGAGGTTGTGAAGAAATTCGTGCCCAATGAGAGCATCATTAAGGTCCCTCACATGGGATGGAATACAGTGACAGCAGACCCTTCGTCTCCACTATTTAAGAATCTAATCAACGATCCGTATTTCTACTATGTCCACAGCTATCACGCTACTGTAGGAAAGAATACAATCGCAACTACTGATTATATCAACCAGTATTCAGCCGCACTGCACAAGGATAATTTCTATGCTGTGCAATTCCACCCAGAGAAGAGCGGTAAGGTGGGGGAGCAACTTTTGAAAAATTTCTTGGAACTATAAAATCACACGGGTATGTTAGCAAAAAGAATTATTCCATGTCTTGACATCAAGGATGGTCAGACAGTTAAGGGTGTGAATTTCGTTAATATCCGTTCTGTGGGTGACCCTGTGGAACTAGGTGCTGAGTACAGTCGTCTTGGTGCAGATGAGTTGGTGTTCTTGGATATCACTGCGTCGCACGAGGGAAGAAAGACTTTCAAGGATTTGGTTAGACGTATTGCTGAGAACATCAGTATCCCATTCACTGTAGGTGGTGGAATTCATGAGATTGGCGACGTGGATGCGTTGCTTTGTGCAGGTGCAGATAAAGTGTCTATCAACTCAGCAGCTATCAAGAATCCTGACCTTATCAGTGAGGTTGCCAAGGGATTCGGAAGCCAGGTGTGTACAGTAGCTATCGATGCAAAACTTGATGAGAGTGGTGAGTGGACTTGCTACTTGAATGGTGGTCGTGTCGCTACAGATAAGAAACTTTTCGCTTGGGCTAAAGAGGCTCAGGAGAGAGGTGCCGGTGAGATTCTTTTCACAAGTATGAATCACGATGGAGTGAAGCAAGGTTTCGCTAACGATGCTTTGAGAGTATTGTCAGAAAGTCTATCTATTCCAGTAATTGCTTCGGGTGGTGCTGGTAAGATGGAACATTTCAAGGATGTCTTCACTGAGGGTAAGGCTGATGCAGCTTTGGCAGCGTCGATCTTCCATTTCCATGAAATTGCAATTCCTGATTTGAAGAATTATTTGAAAGACGAGGGTATTCCGATGCGTATCGTATAATCAACGTGTTGATTGGAACACTATGAAGAAAGCAATTGCGTATATATTAATCATTTGTGTGGCAGTGCCTTTGTTGGCATTGCTATGCTTGTTTGTATATACTACCTTTCATGTGATGACTCCACCACAGATTGGAAAGATTGCTTTGTCTGACTCTGTTGTGCATAGAAATGATTCTATCCGTACGCTTGGTAACAATTGGGCGAAGAGGTGTTGTGATGATATTTTCGTTTGCTATACGGAGGGGAATCCCGAGGAAAGAGGCTATGCCTACGGTGCTTTGCTACCGGATCTTATGTCGTATCAGAAAAGTTCTCTTCTAAGTAGAATGGAGGAGACGGTTGACGGCGAGTGGTATCGTAAGTTTTTATGCCGACTTGTTAGAGTCTATAATAGTGGGATTCTTGAGAATCTAACAGTTGAGCAACAACGTGAGATTTATGGTTTGAGTCTTGCCGACAATCATGATTTTGATGATTTGGCAGAACCGTACGAACTTCAATTGAATCTTCATTCTGCCCATGATATCGGTCATGCTATGCAGGACTACATGCTTGTAGGCTGTAGCTCATTTGTGTTGAATGATTCAAAGACGACTGATTCAACGATGATCTTCGGACGCAATTTTGATTTCTATTGTGGAGATGATTTTGCAAAGACTAAAGTGCTTTCGGTCTGTCGTCCTGATTCCGGATATGCGTTTGCTTCAATCACTTGGGGTGGAATGCTTGGTGTTTTGTCTGGAATGAATGAGAAAGGGTTGGCTGTTTGTATCAACGCATCCAAACTGGATATTCCAAAATCGGTTGCGATGCCAATCTCAATGTTGGTTCGCCATATATTGATTCATTGCAAGAGTATAGAAGAGGCTTATGCTGAAGCCAAAAAGATGAAGACGTTTGTGGCGGAGAATATTGTAATCGCGTCGGCATACGATAACGATATGGCAATTATTGAAAAATCTCCTGAAAATATTGAATTGTATCGTTCATCCAATAAAGATATGCTTCTTTGCACAAATCATTTCCAGAGTGAAAAGTTTATGCAGGATGAACGTAATCTGATGAATATCAATCAGACAGATACAAAATATCGTATTGAATTGCTTGCTGAACATCTTGGAAAAAAAGAAAAGTTTAATGTAGTCGACGCTATGCGTGTTCTGCTAAATCCGTATGGTAAAGGAGGTGAGAACATAGGTTTTGGCAATGAGATGACTATTAACCAACTTATTGCTCATCATTCCGTTGTTTTTGAGCCGGAAAAACTTAACATCTACGTTTGTACTCAACCAAAGGAGTTCGCTCCGTATATGAAGTTTAATCTACAGGATATTTTAAAAACTGTAGAGACGCGGGATATTGCGTCTTCTCAAAATTTCACGAAATATGCAGTGGCAGATTCAATGATGCATTCAAAGGAGTTCGTTGACTATAAGAAATACGTTGATTTTAGATATCTGATTTCTGTTTTGGATGAAGAAACAAAGGTGATTTCAAATATGGATTCATTCATTGTGTTGAATCCGGAGTCTTTTGAGTCTCACCTGATAGCAGGTGATATCTATTTGAACAGGGACGATAGAAAAGCTGCTTGCGTTGAATGGAAGAAGGCATTGGAGTGTAAGATTCCAAAACTTGCTCAACGTAAGGCTATTGAAGAAAAGATTAAGAAATACGATGATTAGAGTATATGAGTAGCATATTTAATCAGTTGGCTTTCAAACGTCAGCCAGACATTCAATATAAAAGCAAGGAGGAGATTGCGTTGTTCCAGAATGAACGATTGCAAGAGCAGATGGCATACGTCTATGCTAACTCTCCTTACTACAAGAGACTGTTTGATACTCATCATGTCTCTCCAAGTGAGATTAAGACAGTTGCAGATTTGCAGCGTCTTCCTGTCACTACTAAGGCAGAACTTCAGCAGTTTAACAATGATTTCTTCTGTGTTCCACAGAGTGAGATTGTAGATATCGTGACTACTTCTGGAACTACAGGTGATCCTGTGGTAGTAGGAATGACTAAACATGATTTGGATAGACTATCATACAATGAGTTTTTGACTTTCTCCGCTGCTGAACTTTCCAAAGAAGATACTATCCAGCTTACTTGCACACTTGACAAGAGATTTATGGCAGGTATGGCTTATTTTCTTGGAGCGGTTGAACTAGGTGCTGGAATCGTGAGAGTAGGAGGTGGAGTGCCACAGTTACAGTGGGATACTATCCAGAGAATCCATCCTACTACAGTGATGTGTGTACCTAGTTTCTTGCTTAAACTTGCGGATTTTGCTGAGAAGAATGGTATTGATTTCCACAAGAGTGGAATCAAGAAGGCAATCTGTATCGGTGAGAGTATCCGTACAAAGGAGTTCGGCTTCACAGAGTTGAGCCAGCATATCAATGATAGATGGGGAGAAATCAAACTATATAATACATACGCATCTACTGAGATGCAGACTGGTTTCAGCGAGTGCTCGTTCGGTTGTGGTGGACATCATCAGCCAGAGTTAATCGTGGTTGAATTCCTTGATGAGAATAATAATCCCGTCGCTGATGATGAACCAGGAGAGGTGACAATCACACACTTAGGTGTTGAGGGAATGCCACTTGTGAGATTCAAGACAGGTGATATCTGCTACCACCATACAGAAAAATGCAAGTGTGGAAGAAATACTATGCGATTAAGTGCTGTTATCGGCAGACGCAGCCAGATGCTTAAAGTGAAAGGAACTACCGTCTACCCACCAGCATTGTTTGATGTGCTTGATCCATTGCCAGAGGTTGCAAACTATGTTGTTGAGGCTTTCACAAATGACCTTGGCACAGATGAGATTAAGATCTTGGTTGGAACCAATAATCCATCAGATGAGTTGCAGAAGAAAATCAAGGATTTGTATCGAGCGAAGGTGAGAGTTGCTCCAATTATTGAGTTTGCAAATCCAGCAGACGTGGATAAAATACGAATTGTGGAAGGACAAAGAAAGATCACTAAGTTTGTAGATAAGAGATAGAAAGTTTAGAGTTGAGAGCTTAAAGCTTAGAGAAAGAAGAGATAATGGATGATCTTAAACAGAAGACGAAAAAGTCAATAGTATGGAATGCCATAGAGAAGGTGGGAGTGCAGTTGTTTGCTCTTGTCACTGGTCTTTATGTCGTTCGTAATGTCTCTGATGTTGACATGGGTTACATGGGAGCGTTGGCTATTTTTGTCTCTATTGGCTTAGGTTTGGTTGACTTGGGATTCTCAACAGCATTGATTAGACGTGAAAACAATACTGACGAGGAATATTCTGCAATCTTCTATGTCAACATGCTAATAAGCGTCGCCCTATATCTGATTGGATTCTTTTGTGCTCCATTGATATCTGATTGGTATTCAATGCCGCAACTGACTGATTTGTCGCGATTGCTATTCCTGATTGTAATTGTCAACTCCTTGTCTTTGGTCCAGATAGTAAGGCATACTAAGGCATTGGACTTCAAATGTTTGGCGATTTCAAATTTGGTTGCAGTAGTTGTCAGTGGTTTGGTTGCGATTGTGATGGTTCATATGGGATTTTCATATTGGGCATTAGCATGGCAACAATTGTCGTTGAGAATGGTGAAGACATTCATGCTTTGGGTTATTAAACCATGGAAAGGTTTGAAGTTGAATCCAAAGTTTGGCGTGGTAAAAGAGTTGTTCGGATTCTCTTACCTTCTCATAATCAACGGTATAATTACAAGTGTGTCGACTAACTTTTTTACATTTACCATTGGTAGAGTATTTCCAAATTTGTTAGGCCAATATCATACAGCTGATAAATACAAAAACATCATCAGAGATATCATAACTCCTACCATAGCTCAGGTGGCAATGCCTACGTTGACGGAGATAAAGGGAGATAAAGTTAGACAGAAGCAGTATTATCGCAAATTTATGAATGTCTCCGCATTACTTATCTTCCCAGCATTGTTGGGATTGGCTGTCGTGTTTGATGATTTTTGTGTGTTGGTGCTAACAGAGAAATGGTTGCCGATAGTGCCATATTTCAGACTGCTGGTAATTGTGGCTCTTCTTGATCCATTCAACGGATTGGCTAATCAGATTTTATTGGTGGAGGGAAAGACAAACCAATATTTTATATCTGAGTGTTTGCGTCATGTGTTGCTTATACTTTCCGCTTTTCTATGTTATATCAACTTGAACGAATCGTATACAGCATTATTGGAAACATATGGAGGAAATGCAGTTATCAACATAATGATTGTTGCTTCATTTGTGGCATGGCTTTCATGTCTTGGAATGAAAATTAAATCGCTGAATAGTATATTCAGTTACTCCATTTCAGAAATACTCAAAGATGTTACTCCATATCTTATTATTGCAGTTGTTATGGTGTTGGCAATATGGCAAGCAAAGATGTTCATGGATTTTGGCCCATTGTTAAGAATGACTGTCAGTGTTCTTTTGGGAGGAGTTATCTATTTAATAGGTTTGAAAGTTATAAAGTGTGATATATTAGACGAATTATCAATATTGAAAAGAAAAAGATAAATAAATATGAAAGAATGGATGAAGCACTTGTTGGTGCTAATTATTTTCGTTGCGAGTACGTTAACGTACTTCAGTGTTAAGTTCGACGGCAAAGAGCTGTTGGGTGGTGACGTCTATCATTGGGAAGGTATGGCTCATGAACAGAAAGCCTTCTATAACGATGGCGAGCATGACGAGGTGTCGTATTGGTGTAGTTCAATGTTCGCTGGTATGCCAGCGTACACAGTTACAGGATGTGGTTTGGCTCCAAACCCAGTATCAACTGCGTTGACAAAAGTCTTGTATGTTTTTGGAGATAAAGATGGCGGTATTGTATTTTGTAGCCTTGTCTGCATGTATGCTTTGCTTATCATGTTAGGCTGTTCGGTGCCAGTGTCCGTTTTTGGTGCATTTGCATTTGCTTTGTCATCTTATTCGTTTATTATCATAGCGGCAGGTCATGTTATAAAGGCATGGGCGATGGCTTTTATGCCGTTGGTGCTACTAGGTATGACTATGTTCGTCAAGAAAAAGAATAAATTCTTGTCGACGATTGTGTTCGCGATTGCATTGTTTGGACATATTGTATTTGCGCATTATCAGATCACATATTATTTTGCATGGTTGTGTGTAGCTCTTTATCTTGGATACCTTGTATATATGTTAAAGAGAGGAGAGAAGAAGGAACTTCTTGTCAATACAGGTTGTCTATTGGTTGGTGTTTTGCTTGTTGTTTTGATGAATTCACCAAAATTGTTGTCTAATTTTGAGCTAAGTCAGAACAGTATTCGAGGAAAGAGTGAACTGACAGCTCAGGTAGACGGCAAGACTGACAAATCATCTGGTTTGGATCAGGGCTACGCATTCGCATGGAGTTATGGTAAGGCTGAGACATTAACACTTTTGATTCCAAATGTTTATGGAGGAGAGAGTGGCGGTGAGCTAGACCGTAACACATCTCATGTTGCGAAAGAGATGAAGAAACATGGTGCACAAGTGCCAAAGACACTTCGTATGAATACATACTGGGGAGACCAGCCGTTTACTTCTGGTCCTGTGTATTTTGGAGCTATTGTATGCTTCTTGGCTTGTTTTGCAATGTTCTACATAAAGAACAAGTATAAATGGGTGTTGTTTGCATCTACATTGTTCTTCGTAGTATTGAGTTTTGGAAAGAATATGGGAATCAACGATTTCTTCTTCCATCACTTGCCTATGTATAATAAGTTCCGTACTCCATCAATGGCTCTTATCATTCCGCAGTTGACTTTTGCATTGTTTGGTGCAATTGCCTTGGATAAGTATATGTTGAAAGATATTGACAAGTCTTTGATGTTTAATGGCAAATTAAAGGTAGACAGATTCAGCTTTTCTTTCTATGCTTCTTTGATTCTTACTGCTGGTGTTTGTTTGGTAGTATGGGTTGCTCCTAGTGTATTTGGAGATTTTGTTTCACCGCAGGATGAGGCTCAGTTGGCAAATTACCCAGAGTGGTTCAGAACTGCTTTGGTCGCAGATCGTATGGATTTGGCAAGTGAAGATGCATTCCGTTCATTGGTGTTTATTTTGATTGCTGCAGCTTTGATGTGGATTTTCTCACGTCAGGGAATGGTGAAGAACAGAAAGTTTGTTGCAGTGGCAATCGCATTCCTAACTTTGATAGATTTGTGGAGCGTTGACAAGCGTTATTTGAATGATGACAACTATATCAAGCAGCGTGCAAAGACAGAGACAAGAAAGCCAACAAAGGCTGATGAGTATATCTTGGCAGATAAGTCTGTTGATTACCGTGTATTGAGTCTACGTAACCCGTTCAATAATTCAGAGGTCTCTTATTTCCACCACTCAATCGGAGGTTACAATGCAGCTAAATTGCGTCGCTACCAGGATTTGATTGAGCAGTGTATTGAGCCAGAGATGAACACAATCTACGGTTCTTTGCAGAAAGCGAGAACAATTTCAGATCTAGATTCTGCTTTCGTTTCTACAAAGGTGCTTAACATGCTTAACACTAAGTATATCATCTATAACAATGATGCGGCTCCTATTGAAAACCGTATGAGAAACGGAGATGCATGGATTGTGGATGATGTCAGATTTGTAAAGGATGCGGATTCAGAGATGAATGCATTGAAAGAGATTGATCCATCAAAAACAGCAGTCGTTAATGAGACGTTCAAGAACCTTGTCACTTCTTATGAGAAAGATTCAACAGCAAGAGTAGAGTTGACTTTGTCTCATCCAAATAGAAAGGTGTTCACTTCAACTTCTCAGAAAGATGTTTTGACAGTCTTCTCTGATGTCTATTATAAGCCAGGTTGGCATGTGTATGTTGATGGTAAGGAGTCTGAGCATTTCCGTACAAACTGGATTTTGCGTGGTATGGTTGTTCCTGCAGGTGAGCATGAGATTGAATTCGTATTCTATCCAGACACATTTGTCAACTTGACTCACATGTCGAATATCATTGGTTGGATTGTAATCATTCTTTTGTTCGGCTACATCGTATACTACTTCCAGAATAGAAATAAAAAGAAGGAAGAGACAGAATCTTCATTGACAATTAATGATTAATCACAATGTAGAGGCGGGGTTTCTCCGTCTCTACAATTACAGATACAATTATGAAGGTATTACTTGTTAACGGAAGCCCACGTAAGGAGGGCAACACATTTGTGGCTTTGAAAGAGTTTGCCAATCAGTTGGCAAAGTATGGCGTTGATAGTGAGGTTTTATGGATTGGCACTAAGCCTGTCCGTGGTTGTATTGCTTGTGGCACATGTCACGACAACCGTTGCTCATTCAACGACGATATCACAAACACTGTAATCGCTAAGATGGAGGAGTGTGATGGACTTGTGATTGGTTCACCTGTCTACTATGGCCAGCCAGCAGGTCAGGTATGCTGCCTACAACAGCGTATGATGTATGCAGGAAGCAGTGTGATGGCTAACAAACCTGCTGCAGGAATCTGTGTATGTCGACGTGGAGGTGCAACTGCTGCGTTCCAGTCGCTTAATATGCCATTCCAAATGACTAATATGCCAGTCGTAACGTCGCAATACTGGAATATCCTTTATGGACGTACTGAGGGTGAGACTGCTCTTGATGTGGAAGGTCTGCAGACTGTACGTACTCTTGCCGACAATATGGCTTGGCTATTGAAGAAAATCGCAACTGGCGAGGGTGAGGCTCCCGTACGTGAACCTCGTATGCCAATGAACTTTATCAGATAATTGTTATGGAGTGCCCACATAGATCAAAGACAGTGGCTGAAAACCACAATTTCGAGTGTACTTGTCCTAAAGAGTGCCCTCGTCACGGAAAATGTTGTGCTTGCGTAGCTCACCACAGAGCAATGGGAGGTAAGTTGCCTCACTGCTTGCGTAGTATGGAAACTGAATCAAAAGAGAAGAAAGCATGATTAAAAATATAATATTGGATTTCGGAAAAGTATTGGTAGACTATGATTTCGAGGTTTTCTTCAGACGCTATGTGCCAAATGAAGAGCGTAGAAATCAGTTTATCCCCATCCTTTACAACGACGGTTTGACTCCTGCTATAGATAGAGGAGAGAAACCTTTTTCTGAGATTATAGAAGATTTGATAGCCGAGAATCCTGAGTTTGCTCCCGAACTACACATGTTCAACGAGCGTTATCCCGACCTTATTTTAGGTGAGATCCCAGGAATGAAGGATTTGCTTAAGAGATTAAAGGCAGAAGGCTACAAGCTATATGGCTTGTCAAACTGGTGTGACAAGGTTTACATCACTATGGAGCAGTTTGATATTTTCAAATTGCTTGATGGTTTTGTTGTATCTTCGGAGGTTCATCAGATTAAGCCAGAACCGGCTATCTACCAGAGCTTATTCAGCAAATTTAATTTGAAGCCAGAGGAGTGTGTCTTTGCTGACGACAAGGTGGAGAATGTTGAGGCTAGTAGAAAAGAGGGCATGCCGGCTATCGTATTCAAGAACGCAGAGCAGTTTGAGTCAGAATTAAGAAAAATGCTTAAATGAAAATTGAGGAAGCAATAGTCTACGTGATTGCCTCAAGAAACGGAGGAATGACCACCGACCAGATTGCTGAGGCTATCAATCGTCAGCAATTGCATCTTAGAAAAGATGGCCAACCAGTGACAAGCAAACAGGTGTATGCTGTGATTTGCAGATTTCCTGCTGTGTTTATCAAAGAGGCTGGTAGAATCATGTTGAATTGCTAAAGAAGAAAGTTATGATGAAGAGTTTTGGATCAAAACCGTGGGTGCTTCCACAACCGGTGCTAATTATCGGCACTTATAATAATGAAGGTAAGGCAAACGCCATGAACGCCGCTTGGGGTGGACAGTGGGATATGCATGAGATTGTGATCTCAATGGGTAGCCATGCCACAACAGAGAATCTAAAGGTTAACAATGGTGAATTCACAGTTGCATTCGCTACTGCAGAAACTATGGTGGCAAGTGATTTCGTGGGCATTGTGTCTGCCAAGAAAGATCCCCAGAAGATGGAGAAAACAGGTTGGACTATAGAGAAGGCTCCCAATGTCAATGCTCCCGTCTTCACAAATTTCCCGATGACTTTGGAGTGCCGCATCAAGCAGAAATTTGATGAATCTGCTGAGGGTTATTACCTTGTTGCAGAAATCGTAAATATTCTTTGTGATGAGAAATATCTTGATGAGAAGGGTAATCCCGACGTTGAGAAAATGAATCTCATTACATTTGATTCAGTCAACCACAATTATATCCAGCTTGGAAAGGTGATTGGTAAAGCTTTTTCATGTGGTAAAGAAATTTAATACATATAAACCAAACGAGGGATTGCCATCAGTATTGGTGGCTCTGCTTGCTGTGATGGCTGGTGTGTCGGTAGCTAATCTCTACTACTGCCAGCCTTTACTGAATTTGATTCGTGAGGATACCGGATTGACTGAGTTTCAGGTCAACCTTATGCCAGTCTTCACGCAGATAGGCTATGCACTCGGATTGCTATTCATCATCCCTATGGGTGATCTATACAACCGTCGCACTACCATATTGACTTGTTTCGGCGTGTTGGTTTTCTCTTTGCTCACAATCGCATTCTCAAGCAATGTGTTGCTGCTACTTGCATCAAGTTTTGTGACAGGAATATTCTCTGTCGCTCCACAGGTTTTCATTCCATTCGTATCTCAATTCTCACGTCCTGAGGAGAAGGCTCACAAGACAGGATTGATCTTGTCTGGGCTACTTATCGGAATCCTTGGCTCACGTGTGGCGAGCGGCTACGTCGGCGATCTATGGGGATGGCGAACAATGTATGAGATAGCTGCAGGTTTGATAGCATTGTCTGCCGTAGTGGTGTGGAAGATATTTCCGTATGTTGATCCAACTTTTAATGGACGCTTTGTTAATTTGATGACGTCGATTTTCCATCTACTTAAAGAGCATCCGAAAGCAGCCACATATTCAGTTCGTTCCGGATTTATCTTCGGTTCAATGCTTGGAATGTGGGGATGCTTGGCATTTCGTATGAAGGAAGCACCATTCTTTCAGGGTAGTGACACGGTAGGAATGTTAGGATTGTGTGGAGTGGCTGGAGCTTTGACAGCATCCAATGTCGGAAAGTATATTCCTAAATATGGAGTGGAGAAGATACATGCTTTGGGAGTGTCGTGTGTGGTATTGGCTTGGATAATCATGGGAATCTTCCAGAATTATTACGCTGGTATCATTGCAGGAGTCATCATCATCGACATCGGAATGCAGTGCGTACAGTTGAGCAACCAGAGTGCTACAATGAAGCTTTGCCCAGAAGCGTCGAGCCGAATGAACACTATTTATATGGTGACGTATTTCATCGGCGGATCATTCGGAACATTTATTGCCGGAACAATGTGGAGCCAGTTCGGTTGGTATGGCACCGTCGGAGCTGGATTGGGAATGGTATTAGCTTCCATAATTTTTACGTTGATAAGACGTAAACTCAATAAATAATATATTAAGAATAAACCTGTAGAATTAGGGCAGGCATGAACCCTGCCCCTACAATTATGAATCCCGAAAATCGTACATATATAGCCATTGACCTAAAGTCGTTTTACGCTTCAGTGGAGTGTGTGGACAGAAGACTTGATCCTCTGAACACCAACCTTGTCGTGGCTGATTCCAGCAGAACGGAGAAGACGATTTGTCTTGCTGTTAGCCCATCACTTAAATCATATGGAGTCGGTGGACGAGCACGTCTGTTTGAGGTGGTGCAGAAAGTACGTGAGGTGAATTATCAAAGACGGATGAGGATTCCTTATGGCCAGTTTACTGGTAAAACATGGTGGAATCCAGATTTACAGGCACATCCGGATTGGGAACTTGATTATATTGTAGCACCACCACGTATGGCTCGCTACATGCAGGTCTCGGCTCAGATCTATTCCGTCTACTTGAAATATATTGCTCCTGAAGATATCCACGTCTACTCATGTGATGAGGTCTTTATGGATGTGACATCATATCTATCCACTTATAAAATGACTCCGCACGAACTCGCCATGACTATGATTTGTGATGTGTTGAGGACGACGGGAATCACTGCAACTGCAGGAATCGGAACCAATTTGTATCTATGCAAAGTGGCGATGGATATTGTGGCCAAGCATATTCCTGCTGATAAAGATGGAGTGAGAATTGCTGAACTTGATGAGAAATCTTACCGAGAGAAACTATGGGACCACCGCCCATTGACAAGTTTTTGGCGATGCGGAAAAGGTATTGCAGAAAAGTTGGCGATGTATGGCATCGAAACCATGGGTCAGATTGCAAGATTGTCAGTCAGAAATGAGGAGTTGCTATATAAGTTGTTTGGAGTGAATGCTGAACTGCTTATCGATCATGCGTGGGGATGGGAACCGTGCACGATGGATTATATAAAGAGTTACAAGCCAGAGACAAACTCGTTGAGCAGCGGTCAGGTACTTCACGAACCATATACGTTCAAGAAAGCCCGTGTCGTGATAAAAGAGATGGCCGACGCGATTTCAATGGATTTGTTGGAAAAAGGATTGGTCACAGATCAGCTTGTGTTGACGGTGGGGTATGATAGAACATCGCTTGAAGACCCAACGATAAGATCCAAATATTTTGGACCAGTGGTGAAGGATTTTTATGGTAGGGAAGTGCCAAAGTCAGCACATGGTACAGCCAATCTTGACAGACAGACATCGTCGACTACATTAATTATGAAAGCTGTGGAAGAAGTGTATGATCGCGTCGTCAACAAAGATATGCTTATTCGCAGACTCAATATTTCTACCAATCACGTCGTCCCAGAATCGAAAATAAAGAAACAAGAAGAGAAGATGGTTCAACTTGATCTCTTTACTGATTATGAAGCGTTGGCAAAACAGAAGAAAGAGGAAGAAGAGAAGTTGGCTAAGGAGCGACGAGTGCAGGAAGCAATGTTGGCAATCAAGAAACAGTTTGGCAAAAACGCCATTTTAAAAGGTTTGAATTTTGAAGACGGTGCAACTGCCAAGGATCGTAACGAGCAGATAGGTGGACACAAAGCATAATTAGAAAAGATATGACAGACAATTACGATGATATAATCAATCTTCCGCATCACGTCTCATCGAATCATCCGCAGATGACGATGTATCAGCGTGCAGCACAGTTTGCTCCTTTTGCAGCGTTGGTTGGACACGATGCGTTGATAGCTGAGAGTGCACGTTTGACGGATGAAGAGGTAGAGATGGAAGATGGGGTAATGAGTGAACTAAACCGTAAGATGGCCTATCTTAATGCACGATTGCAGGATAATCCCGTCGTTGCTATCACATATTTCATACATGATCAGAAGAAATCGGGTGGGGAGTACAGATCAAGCATTGGAATTGTCCGAAAGTTTGATGAATATGAAAGTACATTGACAATGACGGATGGAACTGTGATACCATTTTCTTCTATTTTGGATGTAGATGGAGAATTCTTCAATGAAATGGAACTTTTCTGATTTTTTTAATTTGTTGATTTATTGTGAATTATGAAATTTCTTGTAAAAAATATGCTAAAACATTTGGAGAGTATGTGAAAACTCTCTACCTTTGCATCGCAATTAAGGAAAAACGGACACGATAAGTGAAACGAAAATAACTTAAGGGTGTGTACCAGAGTGGCCAAATGGGGCAGACTGTAAATCTGCTGGCTCTGCCTTCGGTGGTTCGAATCCATCCGCACCCACAA
>JAZUGF010000083.1:0-13788 GCA_045641065.1 Paludibacteraceae bacterium | reverse complement strand
ATCTCATTGAATTTTTCAAATTTCGTACAAAATATCTCATATTTCTTGAAAATATAGGATATTTTTCGAATTATAAAACATTAAAATTCATATAATTATCTCCCTTAGCGATACATTTGGGGGAAATGTGCAAGGGAGGCCATATAGACCTTCACACAATTTCTGTAGAGCTGGAGCTATAGCATCTTGCTCTATTCCGTCTAGCACATAACGTTGATATACATTGAAAAGTTGGAGCATGACATCGGTTGTGATATAACTTGGCGTCATGCTATAGTCATTTTCTTCGTAAATGTTAAATAATTGAGGATAGTTTGTCTCTGTTAATGCGAAACCATATTTCTTCAATAGTGGAAGCATTACAGAATCTCCTTTTTCAATGTTAACTATTTGGTCGGAATTGTAAAGTTTGAATCCTTCCACGTCAATATACTTCTCTCTTTCTAGTTCAGCCATACGTGCACTTACTCTAGAGACAAAAGTGGATTCTTCAGGTGTTAGTTTTGTCGACTTCTTTAAGTTGTCGTAGTCGCTATACCATTTATGCCAATAGACGGTATCCAAGTCGTTTCTTAGTTCAAAATATTCTTCAGTTTTTCCTCTGCTTGTTGTATATGACGCCACATGGTAATATGTGTCATTAATAAGTTTCTTATACCAATCTAATGAACAATATTTTGCATTAAGATCGTATTCCTTAAACCAGAACGCATGCTTTGCATATGGATAGTGGAGTAAAAAATACAAGTCGTTATACGATAATTTATTTATATCCATGTTGTAGAAGATGCTATCAAGATGCAAAAATTCTTGCTCTCTATTAATAGTATCTTCGACAATATCATCTTCGACAACAACTAATGAATCTTCATTCACTGAAGAATTTGATGTTTCACTATTGCCGCATGATGCAAGTGCTAATGCGCAAGCTGTCACGCAGGCTATATATATTCTTTTCATATTAGTTTTATTTTATTACATAGTTTTCAAACTCCAATCCAAATGCACCAAGCTTAAAACGGATCCCCTTGAAATTATCGCAGCTGATTGAATCTGGAAAGATTTGTGCCGCATATTCATTTTGAGTTATGACGCGAGCTGGAATAGAATCTCGTTCTATATAGAAATCTATCAATTCACTTCCTGCTCTAGATCCCATCCACAACGGCCTTATATGGTTATACGAATTCAATTGGAAAATGAACAATCGTTTGCCCTTATTTTTGAAGAAACGAGTGCTCTTAATAACACCTACTGCAATTTCATCCTTCCCGTCGCCATCCAAATCTCCGTAATCCAAGCGATAAACAGGATGCCTCAGTTCCCAAGTAGAGAGAACCGAGTCGTTGCGAATGAACTTTAGAAAATGTAAACTGTCGTGAACAGTCTCTATTTTTGCGATTCCTCCGTTGCATGGCACTTCGTTGGGATTTTCTTCTGGTGAAGTACAGGCACATAGGAGACTCGAAATGACAAAAAATATTAATATTCGTAACAAAGAAAGGACGGGGTATGCCCCGTCTATTCTATGGTGTCTATCATTTATCATTTTGAATTCATAATTTCCATAAACTCCTTCATGCCTTCAGATGCTCCCTTCGCAATCACGTTGATCGAACGGTTGAATCCTGCTGTGTTGGGCTTTGGATCTATCAGATACATCTCTGCGTTGCGTGGGGCATACATCGAAAGCCCTGCCGCTGGATACACCTGTAGCGATGTGCCTATGATTAGCACAATGTCGGCTGTCTGCATCAATTCCATGGCTGGTTCTATCATCGGTACTGCCTCGTTGAAGAAGACGATAAACGGACGCCACTGTCCGCCGTCTGGAGCTTTGTCTTTGCCGGAAATCAAAGGATTCTTTAATGTGCTTCTCTCGACGACGAGGTTCTCATTCTTCATCGAACACACTTTGGTTAACTCTCCATGTAGGTGGATGATGTTGCTGCTTCCGGCTCTTTCGTGTAGATTATCGACGTTCTGAGTGATGATCTGCACGTCGAACTTATCCTCCAACGTCTTCAATGCCAAATGTGCCGCATTAGGCTTAACTGTGGCTAATTGGGCGAATCTGTCGTTGTAGAATTGCACAACCATGTCATAATTACGGTAGAGTGCCTCATGTGTACAGATTTCTTCTACTGAGTGTTTCTCCCACAATCCGTCTGAATCACGGAATGTGCTGATTCCGCTTTCTGCACTTATGCCTGCTCCTGTGAGCACCACTAATCTTTTCTTTCCCATATTCCTAAAATTGTTGGGTGCGTCGAGTTATAACACAACGCACCCAACAAATTAAATCAATGAATTCAATTTTTCTTCAATCACCTCTTTCTTGACTGCTCCTGTCATCTTCTCTGCCAACTCTCCATCCTTGAAGAATAGTAGGGTAGGTGCGCTCATCACTCTGTACTCCATACAAAGGTCATCCACGTCGCCACTTCCCATGTCGCCATCGAAGAATGCTACTTTGCCTTCGTATGCTGGCTCGACCTCCTCCATCGTCTTCTTCAATGCCTTGCATGGTCCGCAACCTGGAGCTCCGATCTCTACCACCATCACTTTATTCTCGTTTAGTTCACTTGTGAAACTGTCGTCTGTAATTACTTTTGCCATATCATTTCAAATTATAAATGCGGAATGCGAAATGCTAAATTTTGCCTCCGAATTAATATTAAACAAATCCTTCTCTACATAATCTATCGACGGCTTTCGCTATGCCATCGTTGTCGACGTCGTCTGTGGTGAATTTTGCCACCGCTTTTAGTTCATCGCAGGCATTGCCCATCGCGATTCCCATCCCCACAGATTCAATCATCTCAATGTCGTTACCTCCGTCGCCAAATGCCGCAACCTCATCTTTGGTGATGCCGAGATGCTCGATCATCTTCTCTATGCCCACCATCTTGTTGACGCCGTTGGGAATGATGTCGCTGAAGAGCGGACTCCAACGTGGTGCGTAACACTCCGGAAAGATAGGCAAAATTTTCGAATCTTCTGCCTCAGTGAAGGAAATAATCATTTGGTAGACGTCGGAATCGGCGAATTCGTTGAGATCAACTGTTTTGGGAACCGGAAAATCAAGTATGTCAAACACTTTCTCCATCTGATCATCGATGAAGTTGATGACGATATCATCCTCCAAAACAAAACATGTTGAGCGTGGCTCTTTCTTGATGTGCTCAAGCCAAAGCTTCACATCTTTCTTCGACATTGTGACACTATGTACCACTTTGTCGCCATATGTGCAGAGGGCTCCGTTGACCATTACATAACCGTCGAAGAGTTCGGCATGGGGTGTCACTTTATCCATGCTGGCGATGTGACGTCCGCTGGCTATAAAAAGGCGGACTCCAGCCTCACGCAGACGCTTTAATGCGTCTAACGATGATGCTGGAATCTCATGTGTGTTGAAACTTACTAATGTTCCGTCAATATCAAAGAATGCTGCCTTAATCATTTTGTGGATTATATTTTTGCAAACTCACTTTTGATATTAGCCCAAACATCTGCTGGCATCTTTGTGCCTATATGCTCTACAATATTCGCACCTACGATCGCTCCATATTTTGCTGCGACGGTAATGTCGTTAGTTGATAGCAATCCATATAGGTAGCCCGACGCGAACAAGTCTCCGGCTCCTGTGGTGTCGATACAATTTCTACCTTTCAATCCTTCGACGAATGCAATCTCGTCTCCACGTTTTGTCCAAACTCCTTTGGCTCCACATTTAACAATCGCTACCTCAATATCCTCTGACATTATCTCTGCAGCACGTTTCAAATCGTCTACCTTAGTGAATGAATGTCCCTCGTCTTCATTAGCGAAAGCAATATCCACGTAATTCTTTGCAAGGTAGTGCATGAAATCGAAATTGTCATCTACTACATTATAACTTGCCAAGTCAAGAGATACTTTCACACCGCACTCCTTGGCTGTCTTCATCACCTTCTCAATCAAATCATGACTCTGCACAAGATATCCACCGATGTGGCACAAGTCAGCACCTTTGAAATGCTCAGACTTGATATCATCTGCCGAGAATGTTCCCGTCGCACCAAGGCAAGTACACATTGTACGCTCGCCATCTGGAGAGATAAGCGAGATGCAACGGCCAGTAGGAAGAGACGAACGGATCATCTGTGCCTCGATGCCCGACTTCACAAGATCAGCTTCGAAGTAGTTTCCAACCTCATCATCCCCGATTTTGCCAAGAAAACTTGTTTCTGCTCCAAGATTAGCAAGTCCGCTTGTTGTGTTGGCAGCAGAACCACCAGCTACAAACTGACACTCCAAATGTTTGATATCATTTGATATTTTAAGAGCCAAATCATCGTCGATTAACTGCATTCCTCCTTTAGGAAGATTATATTTTTTGATGACATCTTCATTGGGTAATCGACACAACATATCCACCAATGAGTTGCCTATACCTAGTATTTTCATAATTTTCTCACTTTTTTTCGTTATTTTTTTAGCAAATATATTGTTTTGTTTCAAAAAAACACTACTTTTGCATCGCAATTCACAAGAACGGGGTTGCAAAACATAAAATGCTTCTTTAGCTCAGTTGGTTAGAGCACATGACTGTTAATCATGGGGTCCTAAGTTCAAGCCTTAGAAGAAGCGCAACATCGTGAAACCGATGTAAAACAGTTTCGGTAATGCTTCTTTAGCTCAGTTGGTTAGAGCACATGACTGTTAATCATGGGGTCCTAAGTTCAAGCCTTAGAAGAAGCGCTTAATAAGGAGATGTGATGAAAATCGCATCTCTTTTTTGTTTTGCAGATTCTCCAATGCAGAAGATTTTTGAAATCCTGAAGTATTAAACTTGTGTAAAGATGAGGATTTGATTGGAATATTCAAAATAAAAAGGAAAAATTTGGAGAATGTTTAAGGACATAGATGATGTTTTCAAGTAAGAAATTGCTGGATGTTTTGCTGAATTTCTTATTTTTGTAGGAAATAAGTTGTGTTTAGTCATTGGGATTACACCAACAAGTACAAATTAAAAAACAACAAAATGATTAAAATTGGAAAATACATCGATCTTCGATGTGATTTCGGGTTCAAGTTCTGTATGTCAGACCCGATTGTGATGAGATCCTTTCTCAATGCCATTTTGGAAGGTGACGTTGAAACAATCACAAGAGTTAAGTTTCAAAATGTTGAGAAGCCAGCATCCCATAGGACAAGCAGAGGTGTTGTATTCGATATGCATTGCACCACAAACAAAGGAGACTCTATCCTTATTGAAATGCAGAATTCATGTCAAAAGTTTTTCAAAACAAGAGCCAATTTTTATGTCTACAAACTTATGGACAGCAAACTTAAAAGAGGTGTAGCATGGAAGAAAATGAAAAAGGATATTTCTAAAATTATCGGAATCTTCATCATGGGTAAAAACATGGAAGGTTTAGATAAAACCATCACACGTACTGCAGAATGCGATTTGGACACAGGCAAAATGTTTTGGGATCGACATCGAAAATATTTTATATCTTTGCCAAAGTTTGAGTTGGATACCACAAGAATCACAACGAAAGACATTTGGTTAGATTTCTTCAAAAATTTAGGACACATGGAAAATATCGATCCATCAGTATATGAACGTGCAGACGCGGGGCTACTTCGTCTAATTGAAAAAGCAAAAATTGGTGCTCTTTCTGAAGATGAACAAAGAAGCTATGAAGCCAGCATGAAAGAATTGGAAGACGAAATGGATATGGAGGAGCATGGCTTTCAACAAGGTGTTGAACAAGGAATTCAACAAGGAATTCAACAAGGTATTGAAATCGGCAGAGAGAAAGGTTCATACGACAAATCAAATCAGATAGCCTCAGATATGAAAAAGAAAGGCTTTGATGTCGGTTTGATTCATGAATTGACCAATCTTTCTCTTGAAGAAATAGATAAATTATAGATTCCAATCATGGATTTCTAATTATAAAGGCACGAATTCATCGTGCCTTTCTTCTTTTAGGATGATTTTGAGAATATCAAAACTTATATTTCATGTTAAATCTCCAAATTATTCGTGATTCCTTCTAAATTTAATTATCTTTGTGAAAAAGGTAATTTAATATTTAGTCATGATAAAGCCTAAGAATTTTAAATTGGGGAATCATTTTTTGCGTTTGATTCCAATGTTTGGCCTATTGGCATTAGGTACATCCTCTTGTATACAGGATGAATTGCCTAATTCTGAATGTGATATTGAAAAGATTATTATCCATCATCCGAATCCGGAAACTGTATTCTATCGTCTTTCCGACTCAATAAGAATTGTTCCTCCAGCTGACAATGAAGTCAAGTTTGAGGTTCGCTCAAGTGCTGATTTGTCACTTATGAATATTGAGTACGTTCTTACTGAAGGAGCAACTCGCAATAATGTATCTGAATATAAGGCGGATGAAATCAAGATTCAGACTACAAGTGAAGATGGAAAATGGAACCGTCTTTATACAATCTCTTTTACAGTGCCAAAGAATGCTTTTTCTCGTGAGAAGCAAATCATTGAATACAATTTTGAAGATCACCGTTTGGATGGCAAATACTACATCTGGCTTAACGATGATGATGCCGACTACTGGGCTTCCGGTAACCCAGGCTTCAAATTGAGCAAGTCTTCGGCTGCTCCTAACGAATATCCTACCATTGTGGAGGATAACGGTTATGCTGGTCATGCTGTTTCTCTGATCACTCGTTCTACTGGTACTTTTGGTGAAATGGCAGGTATGCCTATCGCTGCAGGAAACTTGTTCGTTGGCTCGTTCGACGTGAGTGTGGCTTTGAAAGACGCGATGGCTGCAACCGTATTCGGTAAGCCATTCCAACTAAAACCGATGAGACTTAAGTTTATGGCTAAATATCAGCCAGGCGACAAGTACAAGCGTTTGGAAAATAAGAAGACGGTGGAGGTCCCAGGCATGGTTGACTATCCTGATGTATACGCTGTGCTTTACAAGAACACAGACGCTAAAGGTAATACTGTCACTCTTCGTGGCGACGACGGAAAAACTAATCCTAACATTGTTGCTCGTGCTTTCTTGAGTGAGTCTGAGGCAAAGAGTTTGACTGCAGACAAGTGGACTGAGATCAACATTCCATTCGAGGTGTTGGAGGAGATTGACGAGTCTCGTTTGGAGAGCAGAGGCTACAATTTCGCTATTGTCTTCACATCAAGTTTTGCCGGTGGAGAATTCTCAGGTGCTGTGGGCAGCACGTTAACAGTTGATGAAGTTCGACTAATTTGTAATGAAGATGAAGAATAAACATTTTATCATATCATTTGTGGTGATGCTTTTAATCTCCACATTATCGGCATCTGCTAATGATTCTGTGGAGGCAACAACTGTCAGTGAAACTCAGTTTGAGGCGTCTGCTGAATCAGACACTATTGTGGCAAAAGTCAGAGTTAAGCCTACATTCGAGGATTTCACAACTACATTGAAAGGCTTTGGCTACGGTTATAGAATGGGATTCATAATCGGTGGTATCACACCAGTGCCGCTACCTGCTGAGATTCGAGAAATGGTCTCTTTCAGTCCTAATGGTGCATTCATGCAGGAAATCTATGGCTACAAGATGTTAGGAGAGAAGCAAAGATTGGGAATCTACTTTGGTGAGCGTCTTGCTATTGAGGGTATGAATGCAGAGGCAGGTGTTAAAAACTATCGCATGAGTATCGAGCAGGGTGGTGACTACATCAGCGGATATTTCACAGGTATAGATAAGACTGAGGCTCAGCTGATTTCGTTAAAGATGCCTCTTGAATTTATGGTGAGAGTTTCCCCACGTCTTGACTTCCGCATCGGTCTGTACGGACAGATTAATCTCCACAGAGAGTTTAAGGGAGAGGTTTACGATGGATACTTGCGTGAGAACACACCTGTCGGACAGAAGATCGTGTTCAGCGACGGTTCTACAGCATCGTATGATTTTTCTAATGATGTGAAGAAGTTTCTCTCAGGAGCAGAAGTGGCTGCTGACTTTAAGATCAACAAGTATTTTGGTGTATTTGGAAACCTTGATCTTGGATTCGGTAGCGTCTTCCCAGAGAATTTTGAGACTATCACTTTTAAGATGTATCCGATTTTCTTCTCTGTCGGAATGTTTGTAGGGATTTAATATGAATCGTAGGGGAGGGTTTCAAACCCTCCCGTTAAAATATCGAATATGAAGAATCTAAAATCAATTATAACTCTGTTCGCTTCTGCATTCATGGGCTTCACCGCGAATGCCGAGGGCGTTTATCAGATTCCAAATGGTAATGCTGATATGGAGTGGTCGGCAGATAATGAACCTGGCAACGGATTACACTCATTTAAGAATGCATCATTAGGAGGGTCTAGCATACTTTTGAATACAGGAAAGAAGAATGCTCAGGACCTATGTTACAAGGAAACTGGCCGTACCGGAAATGCGATCGCTATCAAGTCTAAATCGGTGGCAGGTATCGCTAAAGCCAATGGTAACCTTACTACTGGTAATATTATCATGGGAAGTACAACTCCTGCGAATAAGGCTAATCACAACGAGACTCGTAGAGAAATGGGTGCAGATGGAAGCCTTGAGTTTGTCGGTCTTCCTGACTCTCTAGAATTTTATTCTAAATATTCAAAAGGAGAAAACTCTGATTATAATGGAAATGTGAATGCATTTATCCATGGTGATTGTGACTATGCAGATCCAATGCCTGACGGTTATCCTACTAAAGAGGAATATGTGGTCGCTTATCTTCAGTTCCCAATCACTCCAAGTACAGATTGGAAACGTTTCTCTGGTGCATTTGAATATTACACTCCGTCACAGGTGGATATGACAAAGGATACTCGTTATCTTTTGTTGAACATGACTACTAATCCTACTCCAGGTGCTACTGCTGGCGACGTGTTGATTGTGGATGACATCCGTTTTATCTACAATTCAAAACTTGAGACTTTGACTTACGGCGGTGTTGATCTGCTTAATGGAAATAAAGATGTCTTTAAGTTTTCTGTCGACGGGGAGTATGACGCATCCATGCTTGTTTATACTGCTGATGGTAAGGGTGCGTCTGTCTCTACTAAATACGATGACGCAAGCAAGGTGTTGACAATCACAGTTAGTGGAAATGATATTTCAGTCGACGCAAAGAATCTCCACACATATGAAATTGAGTTTATTCCTGCTGTTATAGAGGTTAAACCAGTGCTTGTGTCTGCGATGGAGTTCATTGAGTGGTTGGTTGTCAAGAATGGAGAGACCGCAAGTGAACCAGTTAAGAAATCTCTTGCTGTTGAGCTTTACGATAATCTAAAAGCTAATTTAAAGATGAGTGATGTCACTCCTGTTATTGCGGCAGACAGTGTGGCTTATACTAAGGATGGCGATTTGACTTTGATCAAGGGTACTGCAGCAGACGGAACTGTTGTGGATCTTGTTGCTGGTGCTGATACAGCATACGGTACAATCTCCGTTGACAAAACTGTTATGGAGTATGGAATCTATACTCCTCCTACAATCGTAGTTTCGGAAGTTTATTCTGACACTATGTATTCAGTTGTGAATGGTGTTGCATCAGAGGCGGATGTTAAAGCAATTTCTGCTGACTACTATTCAGACGCAAAGGCTGTTTTGACTATTGATAATTTGACTGTCGGAACATTTGAACTTGGCAAAGTTGAAATTGCTGATTTGAAATATGAGACAGTTGGTGATTCGATTGTGATTTCTGGTTCTGCACGAGTGTCAACAAAGTTGGGAACAATTCCAATGACAATCAAGTCTGCTAAGACAGATGCTGAATATAAAGGTTTGAAAGCAATTATCGGCGTCGACTTGAGTACACTAGGTTACATCGCTGAACTAAAGTTTGGATTCCCAACAGAGAAGAAGAATGAAGAGGTGATTGAACCTGAAGTTATTGTGATCAAGGAGGCTGTTTATGAGGATTATATGAATTATGGCGATGTCATCACAGAGGAGACTATCGTTATTTCATATTATTCAAATGGATATGCGACTGTTGTATTCCCAAACAACAAAATGTTTATCGACAGTGTGGCATACGAGCGTGGAGCTGACAGCATCCGTTTTGTCGCAACAGATATTATCGTATCAGGTGCATCTTCGTTAGACTATAGCAAACTTCAGATGACATTAAAGGATGGCAGAACATTTGGATTGTCTAAACCAGTATTGCTAGTAAAATCAGTTGTATACAACGATAGTATTGTGGTTTTGTCAAATGGAGATGTAGTGACAGAAGGACACAAGGATTTGAAGATTGACTTCTACGAAAATGGTTATGCTACAATCTCATTGCTTGATTTCGCACTTGATGAGGAAATCGTAGTTGGAGATATTATCGTAGACAGTGTTCCTTATACTATTACAGACAGCGTGAGAATGAGTGCTAAGAGAAATGTTACCGTCGCTCCAAAACTTGGAACTATCGGTGCTTCACTTGGAGTCTTGCCTGTAGATGTGACTTTCGCTATTACAGATTTGGAATACGCTTCTCTTGATGCCGATATTAACATTGATATGGCAGTGTTAGGAGAGAAAGTGAATGTGATCTTCGGTGCAGAAAAGACAGAGACTATTGTTCCTGCTCCTACAGTTGTGATGAGTGCTAAGTTCAACGATGTGTTGAATGCAAATGGAGAGTTGAAGGAGAGTGCTGCTAATGTTGAGTTCTATAGCGACAAGTCAGTTGTTGTTAAAGTTGAAAATATGACAATGTCTGGTTTGCGTTATACTCTTGGCGACAGCTTGAGAGCAAGTGGAAATGCAGTTCTTACAATGGCAGGTAATAGTTTGGATGTCAATGTCAATACATTCGTTGCAGATAGAGCGTTGAGTAAACTTTTTATGGATATCACAGCGGGAACAAATTCATTCCGTTTCGGTTATGATACTATTCCTGTTGTGCCAGAGATTCCTGACACTACACCAGTAACTCCTGTCGTTCCAGATACAACACCAGCTATCCCTGGTGGTAATGGACCAAAGTTGCTTCGTACAGTTGTTTACACAGATGACCTAGTAATCAATATCTCAGGTGATGATATGGCACCTCAGACTCAGGATATCACCGTCGCATACTATGACAATGGCTTTGCAACTCTTTCAATCATGAATTTCATCATGGGAGAGGGTGAAGACGGAATGCTTGTAGGCGATATCGTTTTGGATAGCGTGCCATACTCAGAGACAGACAGCATCAGAATGCAGATTCTAAAGAACATCTTCATCACATCTGATGATCCAGATGCCATGGGTAACGCATTGCCAGAGATTCCAGTGGAGATTAAGTCTGCAACGTCTTCAAACAATTTTGATAAGCTAAAGGCAGTGATTGGAATTGATTTGGAGGATATGTATGTTACTGTAAACTTTGGATTCTCTGACAAAACTAACACAGGTGTGGTTGAAGAGAATGCTGGACCAAAGTTGCTTCGTACAGTTGTTTATACTGATGATCTAGTAATCAATATTTCTGGCGACGATATGGCACCTCAGACACAGGATATCACCGTCGCATACTATGACAATGGTATGGCAACTCTTTCTATTATGAATTTCGTGATGGGCGAGGGTGAAGACGGAATGCTTGTAGGCGACATCGTTTTGGAGAATGTGCCATACACTCAGGAGGATAGCATCAGAATGCAGATTCTAAAGAAAATATTCATCACATCTGACAATCCAGATGCAATGGGAAATATGTTGCCTGAGATTCCTGTTGAGATTAAGTCAGCAACGTCTTCAAATAATTATGATAAGCTAAAGGCAGTAATCGGAATCGACTTGGAGGATATGTATGTGACTGTAAACTTCGGATTCTCTGACAAGAAAAATACTGGCGTCGTTGAAGAGTCTGGTTCAGAAGAGATTCATCATACTGCAGGTTCTGTTGTCGACAATATGACAGTCTCTGTAAATGGAGATTATTATAATTTGCGTGAAGGAAAGACTCGTCTTTCATTTAAGGATAACAAGTTGACTTTGACATTGGTTGATTTGACTGTCAACTTAGGTGATGGTGATATCATAGTGGGAGATGTTAAAATTGAACTTCCTGCAACAACATCTGATATGATCTATTTTGAGGGTGAGGACACTGTCAAGATCATCACTGATGATATTTACGAAATTGGTAATCAGACAGAGTATGCAAGAGTAAGGGTTTCAGAAGGTAGATCAAAACTTGAATTGTCAAAGGTATTCTACGATATGGAAGTTGAACTAATTGATTTAGGCATTACATTTAATATTAACTTCGGCGATTCTACTACTGTGGTACATAATATGTCTGCTATTGTGGATAATGTTGTTGACACAAGAGTCTTTACAATCACAGGAGCATGTGTCGGAGACAATGTTGAGATAACCATGTTGCCAGCTGGAATCTATATCAGGAATGGTAAGAAGTTTATTGTACGATCAAAATAACGTTGACGAAAACGAAAAATGGGCGGGTTTTAGAACCTGCCCATTTTTGTTGTTTAAACTATATTTGATGAAGCTCAAAACGTAGTGTATTCCACCTCTCCATCTCTGTCAATCGCCCAACCGTCGATGGTGCGGATCTCATTGTTGAAATTGACTGCTATCTTGACTATCTTTCTGCCATCGGATTCGTAAGGGATAGAATAGCCCTTTTCATCTATCTGAAGCAAAGCTTTGTCTAATTTTCCCTGAAATTTAAATTCAAAGACGTAGATATGACTCTTTGTCTTCATGACGACGTCGCTTCTGCCTGCTGAATTATGAACCTCCGTCTCGACGTGGGAGCATAGAAGGTTGGCGATCAAGAAGAAAATCAAATGGTAGCTCTTCTCTCCGTCTTGATAATAAATATAGTCGATTTCCGACAAGAACGAACGCATCAGACTTAAAGCTTCATCCACTTTGTCGTCGTTCATTTTCCAACCGAAATTGCCGATGAAAACGTCTTTAGCCTGGATGTTTTTTGTGACATAGTATGGCATAAGATTGTCGACCAGCCCCACCTTGACCTCGTTGTTGGGGAAAGCAAGAGTGAACAATTTTGTCCTTGGGTCGTAGCTCTTGATTGTCAAGTATCCGCTCTGGAAGAGAATAGGCAGTGCATTAGTGGCATTTTCTGTCGCCACATCAAAACTTGATATTGCGGCCTGCGAACCACCCAAATCTTCAATCTTAAAATTCAGTGTCCTCAATTGCTCGATAAGCCAGCTCGGAGTGCCGCTTGTAAACCAATAATTTTCTAAATCGCCGTTCTTTAACGCATTGAGCAGACTGAACGGATTATAGACATCCGCAGACTTTTTACTGAAGTGATATCCATCATATTGGTTTTTCAGTAGATTGTATGCCTCGTCTTTAGACACTTCCATATTTTCTGCAAAAGCCTGTATATGAGTGTCTAATTTGTCGTAAATCTCATCTTCAGTAATTCCGCAAATACCACTGTATTTATCGTTCATGCTGATTAGCTCCAGATTGTTGATCTCACTGAAGATGCTCAGCTGACTGAATTTAGTGATACCCGTAATGAAAGCGAAACGAATATAGCTGTCACTTGATTTTATCGGACTGTAGAAAGCACGCAAGAGATTGCGAAACTCAGTAAGTTTCTCGTTGTCGTGCATTACCTCAAGAATAGGAGAGTCGTACTCGTCAATAAGAATCACAACCTTTTGCCCGGTCTTTTCGTAAGCCGTTTTGTATAGCCATTTTAGTCGGTCTGTGAAATCAGAACTATATGGATTCGCTCCGTAAATAGCTTCATATTCACAAATCATGGCGTTTAGG
>JAZUGF010000082.1:0-6923 GCA_045641065.1 Paludibacteraceae bacterium | reverse complement strand
CACGACAGCCATCTGATAAGGCATACCGCCATACTGGCACTTAAAAACAGCACCGTCGACTACATAATGCTCGCCTTTTTTCTGATTATTCGTTTTTTGATTCTGCGACATAATCCTACATTCTCTTGATTAAACAACAACGTCATTAATATCATTTTTCTACATACAAAATTACAACAAATAGTTGAAACTAAAAATGATTTATTAAAAAATGTCGACACGAATATTCACGTCGACATTTAAATTTATTAAATGGACACTTATCCAAACTTACTTCTTAATCACCTTGAACGTCTCCTTATCATCCACCACAATGAAGTAAACACCGCTCAAATAATCACTCGTCATAATCTCCACTGATCCATTGAACGTCACATTATAAAGAGTCTTTCCGAGATCATCTACCAACATGGCTTTATGCTCCACCTTATCTGTAGATGTTCCGCTTAGAGAAATACCGTGTGTTCCTTCAAGAGTCTTGTTCTTGCATTCTCCAACCACCTCGAAGTAATACTCGTAATAGTCACCATTGATGCTTACTAAAAGGTCTGGGAACTCACTGTTCTTCTCAAACCAATCCTATCGTGTGTCACAAGAGGTCTTTGCCACTAAAAGGGCTAAAATAAAACCTATATACCTCATTTTCTATAAATTTTTTCAATTAATCTTTCTTTATTCTTTCCATTACCTCCGCATTGATAATCACCTTGTTAGGTGCTGAGAATTTCATATTGCGGCCTCCATTCTCCTCGTATAGTTCAAAATAGAGGGCTCGATACTTAGGCATTGTGAATTTCTTGAAGAAAAACACGATGTCCATACCCTCTTTCCCATGGATAACATTGTCATTATCACTGTAATAGGTGTAGATGGGATAGAGTTCCTCGTCCTGCGAAACCAAATGTTTGGCTCCCTTACCGTCGCCAATATATGCTTTCACAAAATCAATGGGATAATCTATTTTGCTGTTGTTCTTGACGTGAAGATAAAATGCAAGGATATCCTGATCAGTGAAGACGCTGCACAATTGATACGTCATCTTGGAATCCTGTATACCTAAATCGTTGATGTACTGACCTTTGCTGATTATCCATTCAGAAATTCTTCGCATATTCCCGTCGTCGACATTCATATCATTAAACAGTGCGTTGCTCCCGTCGACAAAAGATATGCTCATATCCTTCGGATTCTTCGCATACCCCACCGTCATCGGAAAAATCTTGCCATCCGCTGTGACGACGGTGATGGACGTCTCCTTGAATTTGCTTTGATCGCGTATCACACTCTTCACCTTCACAATATTGTCAATCTCCTCCGCCTTCTCGCTTATCACCTCATTGCTTCCAAGCGTGATATCGGATACCTTCGTCGGCAAGATGATATGAGTGGTATGTATATCGCTGATTTCTATATTTGTAGACGGGATTATATCCTTAGACGCAATGCTGCCCGCCACATTGGTCATGTCGACGGCAATAAAGGATGGTTTCGTACTGTACTCCACTATGAAACTGTAATATTTTCCATCTATAGTCACAACACTAAGGTTCGTTTTAGAAAAATCTGGCTTTACTGCTCTAATTTTCAATATCTTGCCAAGACATTTCTCCGCCTTAAGATCGTAACTGCCCATATCTGCATAGTTGATTTCGCAGGGAAATTTAATGAACAGATATTTCAATTCGTTCATTTCTATAGAGATCGGTCTGACTCCCTTCTGTGCATAACAGACACATTGGACTATCAGAAGGATAAAAAAGATTATTCTTCTCATTTTTTAATTGTTACACCTTTCATTGAAGCTTCGCACAAATTATCGGACTAACAACAGCTAACATACTCTAAATCAAAATTATAATAGCGTCATTTTCTTGTACAGCAACAACTTAGGACTAAATTTCTGCAAAAGTACTAAATATCATTATAATTGACAATGTAACGATAAGAAAATCTTTCTACAAAATAGTTTAGAGTATTTAGCTTAAAGCTTAAAGATTCTTAGTTCAAACCAAATTATGTTGTTTACTAATCCCCAATTCTCTCAGCTCTCTGCTCTCTGCTCTCTGCTCTCAACTCTCATCCTATAGCAATTCGTTTCCTTCCTCACAAAGCCCAACGCCTGATAAAGTTTATTGGCGACGACGCGTTTAGGATTCGACGTAAGATGTAGTTCGACGCTGCAATTCTTAGCGTTGGCATATTTTTTAGCCTCATCAATCAGATGCTCCACCAACTGTCTTCCAAGATGCTGTCCTCTATACTCTGTTGACACCACCACATCCTCCACTGATGCTTTAGCTCCCGTTGGAGAATGGAAATAGCAGAGTGTAGCACAACCGATGATCTTATCCGCGTCGACAATAACATAGAGATGAGCATTCGCATCAGCCAACACGCTATCCAGATCCGACGTAGTAAGCACCACCCTATCCGATAACTCCGTCATCAGATGCTTGAGATCCTCAAATTGAGAATTATTATAACTACGTAATTCTGTTATTTGCATGATTGTTTAACCATTCCCGTGTTCGCAAATTTTACGAGCAATTCTACGGAAATTTTACGTTCCCTTTTTTCGCGAAGCGTTCTCCGTACTCTCCGTGCCTACCGTGGTTTTTATTTTGCACGTCAACGTTATCGTCAACGTCAGCGTTATTTCTTCAAAACATCCTCTGGCGACACAGGTTCCCAAGCACCGTCCTTAGCCTCGAAGATAACACTCGGTTCCAACACCTCCACAGTATGCCAAGTGCCGGCTGGAATCATGATCATAAGATTACCAGTAGTTGGGCCAAGCTCTACACGCTCTGTCTCATTACCATTCTCATCAAACAATACCGACACTAGCTTACCACGAAGCACAGAAAATGTCTCCGATGTATTACGATGACGGTGGATTGGAACAATTGTGCCTGGCACCATCGCATTGATTGCACGTTGTGAATTATCTGCATTTGTTGTACGAGCGTCAAATGTTGTACGCTTACGCTCACTGTTAGCAGCTTGTGCCAATAGATTATCTAAAAAATTATCATTAATAACCATCTCTCTTTATTTTTAAAACCACGGATAATTCGGAAATACACGGATTTCATCCGTGGTTGTATTATAATTTTTCAACCAATTTATAAACAAACATATTGGATTTAAACAACGATGCGTTTACGTTCAAGAACAATATCATTGCCAATTATATAAAAGTCCCAAACGAAAACCTGTCGCCCGAAGATAATTATGGACCTGAGCTTCTTGAACACGACTCAAAGACTCAATTGCCTTTAACTCGACAATAATTTTTCCATAACAAACAAAATCGGCACGATAGTTTTGTTTTAATGTTTGTCCATCATAATTAATTCGAATATCCTTCTCTCTTTCATAAGGAATATTACGTTTTTGGAACTCAATTTCCAAAGCTTCTTGATAAACGGATTCCAAGAATCCATGTCCTAAAACGCTATGCACATGCATTGCAGCACCATTTATAGCGTATGATTCTTTTTCGTAAATTAGCATATCTATTTGTATCTGTTTTAATCCCTAAAAAACATATTATATCCAACCAAGGCTCCGTTATATCCGTGACATCCGTGGTTAGAAAAGAGAGGCTATTCACTATACTTCTCCGTCACCTCTTTCTTCTTTGCTCTCCAATCAACATACAATCCTTTCGATTTCAAATACTCCACATGCAAGTGGTAATATTTCTTTTTGAATATGATGTATGCCAAACAAAGAACACCGGCAGCAATAGTGAAATATGTGTATGGGTCGACAGGAAGAAGAATGCCACCCAACGAGATTCCAAGCTGTAGAACAGTATAGATAATAGACACCACCACATGTGGAATCTTCAACTCGTTTGCCATAAGCTGGTAGGCATGCTTTCTATGCGGCATACTGATATCCTCATGTAACAATAGTCGATGAGCAATAGTCATACAACCGTCTACACCATAAACAGTCAATAGGAATACAGCCCAGAAATTAGCTGTGTACGACACATATCGGCCTAGTAGAAAAACGATGGCAAACGCAATTGAGACAGCCCCCACGTCGCCAGCAAAACATTTAGCTTTCTTGCGGAAATTGAAGAAACAGAAGATCACAACACTCATCGTAAGGATAATCAATAGATTCCTGTCGACAAAATGTGTCTGTTCATTCATGATAATCAATGGGATAAGCACAGAAAGAGAGTATCCTCCTGTAATACCGTTGATTCCATCCATGAAATTATATACGTTGATCACACCCGTACAGAATATGATTCCAATCACGATGAACCACCAATATCTGAAATCCAAGTATCCCCACTGCAAGAACAGCAGCAACATGGCTGAGAAATGCACAACCAACCTGTATCTCGGACGCACCGTCCTGATGTCGTCCAAGAAACTGACAGCTCCAATCATCAGCAATCCTAATATAAACCACGGATATTTGAAACCGAAGAATGCGGTATAAAGAATAGCTCCAAAAATGAAGATAATACCACCACCTAGAAGAGTGATCTGGGTGTGCGAAGAGCGCAGATTCGGCTTATCTATGATATTACACTTGTCTGCAATTCTGAAATAAAGCAATTCCGACACGATCAGAATCGCAAAAATAATAGTATATGTCAACATGTCTTAAAATATTCAGTAAATATTCAACAGCACTTTTTCATCAGTCTGCAACTAATATTTCCTTTTGTTTTTTTGACTTCTAATTTCCAATTAAACACTCTAATTGTTCACAATGAACGTACAAAAATATATATTTTTCGGGGAATCAATATAAAAGAGGTAGGATTTTTATGAACAAGGGGATGTAAGACGAAAACGATAACGAAAACGAAAACGAAAACGAAAACGATAACGAAAACGAAAACGATAACGAAAACGAAAACGAAAACGATAACGATAACGAAAACGGACACACGCTACCCGATTCCCAAATTAAACCTTGCGGTTTCATTTGAAATCCCATTTGCCCCCATAGCTTACGCTATGGGCTAGGTAATATCACCCATTTCATGGGTTTCTCTGCCTAAATGATATTCAAGATCGTAGGGGCAGGTTTCAAGCCTGCCCGTGTCCTCCGTGGTTAATTTATTCTTTCAAAGCGTGTTCTCCAATTCCGCATTTCACATTCAGCATTCCGCATTTAAAACAACAATGGCCGAGTTTCCCCGACCATTATGAATTATGAATAATCCTTAACTATTTTCTGCATTCTTACAATTCCCCAACCCCACGTCACCAAAGCCGGCAACCAATATTCATTAAACACCAAAGGATGTTTCCAACGAGAATGCCATATACGTTCAAGTTTATATTTGATCTTTGGCCATCCTCCCGTCGACGGGATTGGCTTACAGAACGACGGATGTTCAATCTCATCTTTAATCTTCTGTTCAAACGGAGAAAGTGGTTTCTCCAACGCAATATTGCAGAGAGCAGTATAGAAAGTATGACATTTCATTTGTTTTATGAAATCCTCTGCCCGTTGCGACGCGGGAATATATTGAACGTATTTATGTACCGTTTCCAACGACAGTTTTCCTTCCACAAACTCCTCCCCCATCTTCCTCAAACAAAACACAACCAGAAAATCATTTGAATCCTGAGGTAACGCATTCAGGTATTCATTGATTACAGCACTATCCTTATGTCCCTTGAAATACTCAATCATAGCCAATTAATAACTAATGCAAAAATAATAAAAAACAAAACAGCGTGTTCTCCAATTCCGCATTTCGCATTCAGCATTCCGCATTTAAAACAAAAATGGCCAGGTTGCCCTGACCAATTATGAATTACGCATTATGAATTATGAATTTCATTCGCCCCCACGGTAGATTTTCGCTCGCTATCGCGTCGCAAAAATCAACCATGGGCTATTAATTATACCAACCGTTTCCACGGTTGGGGGATCCGTTCAATCCATTTTATCCGTGTTCGTTCAATAAAAAAACGCGAAGCGTTCCCAATTCATGAAATAATTCGTGGGCAATTCATGCATATTCGTGTTCAATAATCATTCGCGACAGCGAGTCAAATTTTCCGAATCATTTTCGGAAATTGTACGTTCCTATTTCGTTTTAAAACAGCAAAGACGGGGACATGCCCCGTCTCTACCAGTTATCGTTAACGTCATCGTCGGCATTTACCGACAATTATGAATTACGAATTATGAATTACTCAGAAAGAGTGAGATGAAGTTTCATGTTGTAGAGACGCGAGATCTCGCGTCTTTTGGATTAGATTCCATCGTCGGCACGTACCGACAATTATGAATTATGCATTTTACGTTTTTGCAAAAATATTATTACCTTTGCGTAAGTTAAAGTTTAGTCACGACGATTAGACGCAGTATAATTTCATTAATTCATTAAAAAATGGGTAATTACATCGATTTGCGATGCGATTTCGGGTTCAAATATTGCATGTCCGACCCGATAATCATGAGATCCTTCCTAAATGCAATTCTGGAAGGTGACGTGGAGACAATCACAGATGTCAAATTTGAGAATGTGGAAATTCCACGAGATTTTATCAACCAACGAGGTGTGACATTCGATTTGCATTGCACCACTCAAAGCGGAGACTCTATCCTCATTGAGATGCAGAATTCTTGTCAGGACTATTTCAAGACAAGGGCAAACTATTACGTCTACCGTCTTCTTGACAGCAAAATCGAAAAGGGCGTAGAATGGAATAAAATGGAGAAAGACATCGACAGAATCATCGGAATCTTCATCTTAGGGGAGAAAATGGCCGACTTCGACAAGGTGCTGACCTGCACCGCAGAATGCGACGTCGAAACTGGCAAGGTATTTTGGGACAGACATCGAAAATATTTTTTAACTTTGCCGTTGTTCAAGTTGGATGCCAAGAACATCACAACGAAGGACATTTGGATTAACCTCTTCAAAA
>JAZUGF010000081.1:0-15634 GCA_045641065.1 Paludibacteraceae bacterium | reverse complement strand
TTTATTTTATGAAATTTTCAACTCGTGAGAATCGAATATTTAAGTCAATTTTTGATTTTTTCGATTTTCAAATATCCATTCAAGTCTCAAAGAGTTAAAAAGAGAGTATATCGCAACTTTCTTAGTTTTGATACACCCTCTTCAACATATTAAATCTATTTGTTATTTCTGTGTAATCATGTCCAAAACCTTAGAACAACTGATTGTCAAAGAAGACGGTACGATGCTACTCTCAAGTTTGCCATCGCGTACGCACTTTATAGCCTCTTGGATCTCGCCAACGAATCCGTTTTTTGTTTCTGTGTCTGCGAAAACCTCTCTTGCTCCGTCGATGCTCTCAAAAATACACTCGTCAGCCCATTGAGAGTGGGGTAGAATAATCTTTCCTTTCTCTCCGTAGACGATAAGATTCTCATCAATTTTAGTTTCAATTGTAGCTGTGATGTCAATTAAACAATCTCCAGAACGCATTGATATATGATCAGTTGTGTCAACTCCAGTGTGCGAATATCTAGCCTGACAATTCACATCTGTTACGTTTTCGCCTACAAGGAATGTTGTGATCTGATAACCATAAACACCAAGATCAAGTGCGGCACCTCCACCTAATTCTTTGCTGAAGAAACGGTTGTCTGCAGCAAACTGATATCTGTTGCCAATCTGAAGTTGAGCCATGACAGGGTTGCCTATCTTACCGTCTGCAATCCACTCTTTTGCTTTTTTTACTGCAGGAAGGAATCGGCTCCACATTGCTTCCATAAGGAATGTGTTTTTCTCCTTTGCAAATGCAAAAACATCTTCAGCCTCTTTTGCATTCATACACATTGTCTTCTCACAAAGTACAGGAATGTTCTTTCCAATACAAAGTTTAATAAGTTGAGCATGAGTGTTGTGTGTTGTGGCGATATATGCTGCGTCTGGACGAATCGCATCAAGCATCTCTTCGTAGTTGCCAAACGATTTCTCAATTCCTAATTTCTTTGCGAATGCTGCTGCTCTCTCTGCACTACGGCTTCCTACTGCTGCAACTTCACAATCAGCGATGTGGCTTACTGCATCTACGAATTTCTCGGCGATATTTCCTGCTCCGAGAATAACGAATCTGAACTTCTCCATTTTTTATTATTTAAGTGTTCGTAATCATTTTTATTTAGAATGCTATCCATTCTTTATACAAAGATATACAAAATGATAAAAGCTATGTCCAAAATACATTCTTTAATTAAGTTTTTTTCCTTATAATATCTATTCTGCTGCGAAACATTATTCCATAAATTTGCCTTGTCCTAGATTTGTTTAACTTTGTTTCAGTTAAAATATTGAATTAATTATTTTGAAAAGTTTTGTATGAAAACAGATGTAAAGTATTTTGCACAATTTATTGCAACTGCAATTTGGGCTGATGGAGATTTCCAGGAAACAGAGAGATGTATGTTAAGAGAGATTCAGCTTGGTTTTGATTTGCCTATTGCTGATGTTGAATACATTCTTGCAGAGTATAATTCTTTAAGTGAAGAACAAGTTTCTGATTCTTTGATTGAAGCGGCGAAGAATGTTGATCCTTCAGAGAGAATGATGATTCTTGATATTGTTTTGCAATTCATCATTTCAGATGGTGTTCTTTCTGTTAATGAGGTAAGTAATTATTATTCACTTGCTTCAATTTTAGGTGTTACTGAAGATGAAGCAGACAAGTTGCTAGATGAAACAATAGAGACATACGGAGATATTGTTATTGAAAATGAAGAGTGACATGTTGCTATAGTTGATTTTGATTTATAACTTATAATATTAGATTATGGGAAATGTAGAATACTATAAAAAGCAAATAATCGACTTGCGTGAAAGAGTTAAAAGAGAGCAAGAAGCGAAGAAACGAGATAATGAGAGTTATGCAAGATTGATAAAATCTGCTACTTTGTCTTCTTCAAAAGCTTCCTACAAAAAGAATAAGATAGATAAAGCTGCGAGTCATGACCGAGCCATTGCTAATTTGAAAGAATCAATAGCCCGTGCTCAACTGTCTTTGGCTCAAGCAAGAAAAAAATAAATTTCGCATCAACTATATATAGCGGATTGTGTTTTCTGAAACTTGAACCTAACAAAAAGCAGCAACCATTTCCATGATTGCTGCTTTTTTGATGTTATTAAGAGATAATCATTTTTCCCACCTTAATCTATAAATATAGCCAGGTTCTGGATTAATCTTTGTATGATAATATAATTTATGATCTTTGTCAAACTCTACAGATTCTAAAAATTCAAAATCTCCATCTATTTGTGATACTATCTTCTTCCTTTCAAAAAATGCTGGTTTTGTATATCCATTTTCTTTATAAGACAATAAAACTCTGAATACTAATACCTCAATTGGAGAATCTAGTCTTGAACTAATCCAAGGCTTTGCAGAATTGTCTTTGTCTTCGTTTGTCGTTTTGATGTTTATTACCGTACATTCGTTGTATTTCAATGGGTGGTCAAAAATTATCTTAGCAACATCCCATTCATTTTTGTCCTTATTATGAATAAGCGGACTGATTTTATGAGAAAAAGATTCGATTTTTGGTGGTAAGGAACCTGTCCATTTGAAATTGTAAGGGATTTCTGTTAAAAATAGTCTTTTGCACTGTATTGTTCTATAAACTTCAAAAGTGGACTTTACTCCGTCTCCAGATTTGAATATTAGAAATGTTGAGATTCGTTTATAGTCTTCTGAAGAATTTTCGTTTATGAATTTGTTGATTGTCCGTAGTATCTGAAAAACAATAATCAGCAAACAAAATATTATGATAGAAAGTGCGATTATTACTGCTTTTTCGTTGTTACTAATACACATGACAAGTCCTGCAATAGAACTTATTGACCCAATAACACCCAGTATACCATATAGGTATATCCTGAAGAATTCAAATATTTTATGCATATGTTTAATTTAAGCGTCTGTTCCCATAATTTGTAATTTTTTATTGTTTTGTTTATTTCGGCTACAAAATTAATGATTTTTTATGGTATTCCTATATTTGACCAGTTTTTTTATTATACTGACGTGTAAAAAAGCAACAACCATTTTCATGATTGCTGCTTTTATGATTTTATAACGTTTTCTTTACCGTTGCTCGCCCTTAGGGGCTCGCATCGGAGGGTGAGGTTAGGGCGTTCCGCCCTTAACAATCCTCATTTTGGACAACTGCTATATAATCTCCATTAAGATTATGAATTGTGCATTACGAATTAGTAACGGAATTCGCCGAACTCACTCTTGATGATAAGCTCTTTCTTTGAAGACTCCTCACAGTGTCCGATAATCTTAGCGTCAATACCGAACGACTTAGATATCTCAATGACTTTCTCTGCGTTCTTCTTGTCAAGGTAGATTTCCATACGGTGTCCCATATTGAATACCTTGTACATCTCTGCCCAGTCTGTTCCGCTCTGCTCCTGAATTGTCTTGAACAATGGTGGAACGTCGAACATATTATCTTTAACTACCTTCAAGTTGTCAATGAAGTGAAGAATTTTTGTCTGGGCACCACCTGAACAGTGAACCATTCCGTGGATCTCGCTTCTCAATTCATCAAGAATCTTCTTGATTACAGGAGCGTATGTACGTGTTGGTGATAGAACCAACTTACCTGCATCAATTGGAGAACCCTCAACTGAATCTGTAAGCTTCAAACCTCCCGAGTAAACCAACTCGTCTGGAACTGCCTTGTCAAAGCTCTCTGGATATTTCTCTGCAAGATATTTAGAGAAGACATCGTGACGAGCGGAAGTCAAACCGTTGCTTCCCATACCACCATTGTATCCCTTCTCATATGTTGCCTGACCGTAGCTTGCCAAACCGACAATCACGTCACCAGGTCTGATATTTGCGTTGTTGACTACATCACTACGCTTCATACGACATGTAACTGTACTGTCTACGATGATTGTACGAACCAAGTCGCCAACATCAGCTGTCTCACCACCTGTAGCGTATACACCTACGCCCATCTCACGTAGCTCAGCAAGAAGCTCATCTGTACCGTTGATGATAGCACTGATAACCTCGCCTGGTACCAAAAGCTTGTTTCTACCAATTGTAGATGAAACCAAGATATTGTCTGTTGCACCAACACATAGAAGATCATCGATATTCATGATCAACGCATCCTGTGCAATGCCTTTCCACACTGACAAATCTCCTGTCTCCTTCCAATACATGTAAGCCAAAGATGACTTTGTTCCAGCACCGTCGGCGTGCATGATGTTGCAATACTCCGCGTCTCCACCTAGAATATCTGGGATGATTTTGCAGAATGCTTTAGGAAAAATTCCTTTGTCGATGTTTTTGATTGCGTTGTGTACGTCCTCTTTTCCAGCCGACACTCCACGCATAGCATATCTCTTGTCGCTCATCTTAAATTGTTTTATTTTGCTGCAAAATTACTTAATTTTTTTATTTATATGGGTTATAAAACATAAAATTTTGTCTTATAAAAACGTAGGGGCAGTTTTACGCCTGCCCACTTGAATTATATTATGAGTATGACCTTTTATAATGCAATAATCAAAAGCAAGATGTTGATTGCACAGATTACACCGAATCCCATGCATAGATCCTTCATCAATTTGTTGCCTGAGAAGAACATTCCATAGAACATTTTCACAACGTTGTTGCTGATGATTGCCTGGAATGCTGCCAAAACAATAAGTTGACCAGACACATTCTGATTCTGGAACAAATTGATGATGAATGGATTGATATCCGTAACTCCTACGATAATCGATAGTATTCTCAATCCACTGTCACCAAAGTATACCAATGCATAGTTTGTAACCAATGTGAATGCAATGAATAGGATTGCAAATAGAATAGCCACTTTGAATTCCAATGGGTTTTTCTCGTCCTCGTCTTCAATCTTGGCCTTTTCTCCATTCTCCGCAGTCTTCGGCTTCTGACGGTAGAAGAAAAATGCAACAATGCCTGACACAAGAATCATAATGACAAACATATACCAGTATTGCATCGTTAAGTCTGCGTTGAAGATTCCTAAAAGAATAAAGATTTTAAAATACATCATTGAAATTGCACAGAATATCGCGGCAACGTATTCTTTCAAATCTCCAGTATGATCTTTAGCCTTCTTCGCCAAAATGATACATGTGGCTGTACTACTGTATATTCCGCCAAGAATACCTGTGATTATAACACCTCCGTCGGGGAAGAGGTACTTTTTTACCAAGTAACTTACGTAAGAAATTCCTGAGATGACGACGGTAGCAAGCCAAATTGTGTATGGTGTCAAACCAGATCCTTCCACTAATTCGTTATTAGGTAGGATAGGGAGCACTACACCTGCAATGATAAGGAATTTAGCAAGGTTGATAAACTCCTCGTCGTTCATCTTCTTAGTGAACTCAATGAATTTGTCTTTCATCTCTGTCAAAACAAGTACAGACACGACTACAAGTATTGCTATAATAATAGATGTCTTAAACATGATTGGTGCAATGCAATATGTAATCAACGCAATCATAATTGATGTGATTCCTGTACGCTGCTTGACAAATAATTTATGTGCATATGTGATAGCAAGCAACAAAGTCAATGCTCCGCCTCCACAAAGGAAAGGTGTCAAACTTCCACTTCCAATTACATACAATACATAACCTAATATTCCAATTAGAGTGAATGTTCTGTCTGAACCAAACGTGTTGATTATATCGCTGTTTTTTTCATATAATTTTCTCTGTGATAATCCAATCACAAGTGACATCAACGCAACTACAGCGAAATTGATAATGTCCGTTGAGAATATATCTTTAATTGCTTCCATGGCTTTGTTGATTTATACGTTTGTAAATCCTTTCTAACAAATATAAGCGATATTTCTTTAGATTCCAAAAGTTGTATGTAAAAAGTGATTTGCCAAAGCTTAATAAAAATTCGTGTCGACGGAATTATTTCTTCCAAAAAGTCAATTTGTTGGCTACTATTTTCTATTTTTGTAGCAACAAAGAATTTTGATGAACTAAAATAATTTCAATGATGAGAAAAATTTTGTATTTTTTCCTATCCGCGTCTCTTTTTTGCTCATGTGTGCCAAAGAAGAAGTTCGTTGAACTAAGCGAGGAACTTGATGATTGCTACAAAGCAAAGACAGCAAATCAGAAAACAATTGCTGAAAACAAGCAATCTATTGCAGACCTTGAAGCTAACAAGAAGTATATGCAGGAGGCTATTGACGCTTTGGCTAAAGATACTTTGGCTAAGGGTAAGTTGTTGTCTCAGAACAAGTCTGATATCGAGAGCTTGACTAATCTTAACAAGAAACTTGCAGATCAGCTTAAGAATTCTCGTAGCGAGAGTGAGGTTAAGGCGTTGTTGAATCAGCTTCAGACTATGCAGAACAAACTTGCTTCTCGTGAGGACAGCCTTTCAGCAAAGGAGAAGGAGATGCAGAAACTTACTGCTATGATCAACCGTCAGGATTCACTTATGAAGAGCTTGAAGAAGAAGGTGAGCGACGCGTTGACTAACTTTGAGGGTAAGGGATTGTCTGTCGTAAACAAGAATGGACGCGTATACGTATCTATGGATGAGAAGTTGCTTTTCAAGTCTGGTAGCTACGACGTTGATTCTAAAGGTATTCAGGCTTTGAACAGCATTGGTGATTTCCTTGTAGAGAATAAGGATATCCACGTTGTCATTGAGGGTCATACTGATAATGTGCCTTACACAGGTAACGGTTATTTGCTTGACAACTGGGATTTGTCTGCTAAACGTGCTACTGCTATCGTTCGTGCACTTATCGGAAACAAGAATATTGATCCTTCACGTATCACTGCAAGCGGTCGTGCGGAGTACGTTCCTCTTGATCCAGCTGACACTAAGGAGGCTCGTCAGAAGAACCGTCGTACAGAGATCATCTTGAGCCCTAACATGGATGAGTTGATGAAGGCTCTTTCTGGTGAATAAATTTGAAAGAAAAATTATAAAATAGCAGGGAGCGACTATTGTTCCCTGCATTTTTTTGCATATATGGATTTTCGTACTTTAGTTAATATCAAGCCATTTGATAAGAAGATGACTTACGAAAGTAAGATTGTCTCACTTGGTTCGTGCTTCTCAACAGAGATGGGCCGACGCCTGCTTGATCGTAAGTACGATGTGTTCTTGAATCCGTTAGGTATTGCTTTTAATCCACTGTCTATTGCGACACAGATTCAAAAAACTCTTGATTTGGATTATTTCAAAGAGGATGATTTTTTCTGTCGTGACGGAATTTGGAGAAGTTTTCTCCTTCATAGCGATTTTTCTGGAGATTTGCAAAACACAATGTTGGAGGCCAATAATGCACTCCGTGATACAAATGAATATCTGAAAAAGGCTGATTTTCTTCTTCTTACTTTTGGGTCGGCATTCGTTTACCGACACAAAGAAAAGAATTTCGTGGTGGCTAATTGTCATAAGGAAGACGCTAATGTTTTCAAACGAGAGTTGATTACTGTTGATGAAATCACTTCCGTCTACATGCCTTTGATAGATAGCATCATTGACATAAATCCAAATATATGCATTGTAATGACGGTAAGCCCAATTCGCCATTTACGTGATGACCTTGATGAAAATAATCTTAGCAAGGCGACGTTGCGATTGGCAATCAACGAATTGAAGAAGACATTTACAAATATAGTTGAGTATTTTCCGTCTTACGAGATTATGATGGATGATTTGCGAGACTATCGTTTTTACGCAGAAGATATGCTTCATCCGTCGTCAGTGGCGGTGGATTATATTTTTGAAAAATTTTCAGAGACGACAATGACTGACGATCAAATTGCGTTGATGAAACGAGTGGAGAAGATTATGGATGGTGTCAACCACCGTATGTCAGATCCGAAAAGTGCAAGCTCAAAACAGTTTGCCGCTAAACTAATTATGAATATGAGTGAGTTGGCTGATAAGTTTCACGTTGACTTTCAGAAAGAAAAAAGGGATTTAATGTCCAGATGTGGACTTGAAGAGATATGATTATGAATTTTGAGAAAATTAAAAGTACATACATAGAGCTTTACCACGATTGTTTGGGATTCATTGTTGATCCATCATCGGCTTGGCAAAAGATAGTTGACGAAAAGCGTTCTTGGCCAGAAACACAGATACGTTTGATTTATCCTATGCTTGCGTTAATTTGTGTATTAGGATTTTTACGAGTGCTTATTGAAAATTTTTATCTTTCAGATTATGATTTTCTAAATGGAACATTGTTTGCTATCGCATGGCCTGTGATTCTTGCATTATTCCTTTTGATTTCAACACTCGGGTTACTTTTCATCGCATATTTATTGTCTCGACTATCGTACACTTTCAATTGTTTTTCTAATTTGAGATTTTTAGCGAATAAGTCGTTGACATTTGATCGTATGGTTGTATTTTTGTCACATGCAGAAATACCACTTTTTATATCAGCAGCTATATTTGCAATTATGCCTTTTGTATTTGGCGTGTTGATATTGGTTAATTTCTATGCCGTATACGTCATTATGATTGGCTATAATATATATTTTGCAGATGTCATGGGAGAAGAGAGAAAATATCATTTTCCAACAACGTCTGTGACTTTTATAATGATTTACGCTTTCACGTATGTTGCGTGGATAGTATTGGCTTTAATTTAGATAGAAAGATTATTATATTATATGGGAAATAATAAACTCGGAAAGTTGATGAAAAAGGATGTGCTTATTAAGAATAAGCGCGCAACTTTCGATTATGAACTGGTAGACAAATTCACTGCCGGAATTGTTCTTGTCGGTACGGAGATGAAATCCATCCGTCTAGGCAAGGCAAGTTTGGTAGATACATTCTGTTTTTTTGCTGGCAATAATGAGTTGTGGGTAAAGAACATGAACATATCAGAGTATTCGTTCGGATCTTATAATAATCATCTTCCACGTCGTGATAGAAAACTACTTTTGAATCGTAAAGAGTTAAACAAACTTCAGCGTGAGGTGAAAGATAATGGTATGACTATCGTACCTACTAAGATGTTTATCAATGAGAAGGGTCTTTGCAAGGTAGAGATTGCGTTGGCTCGTGGTAAGAAAGAGTACGATAAGCGTGAGAGCATCAAGGAGAAAGATGCAAGAAGAGATATGGATCGTTACATGAAGAGATAAAATGGATTTTGTACTAAGCATGAAGGATGTTGCACCTCGTATTTGGGGTGTGGAGTTTCCAGACAATATAAATTTTGAAGTCAAGCCAGGTGAGGTTTGGTGTATTCTTGGTGAGAATGGATCGGGCAAGACAATGCTTCTTGACCTTATTTCAGGAAAGAGTGGCATTCGTGGTGGCGAATTAAAGTATGGATTCTTTGATCCAAACAATCGTCCTGAAGGAATTAAGTATGCGAGCGACATGATTCGCACAATGTGTTTTGAAAGTGCATACAAACTTGCCGACTATAATAATATGTATTATCAGCAGCGTTTCAATTCACAGGATAATGAGTTGGCTCCAACAGTGGAGGAGTTGCTGAAGATGGGTGTTGAGAAGAAGAAAGGCAATCGTTCACTTGACGAGGATCTTTTGAAATCGTTGATGGAGAAGATGAAGATCAACGACATCAAACATAAGCATATCATCATGTTGAGTAGTGGCGAATTGCGTCGTTTCTTGATTGCAGAATCTTTGATTTCAGCACCTCAGTTGCTTCTTGTCGACAATCCATTCATCGGACTTGATCCTACAATGATGAAGGAATTGAATGATTTCTTCGGTTTGTTAGCCAAGACTGGTCAGATGATGATTTTCTCTTGCCCAAGTGAGGAGGAAATTCCTGATTGTGCTACTCATATTCTTCCTGTCAAGGATAAGAGATATCTTCCAGGAATTGAAAAGGATAAATATTTGGCCGACGAAAAATTAAGATCAACGGTATTCGCTCCTCGTCAGTTCAAAACTGATGAGTTACAAGCTACTATCTTGTCAAAACCTGATTTTGATGAGGTTTTCTGTATGACAAATGTCAATATTTCATACCCTACAAGAACTTTGTTCAAGGATCTAAACTGGCAAATCATGAAGGGTGAGAAATGGAGCTTGTCAGGACAGAATGGTTCGGGAAAGAGTACACTTCTATCACTACTTTCTGCAGATAATCCAAAGGCTTACTCGTTGGATATAAGACTGTTTGGACGTCAGCGTGGAACAGGTGAGAGCATTTGGGATATCAAACGTCATATCGGCTATATCTCAAGTGAGATGCATTTGTATTTCCGTCAGGATCAACCATGTAAGAAGATTGTGGCTTCAGGATTCTTTGACACTATCGGACTATTCCGTACTCCTACAGATGCACAGTATGAGTTGGCTCTACAGTGGATGAAGCTTCTTGGTATTGACCATCTTGCTGAACAATCCTTCTTGAAGGTTTCTGGTGGAGAGCAGAGATTGGTTCTTCTTTGCCGTACAATGGTTAAAAATCCAGATTTGCTTATTCTTGATGAGCCTCTACACGGACTTGATCTTGCAAATAAACGTCGTGTACGCGAGATTGTAGAGAAGTTTGCAGCTCAGGATGAGAAAACGTTAATTTATGTGACACATCGTAAATCTGAGATTCCATCTTGCGTCACTAAACATTTTGAGATCAAAAAATTGGGTTGATTTATAGGGCAGGTATAAACCCTGCCCCTACATAATTAATCACTCTAATTATATAATTTTGATATGAAGAAACTGTTGTATTTCATAATTGTGATTTTTGCTCTGATAGCATTGGCTGTCGGTGCAATATTCTTTTTCTCCGACACTATTATGAAGAAAGTGTTGGATAAGGAACTTGATGAAGTGCGTGATAAATATGGAGTATTAGTCAAGTACGATGACTTGAAATTCAACGATTTATCTTCTATGACATTCAATGGGATTTCTGTTTATAAAGTTGACACAGAAAAATCCATAACAGATACTATAGCCACTGTTGATAGCCTAACTGCCACTGCTCAACTACGCAGCTTGATAAACAAAAAGCTAAAATTGACGAGTCTGACTATTTTTGGCGTTGATGTGGCTTATCGAATGAAATCAAAAAAACATGATGAAGATCTAGAATCTGATCAGTCTACATCTCCAAATATAGATTCGAAAAAGAAAAGCATTTACGAAAAATTCAATCAGGCAACAGGATTGTTTTTCAGAATGATGCCCGAACAGTTTAATCTTACAGATTTTAATATCGCTGTTGAGTCTGATTCTTTCTACGCAAAGATTGCCGTCCCTAGATTCCAAATTAAAGATGATAAATTTGAATCAGATATCATTTGTCAGGAGATGACTCATGAAATTCAGAATCTTTCATTAACTGGAACTTATCAGCGTAAGGATCAAACTATCACGGCTGATATTCAATCAAATATTGATACCGCACGTGTTACCGTGCCTTTGATTGAGTATAAATACGGAGCAAAGATCTCTGCAAACTTGTTCTCAATCAAATTGTCAATTGATGCTGATGAGAAGAATGAATTGTTTAAGATGAAAGGAAAAGCGTCTGCAGAATATCTTTCAATCTACCATGAACGTCTTTCTTCGCAGACTTTAAATTGTGGAGCACCATCGGCAGATTTTCTTTTGAATATAGATAAGAATAGCATTGAGGTTGATAGTTCGACGGTGGTGCGTATAGAAAAACTTGAATTCTCTCCCTACGTTAAACTTGACAAAGGAGATAATTTCGGTTTGACAATCAAAATTGACAAGGATAGATTTCCTGCCGACGACCTATTCTCATCTATCCCACGAGGATTGATGCCAACGCTTGAAGGAATCAAAGTCGACGGTGATATTGACTATCATCTGTTGTTCAGTTTCGATATGGATAATATTGATTCATTGCAGTTTACATCGTCAATGAAGAAATATCCAAATTTCAAGATAAAGTATTATGGAAATGCTGATTTAGGCAAGATGGTGGATACCTTCACCTATTTTGCTTACGATCAGAATGTGTTGCAACGTAAGATCTTAGTCGGAGAGGATAATCCAAATTTCAGAAACATAAATGATATTTCAGTCTACTTGAGAAATGCTGTGCTTTTCAGTGAAGATCCAAGTTTCTTCCGTCACCACGGATTCCTTGAGAGTGCTTTGCGTCAGAGCATGGTGAAGAATATCAAAGAGAAGAGATTCGCCAGAGGTGGAAGCACGATCTCAATGCAGCTTGTGAAAAATGTATTCCTCAACCGTGAAAAGAAACTCCAGCGTAAGGCAGAGGAGGCTATGATCGTTTGGCTTATCGAGAACAATAATCTCACTACCAAAGATAGAATGTACGAAGTCTATCTCAACGTGATAGAGTGGGGACCAAACGTATATGGAGCTGCTGAGGCTGCAAAATTCTATTTTGGAAAAGAACCGTCGAAACTAACCGTTGACGAGGCCATTTATTTGGCTATGATAGTGCCACGTCCGAAGAAATTCAAATGGTGTTTCGACGACGAAGGAAAACTGCGTGAATCCTACGACCAGTATTTCAACACTATTTCTGAACGAATGCAAAAAGCGGAGATTATCTCTGAACGAGAGATGAATAAAGTGTCGTATAAGAATGTGGAGCTTACTGGCGACGCAAAGAAAATGTTGAAGAAGGGATCATCCTCTTCAACTGTTGATGAGGCTGACGAAGAAGACGAGAAACCAGGATTCTTCAAGAGATTGTTTAAGAGGAAGAAGGGGAAAGCTTAGAGCTTAGAGAAATTAGCTTAGAGATAATTAGATTAGAAATGCTAAATAATTTATTCTTGACTCAGGTCTCTTTATCTAAGGAGATTCCTGAAGACAATTACATCTCCGATCTCCCCGTCGTCAGACATTTGAAAGAGATGAAGAAGATCGATTTCAAGAAACCTGTCACATTTATCGTCGGAGAGAATGGAACTGGCAAATCCACGTTGATAGAGGCAATCGCCGTCGCCATGGGATTTAACGCTGAGGGAGGAACTATCAATTTCAATTTTTCTACCGAGTCCACCCATTCCGATCTCCATAAATACATCAAAATAATTAGGGGAACATCACGCAATCGAGACGGATTCTTCCTTCGTGCTGAAAGTTTCTATAATCTAGCAAGTTATCTTGAAGGAATGGATAGAGATAATCCTGGCGACGGTACATTCGACAGCTATGGAGGAGTCTCATTACACAATCAGTCCCACGGAGAGAGTTTCATGTCGCTTATAGAAAACCGATTTGGCGGCAATGGATTATATATTCTCGACGAGCCCGAAGCCGCTCTCTCCCCAATGCGTCTGTTACGGCTTATGGCGAATGTCAATGCACTTGTTGAAAGAGGATCGCAATTTATCATCTCCACACATTCGCCTATTCTTATGGCATTGCCCAAAGCCGACGTGTTGGAGCTTACGGAGAACGGAATCCAAAGAGTGAAATATCAAGACACCGAACATTTCCAGTTAACCAAAGACTTTGTCAATTCTCCAGAGACGTTTCTGAGGTATTTGTTGGAGTGAGGTATTAACAATTTTTTTGTTTGAGCATTTGAAATAAAGGTATTGCTATATTAGCAAGGTTAATTATTTTTGGCATTTAGATTAATGTCAAATAATGTTTAAGTTTTAACATTACTAAGGTAATCATAAAAACCAGTTTGTTGGTTTATAAATTTTTAAGATATGTATAACTTTGATGATATATCAGCTTCATACGAATTCTGTACTTGTATTACATTTCCAGATGGACAAAAAAATTCATTCAGCAAGGTAGAGCATATCGAAGCAAAAGTAGTAAAAACTGGATTCCTTTTCACTTTTGAAGGTAGTGGGGATGAGAGTTTTGATGGTACAGAACCTGATGACTGGAGTTCTATTTTTCTTAGTTTTGGCAAAGCTCTTTATCCATATACTTTACAAGTCAGTGAAAATGGGAAATTGATAGGGATTAAAGATTTTGAAAAACTAAAAGCTCGTTGGACTGCGACTCAAGAGGAAATTTTGGATAAATATGATTACAATTATGAGATAAAAAAAATAGCATACTCTTATGCTTATACTCTTAAATCAGAGAAGATGTTTCTTAGTATGTTAAGAAGAAACATGTTCTTTCATCTGTTCTTTTGGCAGGATAATCTTCCTAATCAAGAAATCGAAATAAAGGATTTCCCGATTAATTCATTGATTTCAATATTCTGTATCCAAAATAAAAAAATAGATAATGATGTTTTATGTTATGAAACAGATACGGTATATGATGAAGGGACCTTTGATTTGCTAAGTGGTGAGTGTAAAGTGAATATTAGAAGGGATTTGGATGGATTGCCATCTGAAATTACTGTGTTTGCAAAAGTAGAGAAAAGATACAGAGGTTACTACACTAAAGAGATTACTTTAAGAAGGTTATAATATGAATAAAGTCTTTTCTTCCAAACCACAACAAGAATATGTTGTAAAAGGAGCCATGGCAACATGCATGTTTGGTGCAATGAGACAATCGTTGGCTATGTGACTAAAAACAAAGATGACGTAAAATAGTGGGTCGTGAAAGAAGATGAAAATTAAGACAATAAATAAGAATAGGCATGCAAAAATATTTTAATAATTATCGTCCAATAGTAAGAATTGGAAATAGAATGTTTTGGTATGAGTATAAGTCAGGTGTTATCCGTGGCACTTATCCAGAACTCTTGTCTATGGGTTTTGCTGATAAAGGGGAATATTATGAAAGGCCAGTATCTAAAGACGAAATTGATTCCGCTTATTATATAAAGCGAATGTATGTGATATATAAGGGCTTTAAAGGTGTTATAGAGTCTTATGATAGAGAAAATCATTTAATGCAGATTTGCTTTTGGGATGAAGATGGCATCAAATTAGGTATAGAACCTTTTATTGATAAAGCAGACAAAAATATAGCGACTTACCTTAAAGATATTCATGATAGTGCAGTCGATAACATTTTTGAGGTTAGACAGCATGCAGAAGGATTCCCGTTTGAGAGTCCTAGAATCGTTTTTCACAAGAAAGACGGGGAGTGGATTCCTTGGCATGACTACGGCACTCCATTGAAGGAAGACGAATGGATTTGATGAAATTCCAGTTGTAGAGACGGGGCATACCCCGCCTTAAATTTTGTTAAATTAATATGTAAAATCAACACAAAATATTTGCCGATTCAAATTTGATTTATATATTTGCAATTGAAAACGAATATCATTGAAAACGACAACACCCACAGCCACGGTAGCCACATGCCTACGGCATTAGTGTCAACCATGGCCTAATTAGGAGAACCGAAAATGGTGGAGCCTTTTGGCTACTGTGGCCGAGGTAGAATGTTGAAATTCGTTGGCGGATGTAGGTGGCCGAGTAAAAAAACGAAATTTATTTTATTAAAAAACAAACAAATATTAATTTATTATGGATGATATTATAAAAGATGATGTGTTAGGCGAATTAAAATACATCAAAAGTAATATGTGGGGAAGACGTTTAGATATACCATTTCTTAATTCCGACGGTAATCTAATCCTTACAGTCCAAGATGATAACAAAGAAGGTATTCTTGATGTTCAAAGGGAAGCCTATAAGACTTATTTGCAGAATGAAGACAAGTACAAGAGTTGTGGTA
>JAZUGF010000080.1:0-17134 GCA_045641065.1 Paludibacteraceae bacterium | reverse complement strand
GCAGCCCGTGACTTGCGTTATGAATGGTTTGAATCATTGATTAAGTTGACGGGATGCAAATACATCGCAGTTGCTCACCATAGTGACGACGTGGTAGAGACATTCCTGATCAACATGACTCGAGGCACCGGTCTGAATGGACTTACAGGTATTAAACCTAAGAACGGTAATGTCGTCCGTCCATTCCTTTGCGTCTCACGTAATGAGATCAACGACTATATCTTTGACAACGGATTCGACTACGTGGAAGACAGTACCAACAGCGAGGTGGTATATGTAAGGAATAAGATGCGCAACATCATCATTCCTGCTCTTGAATCCATCAATCCTAGTTTCCGTGCGTCGACAATTCAGAGTATTGAGAACCTCACTCGTACGCAGAATTTTGTGATACATTATGTGGAGTTGCTTCGTAAGGACATCGTGGAACACAAGGACAATATGGATGTGTTAGATCTGGAAAAGATTCGCACAGCTCCCGAACCAATATATGTATTATATGAGTTGTTGAAGCCATATGGATTCTCCGCGTCAACAGTGTTCAACATCTACACATGCATCTTTGAGGAAAACACCTCTGGAAAACAGTTCTATTCCACATCCGGAATACGAGCATTAAGAGACAGAGAGAAATTATTTATTCAGTTACAGAAGGAAGAGCCCGACATATCCGAAGATGAAGAAGAGTATGAGATTCGTAACGTCGCAGCTTTCTTCAATCTCAATATCAGTTTCATGGCTGAGATATTCGACAGCAACAATTTCACCATTGTGAAAGATAAAAACGTCTGCTGCATTGACTATAAGAAACTGACATTTCCACTCGTACTAAGAAAATGGAAACAGGCGGATTATTTCTGTCCGTTCGGTATGAAAGGAAGAAAGAAACTCAGCGACTTTTTTGTAGATCAGAAATTTAGTTTATTTGAAAAAGAAAATACATGGGTTCTAACGGATGGAAAGTGTGGCGACATCATTTGGGTTGTGGGCCATCGCACAGACAACCGTTTCAGAATCGACGAGCAAACAAAACAGATTCTTAGAATTAGTTATTCAAAACAGTAAAAAAAAGTAAAAAAGACAGTAAAAAAATGGAAGACAACGAAAAGACAACAGGAGCGATTGCTCCATCGGCAGAGAAGCTAAAGGCATTGCAGCTTGCAATGGAAAAGATAGAGAAGGACCACGGTAAAGGTTCAATCATGCGTATGGGCGACCACGTTCAGACTAACGTGCCAGTTATCCCATCAGGTTCAATCGGCCTTGACCTTGCACTAGGTGTAGGAGGTTACCCACGCGGTAGAATAATCGAGATCTTTGGACCAGAATCGTCAGGTAAGACAACTCTTGCCATCCACGCTATCGCACAGGCTCAGAAAGCTGGCGGTCTTGCTGCCATCATCGACGCAGAGCACGCGTTTGACAGATTCTACGCTGAGAAACTTGGTGTTGACACTAACAATCTAGTCATGTCGCAGCCAGACAACGGAGAGCAGGCACTTGAGATCGCTGATCAGTTGATCCGTTCATCAGCAGTTGATTTGGTGGTTGTCGACTCTGTAGCCGCACTAACTCCAAAGGCTGAGATCGAGGGTGAGATGGGCGACTCTAAGATGGGTCTTCAGGCTCGTTTGATGAGCCAGGCAATGAGAAAACTTACTGCCACTATCGACAAGACAAATACAACATGTATCTTCATCAACCAGCTTCGTGATAAGATCGGTGTGATGTTCGGTAACCCAGAGACAACAACTGGTGGTAACGCACTTAAGTTCTACGCCTCTGTCAGAATCGATATCCGTCGTACATCAGCTATCAAGGATGGCGACCAGGTGATCGGTAACAGCACTAAGGTGAAGATCGTAAAGAACAAGGTAGCACCTCCTTTCCGTAGCGCTTCTTTCGACATCATGTTTGGTGAGGGAATCTCATACACAGGTGAGTTGATCGACTATGGTGTGGAGTATGGAATTATCAAGAAGAGCGGTTCATGGTATAGCTACAACGACGAGAAGATCGCTCAGGGACGTGACGCAGCTAAGGAATTCCTTAAGGCAAATCCAGATTTGATGGAGGAGATCGACGCTGCTGTTCGTGCCGCTATCAAAGAAAAAGAAAACGCTTAATATGGCAGAACAGGTAAAAACCGAAATATACAACGAAAGAGCCATCCTTGTCGGAGTCTCTACACAGACAGTGTCGGAGGTAAAGGCTAAGGAGTATCTTGACGAGTTGGCATTCCTTGCGGAGACAGCAGGTGCTTATCCGCAGAAAATATTCATGCAGAAACTCGTCCAGCCGAACTCCAACACTTATGTTGGTCCAGGTAAGATCGAGGAGATCAGAAACTACATCATCGACCATGAGGAAGATGAGGAGAGTTCAATCCACCTTGTGATCTTCGACGATGAGTTGTCGCCAAAGCAGTTGCGCAACATTGAGAAGGAGCTAGGTGTCAAGATTCTCGACCGTACTACTCTAATCCTTGATATCTTCGCAATGCGTGCCCAGACTGCCCATGCAAAGACACAGGTGGAGTTGGCTCAGTGCCGTTACCTATTACCTCGTTTGACACGAATGTGGACACACTTGGACCGTCAGAAGGGAGGTATCGGTATGCGTGGTACCGGTGAGACGCAGATTGAGGCCGACCGTCGTATCATCCTCAACAGAATCTCCCTATTGAAGGAAGAGTTGAAGGAGATCGATAAGCAGAAGAGTACACAGCGTAAGAATCGTGGTAAGATGGTGCGTGTGGCATTGGTGGGATACACCAACGTCGGCAAATCAACTATCATGAATATGCTTGCCAAGAGCGACGTCTTCGCAGAGAATAAACTTTTCGCCACTCTTGACACTACAGTGAGAAAGGTGACAGTGGACAACCTTCCATTCTTGCTTTCCGACACAGTAGGATTCATCCGTAAGTTGCCTCATGATCTAGTGGAGAGCTTCAAGAGCACACTCGACGAGGTAAGAGAGGCTGATTTGCTTGTACATGTGGTCGACGTTTCAAATCCAACATTCGAGGATCAAATCGCAGTGGTGGAGAAGACATTGTCGGAGATCAACAAAGAGGAGAAGCCAACAATGCTTGTGTTCAACAAGATTGACGCGTTCACATACGTTGAGAAGGCTGAGGACGACCTTACTCCAATCAAACGAGAGAACTATTCTCTTGAAGATTTGAAGAAGATGTGGATGGCCAAGATGAACAACTGCAATTGCATCTTCATCTCAGCAAAAGACAAATCTAATCTTGAGGATTTCAAGCAGCAGCTTTACGATAAAGTAAAAGAGATTCATATCCAGCGTTATCCATACAACGATTTCTTATATCAGAAATTCGACGAGGGAGAGTTCAATGTTGAATGATGAATTCAAAATGCTGAATGCAAAATAAAAATAGGCAGCCCAAATGGGTTGCCTATTATTTATACTAATGATAAATGATATCATAAAGACGCGAGATCTCGCGTCTCTACAGCGAGTTTACATCTATAATTGAAGATTCTTATTGCTCAACCTCTTTCCCCTTATTAATCTCCTCCATGAATCCTCCTAAGATTCCTTCTGAATCCTGTAAGAAATTACCAATCTCACCTGCAAGATCATTCACTGCCTTCTTTGCCATCTTAGCAAGACATTTACCTTTTAGACGGTTGATCTCACGAAGTTCATCTTCTGTATACTTATCTCTATTCTTCTGAACCTCATCTTCAATCTCCTCAATCTCAAGGCCCAATGCCTCCCACTCCACTTCTGTGTAAGTCACATCCTTTCTGTCGAGCTGCTCACTCATCTGAGTCAAACGTTCAACCGGAGTTGGCTCTTTCTTAGCACATGACACTGCAGATAGAGCTAGAAACGTCGCTATGATGATATTTCTTAATTTCATATTCATCATTTTTTTTATTACCTCCACAATGTAGAAAAAATCGTATTAAAAATGAATTACGACGCATCATTTAATTCTAAACTGAAAGTTATATCTTTGCATAAGTTACAAACAATATAAAATGATGAAGAATAGTTTTATAGCTGCAGCAAGCTCACTATTGCTGCTATCTGCTTGTTGCGGAGAAAAATGTAATGAGAAACAACAGTGTCAGGTTACAACAGCCTCAACTCCGACAGCTTCACTTGCAGTTCAGTCGGGTATCGCATACAGCGACACTACCCCAAACAAGAAAGATGGAAAGAGCGTGCTTGTCATCAGTTCAAGTCCACGTAAGGGAGGCAACACCGATATCCTTGCGGATGCTTTTGTGAAGGGAGCACAGGAGGCAGGCGGAAAGGTAGAGAAGATCTTCTTGGCAGACTCAACACTAACATTCCTTTCAGAAGAGGGAGCAAATAAGCCAAAGGAGGTAAGCCGTGACAATGCGACAGGCCGTATCGTAGAGAAATTCTTGGCTGCTGATGTTGTGGTGCTTGCAGCTCCAACATACTATATGAACGTCAACGACAGAATGAAGACATTCATCGACGCCACATATCTTGCATTTGGCGACGGGAGAATGGCAGGCAAGGAATATTACTATATCACTGCTTGTGCCGATGATTCAAACGAGACAGCTGAGTGGTGTTTCAACGGCTTCCGTGGATTCGTTATGTGTTTGCCAAGCGCAACAGAGCGTGGATACGTGCGTGCTAAAGGCATGGGTAGAGCTGGCGCTGTGAAAGGTACAGAGTACGAGACTCAGGCATACGAGTTGGGAAAGACAATCAACAAATAAATCTCAAGGAAACATAAGACGAGCGGGTACATTGCAAAAGCGATGTGCCTGTTTTTATTTTGTCAATACGGACTTTCCCCAAAAAACGCAAAAATATTATCTTTGCGACGTGAATCTAAAAATTAGCGTTTTGAGTTTATCTAAATTCCTTGTAATAATTGGCTTGTTGGCAGCCATAGCATTTCCTTCGTTTGCAGAAGAAAACGCCAAAGAAGAGGCTAAAGAGAAGAAGGCATCGGGATTCATTTCAGCTGGAGGATCCTTAAGTTCAGGAAATATCAATAAAGCAGATGTCAAAGCGACGGGAGGATTGTCAGTGGCAGACAGCACTCTCGAATTCGTGATGGGAGGAAAATACACCTATTCCGAAAGCGAGCATAAGACAAAGAACAACGGTATTGAATTAAATTCCAAAGTCGATTTTATGCCATACAGAAAATGGTCGCCGCTAATAGCTTTCGAGTATCTGCACAACGCCTACAAAGGCTACAACTACAGATTGGACGTAGTGGCAGGAGCAAAGTATAATATCCGCTCCAAACCAAAGGTTTACGACTACTCCATCAGTTTGGCTGGGCTTTACGACGTCGTCGACTATACAGACGATAAAAAGACACTAGACGACAACGCATTCCGTCTATCACTACGACCAAAGGTCAAGCAACAGATTGGACCAGCAGTCTACTTAGTGGAGAAATTCTTCTATCAGCCTAAAATCAACGATTTCAGCAACTATCTGTTGAAGAATGAGACAGAATTAGAATGCAAAATAACCAAAATCTTCTACCTAAGTGTCATATATGAGTTTGACTATCGCAGCGTCTTGCCACCAATAAAAGAGAACCAGACATACGAGCACAGCGACCACTCGTTGGAAGTGGCGTTGAAGATAAAGCTGTAGGAATATCCGGTTTGAAGAAAATTCAAGCCGTCTTTCTATTTATTGCTGAGTATATTCTGCAATATTTTTCAAAAAATCACCGAATATACTCGGTAATTTTTGATGTTTTTTATCGATTATATTCCAATTAAATCCTATTTTTGTCTTGAAATAACACTTTTATAATATGATAGACAAAAATATAATCAAACTCATAATCGCTGAAAATCAGCAGATTATTTCAAAAATACAACTCTTTAAACGTGAATATAGCTTTGAGGAAGGGTTAAATTATGTTTTGGTCGGATTAAGACGAGCTGGAAAATCGTATTTATTATACGAACGAATGCAACAATTAATAAAAGAAGGTCATTCGACAGAAGAGTTTCTTTACTTCAATTTTGAGGACGACCGACTTATCGGCATGCAAGTGTCCGACCTGAATACTATACTGATATCCTATCAAGAAATGTATGATTATAAACCATTTATATTTCTTGATGAGATCCAAATTATTGAAGGTTGGGAGAAATTTGCCCGTAGATTGGCAGACCAAGGTTATCGCATATATATTACAGGTAGCAATGCAAAAATGCTAAGTTCGGAAATCGCCACCACTCTTGGCGGGCGCTTTCAAACAAAAGAAATATTCCCTCTCTCATTTAAAGAAATGCTTATATCAAAAGGAATAGACGTGAATGATAGAAATTATGAGTATAAGAACGCAACGTCTATCAACAAATATCTAGAGGAATATTTCCGTTTTGGAGGATTGCCAGAAGTGGGGAACGTACAAGACAAGCGTTCATGGCTCAACGGATTGTATGGGAAAATTTTCTTCGGCGACTTGATTGCTCGCTATTCAATCAGAAATGATAAGGCATTGAAATTTGTTGTGCAAAAACTTGCAGAGAGTGTCAAACAACCTATTTCTTATAGCAGATTAGTCAAAATGGTTTCAAGCATAGGCACAAAGATTTCTACAGAGACTTTGATGGATTATCTTGAATACATGAATGAATCGTGGCTGCTTATCCCGATATCAAATTATGCCTCTAAATTTGTAGAGAAAACAACTAACAAGAAATACTATTTTATTGATAACGGAATCCTTAATCTTTTCCTTACAGATCCAAATACAAGTTTGTTGGAAAATATAGTTGCAGTCAGTCTATTCAAAAAATTTGGAGAAGATGTCACATTCTACAATTCCAATATTGAAGTTGATTTCTATGTGCCAAGCAAGAAAATAGCAGTCCAAGTAAGTTTTTCGCTTAAAGACAACGACAATAGGAAAAGAGAGGTACGTGCTCTTGATAAATTATCTTCATTTGTTGAAGTGGAAAATCTCTACATTGTCACAATGTACGAAGAAGAAACAATTGAGACAAACGGAAAAACAATAAATGTAATTCCTTTGGTTAAGTGGTTGTTGAAATAATACAACAAAAACGGCTGGATTGAAATTTCAATCCAGCCGCTTTAATTATTAACTATAAATAAAGTAATTCAAACTTTATTTCATATTAACCTCAATACCGCCACCAGCGTTACCTGTCAAGTTGATGTTCTTGTCAGTCTTAGCCTGAACAGTATTTGATCTCATGATGTCACTCATGTCTACACCAGTTACATCCTTCATTACGTCAAATGTCTGCTTCATTACAGTTGGCACGTTGTTAGACATACCTGACACCTCTGAACCTGATGTGCCGTAGATAGTAACATCCTTGATGTTGCCCATAGGTTTAGCGATATTCTCAGCAATCTGAGGAAGAACCTTCTCGTTCATCTTAGTTAGCATATCGATAACGGCTACCTGACCATAACGCTCGTAAGCCTCTGCCTTCTTCTGCATAGCCTCTGCCTCAGCCTGACCCTTTGCCAAAATACCGGCAGCCTCAGCCTCAAGGTTTGCCTGTGTTGCAGCAGCCTCAGCTCTACCCTTAGCCTCAATACCGGCAGCCTCCTGAAGAGCGGCATACTTAGCAGCGTCGGCTTTAGCCTTGATAGCCTTTGCCTCCTGCTCTGCTACGTAAGCAGCAGCCTCTGCCTCCTGCTGCTGTTTGTATTTAGCAGCCTCTGCGTCAAACTTCTGCTTCTCATAAGCAGCCTTGGCATCAGTTTCAGTCTTATACTTAGCAGCATCTGCTTGAACAGACATATTATACTTCTGTGCATCAGCCTGTGCATTGACCTGTGCCTTCAACTCATTCTCAGTAATCTTAATCTTCTCCTGTGACCACTCCTGCTCACGCTTAGTCTTTTCAATCTCAGCGTCGACAGTCTTGATATTGATCTCCTTCAACTGCTCCTGACGCTGGATCTCGTATGCAGCATCGGCAGCGGCACGCTTAGTATCAGCTGTTACTCTTAGGTCAGCCTGACGGATTGCCAACTCATTGTTTCTCTCAGCGATCTCAGTCTCAGTCTTAACACGAACATCATTAGCGACCTTCTTAGCCTCCTGCTCTGCAACCTGAATATCTCTTTCAGCATTTGCTTTTGTGATGGCAGCATTCTTACGGATTGCATAAGTGTTGTCAGCTCCAAGATTCTCAATCAAACGATTGCTATCTGTAATGTTCTGGATATTACAAGAGATAACCTCAAGTCCAAGTTTCTCCATATCCTTAGCAGCCTTCTTCTGGATCTCATCTGAGAACTTATCACGGTCTGTGATTAGATTCTGAAGTGTGATAGCTCCGACTACCTCACGCATATTACCTTCAAGAGAATCCTTGATAGATCCTGCGATTGCTGTATCATTAAAGTTCAAGAAGTTCTTTGCTGCGACTCTTGTTCCCTCCTCATTAGGCGATACTCTCACCTTACATACTGCATCAACCATTACGTCAATGAAGTCGTGAGTTGGCACTGGAATAGAAGTCTTAACGTCTACAGTAACCTGTCCCAAAAATACTTTATCAAGACGCTCTAGGAAAGGAACTCTAAATCCTCCGGTTCCGATTAGAACTCTTGGCTCCTTTTTAAATCCTGACAAAATAAAAGCATAACTTGGTGGAGCCTGGACATAAAGCACATTAAGCAACACAACGAGCAACACAATAGCAACAACGGCAATACCCGCATAAATGAAAATTTCTTCCATAAAGATAATAATGTATTAAAAATTCAAATTTTTCGTTTAGATATTCTCCTAATTGATATATAAAATATGTAGTTTGTCTAATACCTGCAGGACAATCTATCCATACATATAAATCTTGATTCAAATATATAAAAAAACAAATCCATATCTGCGGGAAGTCATTTTCCTGACGCTTTTTAACTCTTATTAACTATTATAACGAATACCCCAAAAGCTCCCCACGAAAATTTTATTCGCAGGTTTGTTTGCTTAAATTTTCAAACTTTATTATTTTTGCATACAAGTGTAATTTTGCAGAAAATGTTCTTTCGCGATGTATATGGGCACGATGAGCTCAAACAACAACTCATCGACGCTGTCAAGTCTGGCAGAATTCCGCACGCTCAGCTATTCTGTGGGCCAGAGGGTGTGGGCAAATTGCCGTTAGCATTGGCATACGCTCAATACGTATCCTGCGAGAACAAAGGCGAAAACGACTCTTGTGGTCAGTGTCCGTCGTGCAAAAAATACGCCGCTCTCCAGCATCCTGACCTTCATTTCGTCTTCCCAATCATCAATAAGAAGACGGCAGGTAACGATGAATACTGTATGGAGCATCTGGCAGGATGGAGAGAGATGATCGCAGCGTCGCCCTACTTCACTCTTGACAAATGGGTGGAAGAGGAATTCAGTAGCGTCGCAACAAAGCAACCGATAATCTACAATTGCGAGGGAACCGAGTTGCTGCGTAAACTGCAGATCAAGGCATGCGAGAGCGAATATAAAGTGGTGGTGATATGGCATCCTGAACTTATGGGTGCGGAGTGCTCAAACAAAGTGCTCAAAAGTATCGAGGAACCTGTCGGCAAGACGCTTTTCATTCTGGTTAGCGATAAACCCGACGATATCCTGCCAACTATCCAGTCGCGTACTCAACGAGTAGTATTACATGCACTTCCTGAAAAAGTGCTTGTGGACGCAATAAGAACAAAGAACGGCAACGCCAATGACAACCAGATTCAGTATGCAGCACGCCTTAGCAAAGGTAGCCTCATCGCTGCACTCGAACTGATTGAAGACGAAGCCAACACATTTTTGGATACATTCATGCGTTTGATGAGAAAGGCCTACGTCAGTGACCTTGAAGACCTCATCAACCTGAGCAATGACCTTGCAAAACTGTCGAGAAAGAAACAAATCTCCTTTTTGCAGTATTGCCAGCACATGGTGCGCGAGAACTTCATTCTCAACGTGGGCAACCCGTCGCTCAACTATATGACGAACGATGAAAATGCCTTCTCGTCGAAGTTCGCACGCTTCATCACAGAAAAGAATGTATGGCAGTTAGTAGATGAATTATCAAAAGCGGAATTCCATATAGAGAGAAACGGAATGTCTAAAATCATTTTCTATGATTTGGCTCTCAAAGTGATGGCTCTGCTTAAAAAATAAAATATATAAATGAGTAGTATAGACAACGGTGGCGGATGCAATATGAATGCCCATGGCTGCAGCAAACACACCGACCTAAAATTAGATACATTCGACTGGCTATGCGATGTGCCTGGCGCAATGGAAAGCACTGACCTTGTGGAGGTGACTTTCAAGAATACGCGTAAGGGTTATTTCCGCAATACCAACAACCTTCTTCTTGAAAAGGGAGATTGGGTGACTGTTGAGGCTATGCCAGGCCACGATATTGGAAGAGTCTCTCTTCTTGGTCCATTGGTGCTTCTTCAGATGAAGAAGAATCGCGTCGACCCTAGCCGTGCCGACATCAAGCGCATCTTCCGCAAATCGAAGCAGTCTGACCTTGACCATTTCGAAGAGGTGAAGTCGTATGAGCAGGACACTATGATCAAGGCCCGCAAAATCGCTGAGGACTTGAATCTAAATATGAAGATTGGAGACGTGGAGTTCCAGGGCGACGGTAATAAAGCCATATTCTATTATATCGCCGACGAACGTGTGGATTTCCGTCAGCTTATCCGCGTGCTTGCCGACACTTTCAAAGTTAGAATTGAGATGCGTCAGATCGGTGCACGTCAGGAGGCAGGTAGAATCGGTGGTATCGGTCCATGTGGTCGACCATTGTGCTGCTCTTCATGGATGTCAAACTTCGTATCAGTATCTACATCATCTGCACGCTACCAGGATATCTCCCCTAACCCACAGAAACTTGCGGGTCAGTGCGCTAAATTGAAATGCTGTATGAACTTCGAGGTCGACACTTACCTTGAGGCTCAGAAAGAGTTCCCTCCACGCGATATCCAGCTTGAGACTCTTGACGGTACTTACTACCACTTCAAGAGTGATATCCTTGCTCGTACAATGCAGTACAGCACAGCGCCTAACATGGCTGCCAACCTTGTCACTCTTACTGTGGATGAGGTGAAGGAGATCATCGAAATCAACAAGCGTGGTGAAAAAGCTGAACCATTCGGAAGCGGTAATAAGGGTGAGCATAGAGAGAAGACTGTCGACTACGAGAACGTGGTAGGTCAGGACGACTTGACTCGCTTTGACAAAAAGAAAAAGAAGAAGAACAAGAATCGCAATAAAGATGACCGTCAGCGTAATGCTAACGCTGAGAATGGTGGTGGAAATGCTGAATCTCAGGAGCCACAAAATGCTTCAGAAGGTCAGTCAGCCCCTTCCCCATCTAAGGGGGACCGAGGGGGTCTTGCCGAGAATGATAATGCCAACCAGCCTGCGAACGGGGGTGGTGAGAACAACGCCAACGGCAATAATAACGGCAATAACAACGGTAACCAGCAGAACGGTGAAAACCGCAACCGCAATAATAACAACCGTAATCGTGATCGCCGCGATCGTGACCGCAACAACCGTCCAAACAATGGCCAGCCACGTAATGAGAATGGCAACCAGCCTAGAACTAATGAAGGTGGCCAACAGAATAACGAGGCTCAGCAAAACGGTGAGAATGGTGGCAACAACGGCAACCAGCAGAACGGCAACCGTCCAAACAATAACGGCAACCGTAATCAGCACCGTCACAACAATAATAGAAACCGCAACAACGGTAATCGCCCAAACAATAACGGCGGTCAACAGAATAATAATGGTGGTCAGCCAAACAACCAGAATAATGGTGGCGGCAACCAGAACGCTAACAATAACGGCAACGGAGGAGGCAGCAATGAATAAAATCATCTCAGGATTTCTACTATTGCTTCTTGCGTTCACAGGATTGTGCTCGTGTGGCGACAATTGCGTCTACCAGGATATCAAGGATATTCCTGAAGACGGATGGGAAAAGGATAGTTCATTGGCATTCGAGTATGTGATGAACGACACTACAGACTGCTATGAAATCGTGGTGGACGTGAGAAACAAAGGCACATACAAATACCAGAATCTTTGGCTTTTCATCGAAGCAACAAGTCCAGCCGGCGACATCTACAGCGACACTATCGAGTGTGCGTTGGCAGACAACCACGGACATTGGGTGGGCGACGGAATGGCGTCATATTACGCCAACATCTACCATCTGCCTGTGTCATTCATGCCGTTGGTTAAATTTCCGAAACAAGGTACTTACAAAATAAACATTTGGCAGGGAATGCGTGAAGACGTGCTTGAAGGCATCTCAGATGTCGGCATCCGTGTGCGCAAAGCCTCTGTAGAGTAATTAAAAGACAAAAAAGAACAGCGATGGCAAAAAACAAACTGGCGAAATTCAGCGATATGGATTCCTATCCACACGTGTTCCAATGCCCCTTCTACCACTTGAAGCAGGAGTTTGGAGGCAGACACGAGATGAGCGGAAAATGGAATACATTCTTCGGCAACGACAATCCTATCGTGCTTGAATTAGGCTGTGGACGTGGCGAATACACCGTCGCACTTGCTAAAATGTATCCCGACAAGAATTTCATCGGCGTCGACATCAAGGGTGCAAGAATGTGGGCAGGTGCAAAAGAGGCTCTTGAACTAAAGATGCCAAACGTGGCGTTCATCCGCACAAACATCGAAGCCATCGCAGGTTTCTTCGACAAAGATGAGGTGTCGGAAATCTGGATCACATTCCCAGACCCACAGATGAAGAAGGTGAACAAACGTCTTACAAGCACTCGTTTCATGAGTCTATACCAGGAGATCATGAAAGACGGTGGTACTCTCCACCTTAAGACAGACAGTAACTTCATGTTCACTTACACAAATGAGATGATAAAGAGCAACCGTTATGAAGTGACTTTCAGCAACGACGATCTTTACCACTCAGGATTCTCCGACGACAAAATCCTATCCATCCGCACCTACTACGAATCACAGTGGTTGGAGCGTGGCTTAACAATCAAATATGTGTCGTTCAAAGTGACACATAGAGATGAATTTGTGGAGCCAGACGTGGATATCGAATACGACTCCTACCGCAGCTACAACAGAAGCAAGCGTAGCGAGAAGAATAGCAGCCAGGATATTGTTTAGTGCGTTGAGTTATAACTAGACGCACTAAACAATATCGCACTATAACAAAGAAACAAAGGACTTATATTTAAATATGAACACAAAAGATTATCTTCCACTAATCGAATCAACACTTGTCTCGATTTTCGAAGGCAAGGAGCCATACAATTTGTATGAGCCTATTCGATATGTGCTTTCCATTGGAGGAAAACGTCTTCGCCCAACCTTCGCGTTGATGGCGTGCGACCTCTTTGGCGGCAAAGTGAATGATGCCGTTTATCCGGCATGTGCACTTGAAGTGTATCACAACTTCACCCTACTTCACGATGATATCATGGACAAAGCTGATATGCGTCGTGGTAAACCAACTGTACATAAGAAATGGAATGAGAACACCGCTATCCTTTCTGGAGACGTGATGCTATCCCAGGCCTACGAGGTGATGTGCAGAGCAGAGCATTCGTTGCTTCCATCTCTACTTAACGTCTTCAACCAGACTACAATCGAGGTGTGTGAAGGCCAGCAGTTCGATATGGACTTCGAGTCACGCAACGACGTCACAGCAGACGAATACATCGCTATGATTCGTTTGAAGACAGCTGTGCTTCTTGCTTGCAGCTTGAAGGTCGGAGCTATCTGTGCAAAAGCGTCGGCTAAGGATGCTGATCTAATCTATGAGTTTGGTATCAACGTTGGTTTGGCATTCCAGTTGAAGGACGACTGGTTGGATGTCTATGGTGACGTTAAGAAATTCGGCAAGAAAATCGGTGGCGACATTTGTTGCAATAAAAAGACTTACCTGCTAATCACTGCGCTTGAAAAAGCGTCGGGCGACACTAAGAAATCTTTGGAGGAGTGGATCGCAAAAGAGACATTCGACAGAGACGAGAAGGTGAACGCCGTGACAGCAATCTACAACTCTCTTAACATCGGCAAGATCGCTGAGGAGAAAATGAACAGCTACTACCAGAAAGCGTTGGAATCATTGAACCAGCTTTCGTTGAGCGCTGACAAGAAAGAGGTGTTGAAATCAATCGCAGAATCTCTTCTTTACAGAGAAGACTAATTACAGGGAGGACTAACAAATGCCATACAGAAGATTACCAAATACAAACCAAGCCCGTCTTCGTACATTGAAGTCGGCAGTTCAGCAGGGGGAGAAAATCGGAGACATCCGTAACCTTGCTTTTTCGTTGAAATCACTTGAAGACGCGAGAGCTCTACTTATCCGTTACGAGCGCGCGTTGAATGAGTATAAGCAGTGCACCGACCTACAGGTGAAGAGCAACAAGGGTTATCAGGAGACTTTGAAGATGGCCCGTCTATACGTTTCTCACTTCATCCAGGTGGTGAATATGTGTGTGTTGAGAAAGGAGATCAAGGCTGAGTTCAAGCTACTATACGGTTTGCAGCCAGAGAACACCGTCGTGCCTGATCTATCCACAGATGAGAAGCTTCTTGAGTGGGGACAGAAAGTAATCAACGGTGAGCGTGACCGCCAGATGAAGGGTGGAGCTCCAATCTACAACCCGTCGATCCAGAAAGTGAAAGTGTTCTATGAGAACTTCGCCGAGCTAGAGAGCAAGCAGAAGGTGCTTCAGGCCAACACAGTAAGAAAGATGGAGGAGGTGAACGAACTTAATAAGGAGGTCGACGCAGTAATCCTTCAGATCTGGGATGAGGTGGAGAGCACTTACGCAAACAAAGAAGAAGAGGAAAAACTTGATAAATGTAAGGAATACGGTATTATCTATTATTATCGTCGTGCTGAGAAAAGAAAAATGAGCATGGCTGATGCTAATGATTTGGAAAATAGCGTATCTTTGCAAGAAATTTAATGAATTTTGCAAGTGGCAGAAAAATTTGAAATGGTGGCTAAGACCTTCCAAGGGTTGGAGGGCGTTTTGGCAAAAGAACTAATTGATCTTGGAGCTGAGAACGTACAGGAAGTACGCAGAGGCGTAACCTTCGAAGGCGACAAGAAGATGTTGTATATGGCAAACTTCTTTTGCCGCACAGCATTGAGAGTGCTCAAACCTATCTACACTTTTGAGGCAGAGAGTGCAGACGAGGTATATGAAAAAGTGAAGGCCTTCGATTGGGATGAGTACCTTGACGACAGAAAGACTTTTGCAATTGATGCCACTGTCTTTTCAGATGTATTCCGTCACTCACAGTTCTTGCAGTATAGAGTGAAAGACGCGATTGCTGACAGATTCATGGAGAAGATCGGCAAACGTCCAAGTGTGCGTCTTACAAATCCTGACTTATATATCAATATCCACGTAGCCGACAGAACATGTACTATCTCATTGGATTCGTCTGGTGAGTCGCTACACAAGCGTGGCTACCGTGTGGCTCAGACAGCAGCTCCTATCAACGAGGTGTTGGCTGCAGGTATGCTATTGATGGCAGACTGGAAGGGCGAGAGCGATTTCATCGACCCAATGTGTGGTTCGGGAACAATCCTTGTTGAGGCTGCTATGATCGCCAAGGGTATCGCTCCAGGTCTATACCGCGAGAAATTCGCTTTCCAGACATGGAAAGACTACGATGCTGACTTGTTCGACGAGATCTTCCAGGACGACAGCCGTGAGAAAGAGTTCGACTACACAATCTACGGTTCGGATATCCTACGCAGCAGCATCGAGATCGCTGAGAAGAACGTAACAAACGCTGGTTTGGGAAGCTACGTAAAGCTTACTTGTATCCCATTCCAGGAACTTAATATCCCTGAGGGCGACGCAATGATCATGTTCAACCCACCATACGGAGAGCGTATCGGAGGTGGTGACGATCTTCCTACTCTTTACGCTGAGATCGGCAAGAAGCTTAAGGAGGATTGCACAGGCAAGAACGCATGGATCATCACAGTTCCAAACGAGGCTACATCACAGATCCGTCTATCTCCATCATTCAAGGTGGCTCTTAAGAATGGCGACATCGACTGCGAGTTCCGCAAGTATGAGATGTTCTCAGGTCGTAGAGAAGACTACGTGCGTGATGGCAAAGAACGTCGTTTCAAGGAGAGAGAGGAAAGAGATCGTGAAGAGAAGGAGAGACGCGAGAACCGTGAGGAGAACGAATTCTTCCACCCTATCCGCAGAAAATATGTCGACGAGGATGGTAATGATTTGAGAGAGGCTGACCGTCTATCATACTTGCGTCGTCGCCACGAAGAGCAGGAGGCACGCGCTGAGAGAGAGAAGCGTTTCGCAGAGAGAAAAGAGCGTGAGCAGAGACTTGACGAGCGCAAGAAGCGTTTCGAGAGAGATTCTGAAGGCGACGGTGAGGAGCGCAGAGAAAGACGTGATTTCCGTGGCGACCGTAGAGGTGGCGACAGAGGCGACAGAAGAGGTGGATTCCGCAGAGATGACAGACGTGGAGATGAACGTGGCGAGAGAAGAGGATTCCGCAGAGACGACGATGAGAACGACGACAGAAGAGACTTCCGTAGAGGCGACAGAAGAAGCTTCCACAGAGATGGTGAGGAGCGTGGCGAAAGAAGAGATTTCCGCAGAGGTGATCGTGACGAGAGAAGAGAAGGCAGACGTGACTTCCGCAAAGGAGGCCGTGACGACCGTAGAGAAGGTGGCCGTCCTCACAAGTCGAAGGAAGACCGTTTCAAAGGAACAAAAGGTAATTTCCGCAACGACCGTCGCAACAATGACGATTTAGATGATTGATTCTGACGTTGACGTTAACCTTGACGCTGACGTTGACAAAAAACGATAAGGTAGAGACGGGGCATGTTGAGGTGCACCCCAAAAGTTGGACATTAAAAAAATAAAATTTATAAAGTATGGGCTCGGTATTGAACCGGGCTCATACCGTTTAATCTAAGTTTGATTCTTTTAGAAGCTGTTTAAATTTTAGTGGAAAATTTTGTTAAGGATCAAAAAGCAGAAGGCTAATTGAATCATTGCGACAGAAGACTCAGAGTAAAATTCGTAATCAATAGTTAGTCTTCTAAAATTTTCAAGCCATGCAAAC
>JAZUGF010000079.1:0-7990 GCA_045641065.1 Paludibacteraceae bacterium | reverse complement strand
ATCAATTTTGATACACCCTCTTTTTTTACATATTTTAACAGTTGTTGAAAACTCTTTATTTTGCCATTCATAAAAATGTATGATTATTTAATATTTTCGTGGGGTTTATGTTTTTTTGTATAGAATTATGATGAAGTTGATGTGGATGAGGAATACAAAAAGAGAACCCTTTGTCTGAATGTCGAAAGTACTAACAGAAAAAGCTAAAGGATTTTAAGTTAGAAAAATAACTACATTTTTATAAAAATTTATGAGAAAATTTTTATTGTTAGTGGTGACACTTGTCTCCATAGTAGCAAACGCATCTAATCTGCTTAGCAAGCAGTTTATAGGAGGTGTCTATTACAATCTTTATGATGATGGCAACGCGGAGGTTACATATGGTATTCAAAATGACTATAATGCCTATCCTGGAAATGTAGTGATTGAAGAAAAAGTTATCTTTCAGGGGAAAGAATATAGTATTACATCAATAGGAAAGCGTGCATTCTCATTTTCATGCTTGGAGTCGATTATAATTCCTAGTTCCGTAGAAACAATTGGGGATGATGCATTTATGGGTTGTTCAAAACTAAGATCCATAGAAATTCCTAATTCGGTTATGTCTATTGGACAATCTGCATTTTGGAGTAGCTCACTTAAAAATGTTAAATTGTCAGAATCTTTGAAATCCATACCATTCCAATGTTTTTGGGCTTGTAATTTGGAGTCTATTGTTATTCCCAATTCAGTCGAATACATTGGAAGTTGTGCTTTCTGGGGATGTACTTTTCTTTCATCGATAGAAATTCCAAACTCTGTTACATATATAGGTAATTCTGCTTTTTATAACTGTGGAAATTTATCTTCAATTAAATTGTCCAATTCATTGACTCGAATAGGAGAAGAAACTTTTAGTGAATGTATTAGTCTTACGTCAATAGAAATTCCAAATACAGTAACGTTTATTGGAAACTGGGCATTTGCTTATTGTAAAGGATTGGAGTCTGTAGTAATTCCGAATTCTGTCAATACTATTGTAGATCAAGCTTTTGAAAGGTGCTCTAAATGTGTTGTCACATTGTGTAGTGATAAATTCTCTGCTACAGATGAAGTATTTAAGGATGTTAAGGATGTTGTGTTGTGTGATGAGCTAAAAGAAGAGCCTGTAGATAAGGAATCAAGTCAATATTATTTGGCTAAAGATTACATTGTAGATAATTGGTTTCGAGTAGATGAGAAATTATCAAGTGTAGTGCCAGTAGATGAGTGTGGTGCTGTATATCATGTTAATGTTGTCAAGAACACTTATGGAGAGGCTAGTTTTGTAATTAAAAATGCAAATGGGAAAGGAGGAATTAAGAATGTCGAATCTTTGATAAGTACATCTGATTTATTAATAGACAATGATTACGAAGGAAAAGGTTTGTGCGAGTTTAATTTGCCAGCTGGTAGTACTCTGACAGATTTTTATATTGATTTGACTAAATCTCCAGCTAGACTGACTAAATATGCTCCTAAGAATATAAATGGTTTAAAAATATCCACTCCTACCACGTCGTCTCTAAATCTTGGATCAAAGATTGTATTTACATCTGAGTTGTGTTTATCCGATGTCGATACAGATGTGACGTATACTTGGAAGGTTAGTAATGGAAAAAGTTGGATAACTCCTAATACTCCAAACACTGACGCTACATTTGAGTATGTTGTATTGTCTGACATCAAAGAGGTCAAGTGTGTTGCGAAATATAGAGATAGCGATGGAAATCTTCAAAAAATAGAGTCTAATATTATCAGTGTTACTCCTAAAGATCCTTCATTTGATATCCAAGTTTTAGGAGAAGGTGTGAGTGACATCAATGCAGTGGAAAAAGAGATTCCGTTTGGTTGCGATGTGGTAATCAAGATGGTGAATCTTCCTTCATTGAAGACATCTAATCCAAAGATATCTTTTAAGGGATTGGAGGCTACAGATAGTTATAAGCCGTTGACAGATGCTGTACTCAATGATGATGGCATATCATGGTCTCTCTCTTTAAAAGAAAGTGGATGGATGAAAATCGAGGTTGATATAGAAGTGCCTGCTTCTGACGGTTCGTCAAAAATTGCGACATTGAAGAAAGAGTCTATTATTCGTTTGGTTTATACTCCTGGTAAGGAAGATTTTGTACAGGAATTGTTGTTCTTTGATGACTTCGGTTATTTTGAAGAAGATGAATATCACTATGTGAAATATAAAGATGGTATAGTTACAAATCCAGATGCTATTGAAAAATTAGATCTAAGTTTGCCAAGCAATATTAAGTGGATGGATGATAAAAATGGATTTGTAAAAGGACATAAATTTGCAATGGAAGACCCAAGAATAGCCAGTATTCCTTTGAATGAAAATGGAAATCCAGATAGGAATTTTGAGAATTGTTATAACCATTTCATTGTGCAACCATACATCTGCTGGTGTGAGACTGGATATCGTGTGGAGGATGGTTATTATGCAATTTTGTCTAATCCTCGTATGGCGGATGGAGGTTCTAAGTTAAGTGGTGAATCTTACGACTATTGGGATGGTACAGACCATACAGGAAGCAATGATGGAACAAAGCAAGGAGCCATGTTGATGGTGAACTGTGCTCCTGATGCAAAAGATGCTGTTATTTATGAGAGAAATTTTGAGATAACTGATGATTATGAAACTAATAAGATATTTTTCTCTGCATTTGTTAGTAATGCACAGGCGTTGCCTATGCCAGGTACTCCAGTGAATATTCGTATTGATATCTACGAGAAGGGATCCACTACAGTTCTTGTCTCAGTCGAATCTGGTGATGTCGTTTCGAGAAACGATGCGTCTAACTCATGGTCGAACTTAACTGCGTTGTTCTCGTTGCATAAAGGTAATTATATTTTGAAGATTGTTAATAATGCTGCTTCTGGTAGAGGTAATGATATCTTGCTTGATGATATCTCACTTATGATTACATCTCCTGTAGATAAGTCATTGGATAATATAGCAGAACAAGAATGCTATACAACTTCAACAGGAGATTATTATGTCGGTACAGATTTTGACCCGAATAAGGCTAATCCTATGAAAATTCCAGATGATATTGAAAGCCATTTCGGAGAATATGAAATCGACTTTCAAGAGGCAGCAGGATTTACTCATGATAAATATTGGTTAGGAAGCAATGCATCAGATTTCTTTGGTCAAGATCCTAGTCTTGATGTAAGTGCAGGTGTTGTCGGTCAAAACAACTATTTGTTTGCACAAGGAAATAAACATAATAGCGATGGCACTTTCCTAGATGGTGAAATCAATGATAATATTGCACAATTAAGATTTCAGGTTTGGGATAAAAGACCAGATCCAAATAAGAGTGGTGTGAAAGGTAAATCATATCGCTATAAGATGCGTATGTATATCCAAGCAGATAAGTGTCATAATTCAATTGAAAATGCTTGGGCCAATGCTAGATTTAAGCTAGAAACAGAACATGGACGTCAGTCAAACGACTGTATTGAAGCTTATGCCTATGATAATGCCTCAGGTGAAGAGTTGGGCCATTTTGTTGTTACAGATCGTGGTGGGTTCAATTTTAAGGATGTGTTTGATGTAAGAAATATTGACACATATAAATTGATCAGATTCGAAGTTGTATTTTATGGAACATTTCCTGCAGATGCAAATGTCGGACTAAATTACTTTACAATTACACCCCGTTTTGAGCAATTCGGTTTGAAGGTAGCTATAGATTATATTTCAGCAGAAGTTGAAAATGTATGTTTGTCACCTCAGATAGTATGTGCCGGCGAATATACTACAGCTCATGCTGCAGGTTTTCCACGAAATTCAGAGTATCGTTGGTACAAAAAAGAAGATGATATTTGGGTCGAGGATGTCGCAAATTATAATAAAGAGAATGCCTCTATTAGAGCTACTAATGATTCTGTCCAATATCAATTGAGAGTTACTGCATCAAATTATCAGAAAACGCATGATTTTATAGTTTACGGAGAACAGTGCCCTGTCGCTTCTATAAAAATTGATTCAGTGATTGCCCAAGATGTGTGCCCATCTTCATATTCGTATATTTATGGAGGTACTGTAGAGGTAGACGGAAATAAGGACTATATTGTATCTGGCGTATATTATAAGTATGATAAACTTGATTGGAAGAGCGATCCTGTTAGGAATATTGATATTTATGTCAAGGCGACAAAGTCTGCGGAATCAGACTATATCTTAATGGCGTCAATCAATCCTGATGATTGTATTCATACTGATGCCGTTTATGACTCCAAAGGAGATATCATATCTTCAGAATTCTTGAAATTCGCTAAGGACTATACTTTGATAAATGAGTCTGATTTCAATCAGGATTATAATGTAAAGTTTGTTTTCTCTACTGCGGATGGAAGTGAAACTTACGATGAAATTGTAGTAAAGAAGCCTGAAAATTTGAGACCGTCGTTTAAGTTAGAAGCTGATAATATTTATGCTGATCACTTCTTGGCTTATGAGGTGAAGTATAATGAAAATCTAGTTTCTGCTGATGGATATGAATACGAAGCGAATTATTTCGTGGATGACATGTATGTAGGACACTATGATCCGTCTACTGAAGGGAATCTTTATGGTTATTATTATTATATTCATGATTCTAGCGACCTGATAAAAAGTGCCGACGTAAATTGTTACATGACGGTTTATGATAATAAGGGATGTGCCTATATGACTCCAAATCAACTTTTGGAGTTCAAGACTTCGCCATTGCTATTTTGGGATATCGATCAACCTAATTTTACTAAACCTACAATAAAAGGAGATTATCCACAACATGGCAAAATAGAGTTGCTTGTCTGTCCTGATGGTTATGCAAGCGTTACTCCGTATTTTAAGGAAGATGAAGTTGCTCGAGATTATATTTTTGAAATGTATAGGTATGATGAAGAAAAATCTTTCTTTGTCGAATACTATTCATCAAGGTCGAAACTTGCTTATATAAATGATGAGTATGTGTATGTTCCAGAAATTGGAAAACTTACACTTGCTCAAGGTTATTATACCCTTATATGTACAGATGGTATACATGATGTGGCTGAATGGGATATAGAAGTGTTGGAATATTCTGGAAAAGTTAGTTTCACATGTGATGAAAATGTATGTTCAGGAAAACCGATAGCGTGTTATTATGAAGGCGCTTACGCAGCGTCGTACTATTATGTAGAGGATCCAACATCTGAAATAGAGGATTTTGATTCGTCTATTTACGGATCAAGTATGGATAATCCACTGATGCTTCACGGCTTGGATGAACATACTTATAACAATGGTTATTTTCTACTTAAATTTTATGATGAAGTAGGATGTACTCAAACTCGTAAATATGTGCCGAATATTTTGAATGATGCTCCGTCTTGCACTGTTCGTGATGCAGATGGTAATAAACTACCTATTGAATATTCTTATTATGATAACGATAATTCCTCGGTATTGTGGGTTGATTATATTAATCGTATTTGTAATGGATCAGAATTGACAATTACTCTAGATCATCCTTCTTCTTTTAATATTGTAAGTATTAAAGATGATCGTGGAAATGATTATACTCCTATGGATGGTTCTAGAAGTCCAAATGAACCGTATACGTTTAAATATAAAGCAGAGGATAATGATTGGATGAATGGATTATTTAGACAATTGCAAATAGAAACGACTACTGATTTATGTGACCATTCGGAATTTGTGAATTTTGAACTCAAGCCTTCTCCTAAAGCTAAGATCTGGGCTGTGTCATCTTGCCCTAATTATTTTGACGCAAGAATCGAAGACGACGGGGATAAAAAAGACGATATTATAAAAAGAGTCGACTATACATTCTATGCTATCACGTCTGACACGACTATATTGGAACAACAAACGAATTCTCAATTTTATACTGTATTCTCTGCTCCTTCTCCAATTGATGGCACTATCTATCAAGTTGAGGCTTCTCTTACAGCGGCGAACGGTTGTCAGTCTACGGTATCAACAGAGGTGGATCTTCGCCCTCAACCAAAGTTTGAAGTTCAATTACTTGATACAAAATTTAATGAGATCACAGGTACGGTATGTGAAGGAACCAATTATGTGTTACGATTTGTAAATGATAATCCTCAAGAACAGTTTTATGATATTTATGATTGTAGAGGTATTCCCCTTGGTTCTTCTAATGTCGATCCTGGAAGTGATTTTACAATTGAGATTGATGCAACTTGGGGAAATTTGTTCCTAGTTCGATATGGCGATGAACACTTAACTGGCTGTCCTTACATGGATACCACTATTATGGTCGATGTAAAACCTTGTACTCAGTTTATTTCGAAAGATACTGTTTTAATTCCAGTCGTGAAGGATTATAGTTTTATATACGATGGAAAGAAGCATACTCTGGGACTTGTTGAGAATGATATATATAGTGTTGTCGATGGTGGAGGTACTAATGCCGGAATGTATTATGCGACACTTTCATTGAAGGATACGAGTAAGTATGTTTGGTCTGATGGCACAGTAGATGATAAGAAGTATTCATTTGTTATAAATCGTTTGTTAGTGAATATACCTAATGCAGACGAGACAGAGTTCACTTTCAATGGTAAGCCTCAGACATACCAAATTGATAAGAGTCCATATTATACAGTTTCAAATAATGTCCAGACTGTAGCTGGGTCATATCATGTGCTTGTGGCGTTGAATGATGCAGATAATTATATGTGGAACGACAGCTCAATCGTCGACTTGGGCTATAGCTTTGTTGTCAACAAAGCTAAGGTTGAGATTCCTGCAACTGACACAACTGCATTCGAGTATGATGGAAAGGAACATGTCTACGGAATCGATGCTAATCCATTGTATAAGATCAGTGGAAATGTCCAGACTTTGGTCGGCAGACATATCGTTAAGGTATCTCTTGTAGACTATGCAAACTATATGTGGTCGGATGGTACAAGCGATGATTTGCAGTATGAGTTTGTAATCAAGTTGAAGGAGACAAATATCCTTCCAGTTGCAATTCCATCTGTTGCAGTCAAGAGCTTCATCTACGACGGAGAGGTTAAGTCGTTGAAGATTGCTGATAGCAAGTATTACTCAATCTCTGGAAATGAGGGAGTTGATGCAGGACGCTATACTGCAATTCTTTCGTTGATTGATCCAACAAAGACAGTTTGGAGCGATGGCTCAGTAGACGACATCAAGATAAACTTCACAATCGATAAGGCTCAGGTTTCAGCACCGGCTGCGGATAACACTAAGTTTATCTACACAGGCAAGGAGTTGAGGTAGAAAGTTGCTTATAGCTACGATGAAAATGGAAATTCTCTATACACAATCGAGGGAAACAAGCAGACAATGCCTGGCAAGTATGTCGTGCTAGTTTCGTTGAAGGATACTAAGAATTACGAGTGGAGCAACGGAACAACAGAGCCATTGTCGTACATCTTTGTGATTCGTGCTGAGGAGTTTGAGAAGACATTGGTTGATATCCCTACAGTGTCGACAAAGAACTTCATCTACGACGGAGATGTTAAGTCGCTTGAGATTGCAAGTGATAAGAATTACACAATCTCTGGTAATGAGGGAGTTGATGCTGGACGCTATACAGTGACTCTATCTTTGACAGATCCTACTAAGACAGTTTGGTCGGATGGCTCAGTAGACGACATCAAGATAAACTTCACAATTGAAAAGGCTCAGGTTTCAGTTCCAGCTGCGGATAACACTAAGTTTATCTACACTGGCAAAGAGTTGACATACAAACTTGCAACTGACTCGCTTTACACAATCTCTGGTAACAAGCAGACTCAGCCTGGCAAGTATGTCGTGCTAGTTTCATTGAAAGACACTAAGAATTACGAGTGGAGTGACGGAAGCGTCGATTCTAAGGAATACAACTTCGTGATTCGCATGGAGGAGCTCCAGTTGACACCTGTTGCAATTCCTTCAGTTGCAGTCAAGAATTACATCTAC
>JAZUGF010000078.1:0-3122 GCA_045641065.1 Paludibacteraceae bacterium | reverse complement strand
ACGTTAAACTTCGTATACTCACTATGACATCCAGTCTCCTTGTCAACAGAGTAAACTCCATATTCGTCGACAATCATAGTTGTCACACGCTGGATAGTCTTCTCGTTTGCTACACTCTCCCATGTCAAAGAGTCTCCATTCTCTGTTTCCACGAATGTTCCGAAGATGTATGTTTTCTCTATCTTCTCTGGAACTACCTTCACCACCACCATATTGGCATCACAACTGTCATTGTCCTGATAAATACCTGGAGCGTCATTGCGTCGATATAGAACATAATTCAAAGGTTCGCTCTCAACAGTTCCACATCCAATCTTTCCGTCCGAGTATTCGCAGACAACGCTAACTTCCACATTCTTGTCAAGAGTCTGGTTGTAGATAGTGTCCACAAACGCAAGGTCAAGAGTCGTTTTCTTTGTCGGCAATTCTACATACTCGCCTCCGTCAATAGACAACTTCCATGTGTAGCTTATACCGTTCTCCTCAAATGTTCCACCTGTTGGCTGAGTTGTTGAGATAACGGGAAGGTCATCACCTGCACAATAACCTGTTTTTCCGTCCTGGTCGTCACTCAACACACCCGGCTTCATTTCATCATAATATGACAACACTGCCACATTAGAGTATCTTACTCTAGAAGAGTCGTTAGTAGCCATACGACGGAAATAAGTTGTCTTGCCAGACATAAGTTTCAATGGATCGACGTATTTGTTTACCAGTTCTGCACTCAAACCTACACTGTCTGAATTTTCTATTGAAATCCACTTGACGCTATCCTGCGACCACTGCCATCCGTAGCTCCACTTCATTTCAGCATGTTTAGGTGCTATCCATTCTCCGCTTGCCTCCTCTACGTTGTCAATACCCTTGAAGTCTGCACCAAAACAAACCTTCTGAGTCTCCGAAATCAGACCTCCCTTGCTTGCTGTTCCAAGCGCAATAGGAATCTGCAATGATGAAGACCAACACTCTCCGTATGGATAGCTCTTTCTCTTCAAATAGATATTAGGATCATCCATAAGGCTGACAGCCGCATTATCGTCTAGTGTGAATCCTACAAACATTTTTTGTGTTGCAAATGTGTCAGCAAACAAGCTATCGAGACTCCACTTACAAACGTAAGACTCCATTGTTTTGTCTCCGATAACTATACTATCGCCAAACTCAAAACCCTTCATTATTCTATCCGAGACACCTGATTTGCCTGGCTCATACGCATACATTGATATTGAAGACAAATCTGCCACCTCGTCACTTACTGTCAAGACAAGATCGTTTGTATATACACTTGAACATCCGTCAGACACTCCTCTACGTACTCGGTAGGATTGGTTCATCACTCTTTCCATTCCCTCTCCTGGGTTGAACGTGCTTGCGTATTTCTTATCCACTATAGAATTGAACATGCTTACAGTGTCATAATTGATTCCGTCTACACTGTATTCAAACCAAGTGTATACTCCTCCCTTATATCCTGCATCATACAATCCTGGTCCAAAATAATTGTTCGGATTTCTCCAAATTTCCACCACTACACTTGAAGGATCATCGTCTCCGGATACTGTCTCTCCAATATCTCCCTTACAGTAATTTACTCTGCTGCTTGATATTGTGCCTGTGATCAATTCTCTTGTCAGAGGAATTGACTCCATTGTAGGAACGATGTTGATTCTCACAACATTGCTTTCCATTGTGACCTCTTCGCCTGCAACGACAAATGTAGCAAGTCTCTTCAACTCGATATATTTTCTTCTACCCTTTGCGTTCTTTAAGGCATCCCTATTCAATCCGCAAGTGTCAAGATTGATATTCTCTCCTGTAGCAAGAGACTCTATTGTTCCACCTACGTTATCCCACGAGCCTGTTACTGGCTCGTCGTCAGCATTGTATTCTGTGATCCTATAAAGCCACGAATATTCCTTTGCGTTCAAAGGATTGCTCTCCGATAGAATCTCAATATCCTTTGTTCCTGAGCAAACCCAGAAGTTATCCTCGTTCTCTGCGTTAACAAAGATATTTCCGCTTGTGTTCTTGCTCACAGTGACAAACAAAGTGTCGCTGTTGTAGCTCAAACATCCTCCAAGATATTTTTTTGCATAGTACACATACACCTTGCTGTGCTGGTTCACTCCTGGCACGGTCAAAGATTTTTTTGTCTTATACACCTCACTTGTTTTTGTTGTGTCAAGTGTCTGCCAGTTCTCGTCATACCATACGTACTGGCTTGCGTCAGCAACACCGTTTGGCATTCCCCACATTGTAGCTTCGTTTCCGTTCGATACAATAGTATTATATCTGATGTCTTCCGGCTTGATCTCAACCTTGTCGTTCACACCAACTCTCTTCGACACGCTTTCAAGTTTGCTTCCACATCCGTCTACAACAACTCTCTTGTAGAATGTTGTCTCAAATAGGGTGTCTCTCTTCGTATAGTTCTGCATTGTGGCGGAAGGAATAGCCTCCCACTCACCAGCTTCTCTGTCGGTTGTCTTATACCATTGGTACTGATAAGGAGAAGACACGTTTCCTCCTGTTGTAGACTTCCCTACAATTCCGTCGATTGTCGATCCGTAGCATATCTCCTCCTCAGAAATGTCAATGCCCTCGTCCTTCAACGGCTCGTAATACTCAACCTTGTATTCATTTGAATACTTCACCGCTCCCTTATAGTCTCCAGTGCTTGACACAAGTGCACGGAATGTTGTAGTTGTAGACAATCCTTCTATTACGAGTTGGAATGTAGAACCACCAACTAATTTGACAGGATCTCCAATTACAAAGTTAAACGGCAACTTGCTTGTGCTGCTGAAAGGAATCCAATCTCCTCCCTCACTCTTATACTGCCATGTGATGGCATACTCTCCGCTTCCTCCATTTACTCCAGAAATTTGAAGAGTCAAATTGTCATCGTTAGGACATCTTACTTTAGAAATGCTTATTTCATCCAATTTTCCAATGCTCAATTCCTCATACAACTTGAAGTCATACGAAGCAACAGCACTTGCACAATGACCGCCTGTTGTAGACACCTTGCGGACATACACTTTGTTCTCTCCTACTGCAAAGTCTCCACTGACAACTGCCTGCGCACCTCCCGTAGAGAAGAAAGGCATATCATCCTC
>JAZUGF010000077.1:0-25057 GCA_045641065.1 Paludibacteraceae bacterium | reverse complement strand
ACAACAAAGGTAAAAAACATCGTTTTTATGGCAACTACTTGTCGTTGTCATCTGCAAATTCACTTGTTTGACTTGTTGATTTTTGCAAAATTTCGCGTTGCTCATTTTGCAAAAATCAATCACACTGCAAACTTAGAGTAGGACGAGCGTATAAAAATAAGAGTGTTTGGACAACTCGAATATAATTGACAAAAAGCAATGGGAGAAGTTTTATAAAAATATGATAGTAACATTAAAGTAAAAATATGAGAAGACAAGTAGTAACAACATTAGGAGTTGTAACTCTATGCATGGCATCCTATGCTGCAACCTTCATGCAGGTGAAGACAGACGATGGAAAGACAGTGAGTTTTGATGTAGATCATGTTACTGAGGTAGTTTTTGATACTACTTCATCCGATCATGAGTATGTAGACCTAGGGTTGCCAAGTGGAACACTTTGGGCTACATGTAATATCGGTGCAACTAAACCAGAGGAGTTTGGTGACTATTTTGCATGGGGAGAGACAGAACCAAAGGAGGTGTATGATTGGAGCACATACAAGTATGCGAAAGCACTAGGGCCAAATAAATTGGATTCATTAACTAAATACTGTTTGAGTAGCGATTATGGAATAATTGATGGCCTTTCTTCTCTTCTTCCAGACGATGATGCTGCTACAGTTAATTGGGGAAAAGAATGGCGTATGCCAACCGAAATTGAAGTGAAAGAACTCGTTGAAGAATGTTATTGGGTTTGGACTAGTAGTTATAATGGTACTGGAGTTAGAGGACATGTTGTTTATAAAACGAAGAATGATTTTGACAAAGGAAAAGTATCGTTTAAAGGCGCTGACTTCGAATCTCAAGAAGCGTATAGTGTAGCTGATGCTCATATTTTTCTTCCTTTCGTGTCATTTAGGTGTGGGGCGGAAGACGATGTGTTTCAAGGTCACTATTGGACATCGAATTGCAGTGATGAAGAGTATGCTGTATATTTACGATTTTATACAAATGTTGTTGGATACGACTATGCCAATTTCCGCTTTGTAGGAAGTCCCATCCGTGCAGTTCGTTCAAAGAAATAGATATGATAAAGATTGGCTGGTAGTCTATCCGCTATCATAATATCAATGATTAATAAAGAAGACGCGAATCCCCGCGTCTTCTTTTGTTGTTGAGTGTCAATAGATTAAGAATTGTTGATTTAGATGATATAATTTACAATCCCTTAATATATTTGTGCTTCAAAATGGTATAGATTATATCCGATCTGATATAAAAACATTGAAGTAAATAAAAATACATCCGATAGGATATAAATTTAAGAAAATATTGTAATTTTGCGTCCGATAGGATATAATTTGATGTTTTATGACAAAAACACAGCTTTCATCTACAGTAAAAAAATTACGTAAAGAATATGGGTTTACGCAGGAAGAGTTGGCGATGAAGTCAGGCGTGGGGTTAAACTTTATTCGTGATTTGGAACAAGGAAAACCCACTTTGCGTATGGACAAAGTGAATCAGCTACTTGAACTTTTTAATTATTCTTTGGTGGCAGCACCTATAAATACTTTTGATGATGAGACGGGCAAAAATCTATAGAAAAGATATATCTTAGTGATGATTTGAAAGAAACTTATATTTCGTTGATTCTGCATAGATTGGATGTGTTGACCCCAAAATAAACAGAAGAAAGACGTGGGGAATGAAAATCCCCGCGTATTCTTTTGGTTTAAATCGAAATGATTTTTCTTTTAGAATGTGAAAGTCGTTTCTAAAGTAATTTCGTTTTTCAATGTACAACTATTTGCAACACCTGCTTTAAAACTAAATGCTGACAAATATGATGCACTAACAGCGACGTTAAGTCTTTCATTTGACTCTTTCATGGCTGACGCAAATACGCTAAACGTGCCTGTAGCTGGATGATCAGGATTCCTATCATCAAAAAGAGTTGCGATTCTTGGCTCGCTGTACAAACCATATTTTTTAGCGATGTCTTTTGCCTCATTAAACGAATCAACTGTCATAGAAGTAGAATTGCCAGTCCAGTCTATTCTGTACTCATTAGCTTCATATTTGCTTTTATTAGTTTCGACATCTCCTTTCACATTTACCTTCCAACCTGAGGCTTCCGCTCCCACATGGAAATCTCTTAACTCGCTTGTCTTAAGACTGCTTTTTATATGAATTTCTTTTGCTCCTAATTTCAAACCAATGGTTTTCATTGCTTGTAACTTAAGTTCAAGAATTTCATCTTCTAAGCGAGTGACATCTATAAAACTGTCTTTAATGTATGGGTGTCTTATTAACATCATTCCTTCAGTAAGACCATTGTCTTTGTTTAATTGACAAGGAAAATTATTGCTATCTACATATTCGATAGGCAATAACTGAAGTCTAGAGTCAATTTTGTCAGCGTTTTCATACCATTTGTAGTTGACGCATTTTTCTGGTTTTGCTAACACCAAAACATTGGTTTTGTCATCTAACTGCCATTCCATGTTATTTATTTGTTTATTTTACATTTTCGACATTTGACTTTTGTGAGTCATTTATTTCTTGGTCTTCTTTGGAGCATATTTCTGAAACGATCGCTAATATGCTCAAAACTAGAATTATGAAGAAAAGAGTTTTCGTTGCTTTTTTTTTATCAAATTCTTTTCCCGAAGATGAATAATCACTATTCGATGTTGTTTGATTCGTGATTTCGGGTTCGAGAATGATTTTTTTCAATTCTCTAAGTTCATTTTCATCACATACCTTGCCGTTTTCTTGAGAAATAGCAATAAGTTGTTCTATTGCTGTCTCAAAATCTAGCGTTTCGCAATAGAATTCAAAAATTATCTGTCTCCCTACAATATCTGTCGTTTTATAATTGGAAGAGATAAATATTCCGTTGTCTGTAAATGCTACATAAGAGTTTTCTTTTATTCTTCCCTCTTTTTTAGCCTTTTTGATATTGTTCTTGTGGAACATGCCAAAATTTCGACACGACGATAATTCTCTAGAAAGCTCTCTTTTTAGATTTTCATCATCAATAAATATTCCATCTAAATAATACAAATCTTTTGAATTTGTACTCTCTCCTTGATTCCAAAGTATAGTTTTCATCCCGGGAAAATTTTGTTTATTACTTCCATTATCTGATTCCTATCGCGCATGTCTCTCATAAAGAAATTGTGTGCTTCGATATTTGGATAGACACTTCTCAATTGTTCATAAACATAACTTTGGGCTTTTGTTTTCTCTTCATCTGTTGTGAATTTGTCTGCAAAAGACCCTATTACTACTTTTTTGTCATCTGAAATGTCTATCCCATTCTTGAAAAAGTCAAATCGACATCTTGTGTCAAAATTGTAACTAGAATCGTTCTTGAATTTATAGACGTCAAAAACAAGAATTACGGCATCACAACCAGACGCAATTTTTTTGTATCTTTCAATAAAGTGTACCGCACCGCCTATATCGGTGCCTGATCCAATTTTTATGGATCTGCCAGAATTCAATGTTACGCTAAATTCATCGTATTCATCTTCCGACGTTTGTGAATAATATGCGTAGGGGACTCCTTGTAAGGTTTTTAAGAACTGGGTTTTGCCTGACTCTTGCATACCCAACACTGCAATCTTTTTTGCTGCTGGTATGGGTTTTGCTGGGGGGGCTGAAAAGAAAATTTTTTTTACAGCTACAGCAGCTGCGATAGCACCGGCACCCCATAATAATAAAGGTAATGGCATATTTATTTGTCTTTTAGTTTATTACAAATTTCTAGATTAAATCTGTAGAATTCTTCTTTTGACATTTTGTCCTTGAAGAATAAATCGTAGCATTTGTCTATATTGCATAAGGTTGGTCGGTTTTGGTATATACTGCATAAGTTTCCTAATAGGTATTTACAAACTCCATCTCCTCTATCTAAATGAGTATACAAGATATTTCCACCGATGCTACGACAACATTCTCCACATTTGTCACATTTAAACATTGTTTTTCTAAAGCTGTATTCTTTGTTGCATCATTATTTATTTGTCCTGTTCCCAACAGACAAATTTTATAGTGTACTTTTAAACAAAAACACAAAAAAGCGTGGGCACCTACCTTATTGCTTAATTCTGATTGTTGGGCTCTGGAAAAACCTTGAAGAAGAACTAAGCAACGGAAAGAGACCCACGCATTGCATATATCGAAATCCATCGCGAGACCAAACTATATAGTATGGTCGCACGAAGGACTGATATACAAATCCGCAGCCGTCTATCGTTACTTTGCCCACATCTTCAAAATTTTCCAGATTTTAACAACCTGTGAAGCAAAGCGTGTAAACGCTTGTTTTATGTATATGTACATCCACCCTTTTACTTGTGAGTTTCCCACATGTGGGTCTCTTTTTGGAAATGGTAGATGTTGTGCAAATATATATTGTTTTTGATTATAAACAATATTATAGTAGAGTTTTTTATTGCATCTTGCTGAATTTGAGGTCTCTACACCACAGCCTCAACAATTGTTCTGTTTCCTATTGCTATAGATTTGACTCCAGGTTGTTTGTTTTTATTGAAACAGAAACTTACCATATAGCCTGTTTGCAAATGATAATAGTCGAGATATTCGGATAACTGTTGCTCTCCACGTTCATTGTAGGCATTGCCGTGCCAAATCTTCAATTCTATGATATATTGTTTGCCAAGATAATCCACTATTACGTCTGTTCTTGTCATATCACGTGTGGTTGCTTCGCAGTAGTAGTTGCCGATTCCGTTGATTATTGGACGTAAGTAAAGTAGAAATTGCTTGCGGCCTTGATCTTCAAGAAATTTTTGATCCATTGATCCGTCATTTGAGCGGAAGATTTCATTGAAATGAACGACAAATTTTTCTAGCAGATGTCTCATGTCAATATGTCCGTTATGGACAAATTGGCTTTTGTCTAATTGCCCGTTGGCAAACATTTTTTCAAATTCTGCTTCCGAAATAAACATATTGTAAAGACGCGTTTCCATTAGACGACATGCTATGCTCACGTATCCGTCTGTTTCGGTCAGAAAATTGAACCTTTTTGCAAGTTGTAGATATTGTTCGTCAGATGAGAATGTCTTTTTTATACCTGAATATAGAATGTCTCTGATTAATTCCTTCATTTTAGGAAACTGATTAAGCTTCTTTATGAGATCGTCGAACAGAGTGTTTTCTTCTTTTAATATCATGTTGACTGACGCCAGTATGCCTTCTTTGTTCCATGTCAAAGATGTTTCGTCTATTATTTGGCACATTCGGCTGACAAGAAAAGGGTAGCCGGCTGTATATGAATAGATTTCTTTAGCGACGAATTCGAAGTCAAATGTCATGTTGCGATCTGTCGCGTAATCCTTAAGCATTTCTGCAATCCCATCCTCGTGCAGTGACATGTCTGCTACAAATGGCACTGCAATATTCCATGGGGAATTGAACTGGTGGTCCTCGTCTATGCGAATTCTTAATTTGAGATTTTTAATGTCATAAACTCCTGCAAGAATTACGGATTGGAATGTTTTGAATTGGTTTCTAGAGAGATACATTTTGCGTAGGACTCCAAGGAATTTTATAAATCCGTCGTTGTTGCTTGCTTGATCAACTTCGTCAATCATCACGACCAGTGGCTTTTTCGATAAATTGCACAATTCGTCAATGATGTCAATGAAGTCGGTAGAAGATATCTCCTTACATCCTATTGGAACAACACTTTTTAGTAGTGCCTGCATTTCTGCTGAAGATTCATTTATTCTAGACCATTGTCTTAAAATCTTTAAGAACTCGGCACACGCATTTTCTACAGTAGCAAATGAAGCGTCGCCTAATCCTTCAAAACTTATATTAAAGACGCAAAATTCATTTTCCAGATGTTTTGCTAATGTTGATAAAGTGGTGGTTTTTCCGTACTGCCTTCCTCTGTTGATGCAGAAATAATCTCCCTGACGGACGATTTTGGCGGCGGCCTCTACCTGTCTGTCTATATTGACCATATAGTGCAATTCAGGGAAACATGTTCCTGTTGTATTGAATCTTCTCATGTCAAAAATATCTTTGGCAAAAATACAATTTTTTTTGTGGTTTTCACTTCAGGTATTTGATTTGTACTTCACTAAAAACAAAAAAGGAGAACATTTCTGTTCTCCTTGAGTCGAGATGAAGGGATTCGAACCCCCGACCCTCTGGTCCCAAACCAGATGCGCTAACCGGACTGCGCTACATCTCGATTGCTTTATGAGTGTCTTTGTTTCTCAATTGCGATGCAAAGGTAGCTCTTATTTTTGTATCTGCAAATCTTTTCGGGATTTTTTTAATAAAAATGTGTTTTTTTGTTGTGTTTTTTGATTTTATGTCTTCAAAACCACAAAAAAACAAACCTCAAAGCAAGAAACGAGAAGATTTACATCCTCTCGTTCTCTAAATTTCTTCATAGTTTCTCAATTTCCTGTACAGAAATATGAGTTAATTCTTCTATGACTGAGAAATCAAATCCTTTTTTCTTCATTTCTGTAGCAATTTGAATAGAGTTTTCTCTGCGACCTTTCTCTAGACCTCTTTTCTCACCTCTTTTCTCACCTCGTCTCTCTCCAACCTCAAGGCCTCTTTTATAGCCATGTTTTTCCATGTCTACCTCGTCAGCAAGAAGTTTTAGGCTCGCTTCATACACGGCATAATCTTTTTCTGACAAAGCACCCACTTTTGCCTTCTCTATCATCTTGAGCAAACCTTCGTCGGCCCTAGCATATACACTTGGATCAATATTTTCCATTTTCCCTAAGTTTTTGAAAGTGTACAACCACATGTCCTTCATTGTGATGTTGCTCGCATCCAACTTGAACTTTGGCAAAGATAAGAAATATTTTCGATGTCTGTCCCAAAATATCTTTCCTGTCTTCACGTTGCATTCTGCTGTGCATGTCACAGCATCGTCGATATCCGATATGCTTTCTCCAAGAATAAAGATTCCGATGATTTTGGAGATATCCTCTTTCATGTCATCCCAAACCAAACCTTTATTTATTTTTGATTCCATAAGTTTGTATACATAGAAGTTGGCTCGTGTTTTGAAAAACTTTTGGCAAGAGTTCTGCATTTCAATCAGTATAGAATCTCCATTTTGCGTTGTGCATCTAAGATCAAATGTCACTCCACGTTGCTTTTTCCTTGCTTTAGGTACTTCCACGTTTTCAAATTGAACATCTGTGATTGTTTCCACGTCTCCTTCTAAAATTGCATTTAGAAAAGACCTCATAACGATTGGGTCCGACATACAATATTTGAACCCGAAATCACATCGCAAGTCGATGTATTTTCCTACTTTCATTTTTAGTTAATATTAGAATTTGTACTTGTTTGTGTAATCCTAAATGACTAAACCAAACATTTCGAATGCAAATATATAATTTTTTTCAAAAAAACTCTTGCAGTTTCAAACAAAGTGTTTACTTTTGCAACCGTTTTTGTTCCGGATTACTAAACAGTGCAAGTTTCGGAGCGGATTACAACAGTATTATTGCAGTATTTTTTGAATGTAAATTTAGTCAGGGAAATGGTGATTAGGTTCATTTTATTTTTTCTATTGTTTTTTTCGCAGTCTGCATTTGCTTATACGTGGCAAAATGTCAACGGTGGTGTGTTTTATATCTGTGGCGACGCGGTGCCAAAACTGCAGTTGTCAGATTATTCAGATGTTAAGGAGGTTGCATTTTATCAGAATAGCATCAAATTGCCTTCTTCTAAATATTCTATCTCGGCTATCTACGCTGGTATGTCAATCGACGTGGTGATCACTCTTAAGGATGGTTCCGTCGTGACTGAATCAATTCAAATTAAGGATGAACCGAAGTGGACTCTTCGTGTAGACGAGGGAAAATCTCAACTTTGTAATGGCAATGATGCTACTTTGAAGGCTGTAGTGCGACAGGGAACTCGTAAGATTCCTGCTGATTTTTCATGGACGAAAGACGGTGCAGAAGTTTCAACGGATGAAAATTTCTCAACTTTAGTTGCTGGTCAGTACACGTTGACTGCTACTGCATTTGGCTGCAAAAAATCGGCAGATGCGTCTGTCATTCCGTCGCCTACACCTTCAATTTCAGGCAACGATGGCCTTTGCTTGGGTGAGTCGCTCACTTTGACTGCCTCTGATATGGATTCATACGTGTGGCAGGGTGGGGAAACTACCAATTCCGCGATTTTTACCGAGAGTGGAGATTATTATGTAGTAGGAACAAAGAAGATTGGTAAGAATGTCTGTCGTGACACTCTACATTTCATTATCCAGCCTAAGATGAGTGCCAATATTGAGTTTGGTGGCGTGACTGCGTTTTGCCCGGGTAGCGTCGAAACAGAGATTTCTGCTGATCATGATTTGAAAGAGTCTGAGATTGTGTCGTATGAGTGGAGCCAGGGTGGTGTCGCTTTTTCTAGTGACAAGAAAATTTCTGTAACTCAGGAGGGTAGATATCGTGTGTCGGTAAAAACAATTGATGGTTGCAAGTCGTCGAGTGAGGTGGTGATTGCTTCTATTGACTCTGTGGCCGACGTGGTGATTCCAAACCTTGTAGATGAGATTTGTAGTGGACATCAAACTACCTTTTCTGCTGAAGGTAAGGATCTTACGTACTTTGAGTGGAATGGTTCAGGAATGAGTTTCGGTACAGGTGAAAACCAATATGCATTATCCAAAGAGGGTGATTATAGTGTTGTGGGCTATACCACAAACGGATGTAAAAGTAAAGAATTTAATTTCCACATAAGTGAGATTCAGAGCCCGTCTCTTTTTCTTGAATCGATCATTCCTTGTGAAGGGAGTGTCGAGACCATTAGTTGTACTGTTACTTCGGGCTCTGAATTTTTTTGGATTTTCCCGGATTCTATCAAAGGAATCACGTCTAAATCTATAAGTATTTCTCATTCTGGTCAGTACCGTGCACAGGTGAAAGATCCTGTCACGGGCTGCATCAGTGAGGCTTACACAGATGTTGAATTTCTGCCTTATCCTGAGATTTCGTTGATTGGAGAATTGTCTTTTTGCAAGAATGAAGGAAGTGTATTGCAAGTTGACGTGGATAATCGTATGGATACGAAATATAGCTACTCCTGGATTGATTCCAAAGGTAAGGTGATTGATTCTGATTCGATAGCGTTGCTTAAGAAGAGTGGTGATTATCAGGTTGTTGTCTCTAATTCTCACAATTGTGAAACTCGTAAGGATTTCTCAGTAGTTGTCAATCCTGCACCGAAATTGAAAGGTGATACGTTGAAGCATCTATGTGAAAATTCATTGGTTACGCTTACTGTTAGCGGTGCTGATCATTACCAGTGGAGCAAGGCTGGCAAGAAACTTGGTTCAGATTCAAATAAATATAGAGCATCAAGTTCGGGTACTTTTCAGGTTATCGGAACTAATGCAAATGGATGCAGTGACACTGCGAAAGTGAAGGTGGAGTTGGCAGCTAAACCGGTGATCACGGATGTCGTTAAGCCGGCGTGTGGGGCAGATGTAGATGGAACTATTACTTTGCTGACAGATAAAAAATGTCTTTACAAATGGCCCGACGGTTCTGCTGACTCAACTTTCTCTTTCTCCACTGCTGAAGAAATTACTGTTGTGGTGACGGATAGTGTATCTGGCTGCCGTACTAATCATAAGGTGACATCGGTGGTGCGTGAGATTCCTGTTGGCTCGATTACATCCACAAAATTGGAAGCTTGTGAAGGTGATAGCCTCACTATTGAAGCTTCGTTTGTGGCTCAGGAAGGAGATGTGAAATACTCGTGGAATTGCACTGCTGATACATTGCCTACGATTATTGTTGGACATGATATATCGCACTCAACAATAATCAAGGTTTTCGCCACAGATTCCTTCGGTTGCATCGGTTCTGATTCGGTTAACGTGGTGTTTCATCAATTGCCACAGTTTGATATTCAATCTGCAGACGTGATTTGTAAGGATAGTGCTGCTACACTTGTTGCTCAGTCGGGATCAATGCTTTCTTATGTTTGGCAAAATGTTATTGGGCAACCACAAGGGATTGTTAAAGAAGGGCAACCACAAGGGATTGCCCCTACGACATACGTTGGGGATTCCATTACCGTCGAGACGGCAGGAAAATATACATGCACGGCTACAGATTCGTTTGGCTGTGTAGCGTCGAAATCTAAGAACTTGTTACTAAATAGTCCTAAGATACAGATTTCGGGACCTTCCGAAGTTTGTATTGACTCTTTATCCTATTTATCAGTGAATGGTGATTGCCAACAGTTTTATTGGGATAATAAAGCTGTTGATACACCATTTTATTATGCTGCGGCTGGTTTTGTGACAGTCGTTGGAATTGATAGCTTCGGTTGCAAGGCGTATGCTGAGATGACTATACGTGAGAGAAAGAAACCTACTTTAGTGGCTCCTGATACTGTGATATTCTGCGAGCGTGAGAGTGTCGATGTGGATTTCTGGTCGAACGAGGCGGTTCGTTTTGAATGGGATGGTACGGATTTGGATGAAAGAGGTATTTCAACTGATAACGAAGGCGATCATTTTGTAGTCGGATATGACACTGCAGGTTGCCCGACTGATACTATAAATGTCTATGCAGAGATGATTCCTTTGCCTAAATTGAAGATTGATGGTAAGTCTCATTTGTGTGGAATGGATGATAGTGCATCGCTTGCTGTCGACGCTGCTTTTTGCACAAATCTGCATTGGAATACGGGTGACACGTCAAAACTGGTTGATGTCTATCGTCCTGGAAAATATACAGTTGTTGGCTACAATGGAGGTTGTGTGTCTGATACTGCGGTGTATGAAGTGAAGCGAATTGCCTTGCCAAAGTTGGATTTTGTTGGTGGAAAGACACATTCGTTTTGTTCTGGTGATTCTGTGGGAATCGTTGTGAATCATGCAGATGATGTTACTATAAATTGGAATAATCTTGGACTAAACAATTCATTATATTTTAATGCGGAAGGTTTTTATGTAGTGGAGGCGACGGACTCTTTGGGCTGTACGACGGTTGATTCCGTATATGTCAAGGAGTTGCCGTCTCCATTTTTATCTATCTCTGGAGATTCCGTAGTTTGTGAGAATAGATCGGTTGAATTGGTGGCGAATGGAGAGGAGTGTCAGAAGATAGTTTGGAGCGACGGAAGTATTGGAAAACGTTTGTCTGTAGATTATGATGGTAAATTCTGGGCTGTTGGATATGATAAGGTTGGCTGCCAATCAGATACAGCTTTCTACTCAGTTAAGAAACGTAAGAATCCTAAGGTGGAGATCACAGGTGTGACGCAGATTGCACCGTCGCAAACAGCTACACTTACTGCGAATGTAACTAATGCGGATGAGTCGGATTATCACTATTTGTGGACTCCAGATAAGGATACAACTCCACATATTATAGTAAATGGAGAAGATATAAATGTATATCAAAACTATTCCGTCACAGTGACTGATGAATATGGATGCCATGATTACGCGGTGGTTCGTGTGACTTCTGCAACCATCTCAGTTGATGGCAAATATGAGTTTTGTGAAGGTGATTCTACTGAAATAAGAGTGTTTGCACCGGCTTCTAATACAATAAAGTGGAGTAATGGAAGTGTGGAGAGATCAGCCACTTATAAAGAATCTGGAGTCCATTTTGTTGTTGCAACTGCAACTAACGGAATTTCAGATACGGTGTGGTTTAAAATCAATGTTCACCCAAATCCGAAAGTAATGATTGCTGGAAATACGCAGATGTGTGAGGGTGATTCTGCAGTGTTGATGGTAATTGGTGTAGGGGCTGGTTTTATGCCTGCCCTTAATGAAGAATCAGTTATGTTCCAATGGAATAATGGCAAATCTGACGATGAAATCACGGTTTACGCTGGTGGAGAATATTCGGTAGTGGCAAAAAGTGAGTTTGGATGCGAGAGTAGTGATTCGATCATTGTTAAGGAAAATAGATTACCAAAGATAACCATAGACGGCGCAGATACATTGCGACGTGGAGAAACTGCTATCTTGACTGCGTCAGGAGGCAAGACGTATGGGTGGGGAACGGGAGAAAGTACAGTACCTTCTATTGAGATCGCACACGGAGGACGTTACAAAGTGACTGGTACTGATAATGTCGGTTGCAAGAATGTGGCTTACAAAGATGTGGTGGAGATAGATGTCCCCGTTCCCCTTATTAACGAAACTACTGATGGGGAAGCTGCTGTTTGCGAAGGGGATAGCGTATTGCTGATAGCATCTGGTGGTGATTATTATATTTGGGATGATGGACGTAGACGCCCTGAAATCTACGCAAATGAGAGCCGTATATATAGTGTGTCGGTTTGCTTGAACAATGGAGAATGTAGAGCGGTTTCGTTTGGAGTGAAAGTTTTGCCAAATCCGAAAATAGAGGTGATTGGAAAGACGCGTATTTGCGACGGAGAGGTTGCTGAACTGAAGGTGTTGCAGAAGCCTGGAGTCAAACTTGTTGATTTTGATTGGAATAACGGATTCATTGATTCAATACTATATGTGAGAAATGCGGACACCATGAATGTTGTTGCCAAAGATATGAATGGATGTGTGAGCAATAGGGTAGAGACAATCGTAGAAAAATATGAGGTAGAGGAGATCCTTCTTGACGGTGATTTTGATTTTTGTGAGAACTCAAACGATGTGGCAAATGTAAAATTGATTAGATCCAATGTCGCTAAATCGACGTGGATTGATGAAAGTAATGGAGATACATTGTCAAATTTTATTGAATGTGAGTTTGCTAAAGATGGAAAATATTCAGTCTCGGTGGTAGACAAGAACGGTTGTAGTGCAACTAAACAGTTTATGATTCATCAACGTGGTTTGCCAAAGGTGGAGATTGCAGGTGCAGAAACACCTGTTTGTGGCAAACAATATGCAAAGTTGACAGCCTCATCAGACTCACGTTGCACCTACGGTTGGAGCACAGGTGAAGATGGAGATGTGATCCACGCGACACAGAGTGGAGAATATACGGTAGTGGCGATTAATGAGTTTGGATGCGAAACCATTGCGTCTACACAATTGATATTCAATGATATTCCTGATATGCAGACCCTCTCAATCCCCCTTAAAGGGGGAAGCTCTGAAGAATTCAAGATGTGTCCAGGAGAGAGCATCACAATAGGTGTTGCTGGAGCAGACGAATATATCTGGAGCAGTGTAGAGACGCACGGACGTGCGTCTAACGGAATAGTTGGAGAGGAATGTATCTATACAGAATCAGGCAACGGATATGTCATAGGCAAAGACAAGTATGGTTGCCATAAACGAATTGATTTCCAGATTGAGGAATTACCGGTGCCGGATATCACAATTTCAGCTACACCTGCGAAGATCCGACGTGGAGATTCAGAAGTTAGTTTGGCTTTGGAGAGTGAAGAAGATTTAAGTGAATGTACCTACGTTTGGTTGACAAGTGATGGAGAAACGTCGTCGCAACAAACATTCACACATACATTCAATGCAGATGAAGCGATGGTATTCTCTGCAACCGCTGTAGTTGAAACTAAAGATGGATGCAAATTGCGTCTACATACAACAATAGAAACAGAATTTGTCATTCCAAACACCTTCACTCCGAATGGAGACATGGTCAATGATTATTTTATGAAGGGATACCATGTGGAGATTAAAGACAGACATGGCATCATGCTTTATCAAGGCGAAGATGGATGGAATGGAATTTTGCCGAATGGAAAAGTGACTCCAGACACATATTATTATATAGTGACAGGCAAAACAGGTCAGAAACATTATGGATATGTGACGGTGGCGATGTAAGAAAATAAAAAAAGGATGTGAAAATCACATCCTCTAAAAATCGGAAGTAGGCATTACCAGCCATGCAACCGATTTGTAATACAAAAGTACTATTATTAGTTTATTTTCCAAATCTTTTTAAAGATTTTTATTGTATGATTGACATTAATAAAACATTGTCGGATTTCAAATTGTTTTTTGAGAACCTTATTCAAATTAGAGCTTTGAACGGTTATATTGATGAAAGTAAAAATACTTTGTCATTCTATATATATAAAGAACCAAATAATTTGATACCAATGCAGATTTTGAGAATTAGTGATCATCGTCCGGATATGTTTAATATGATAAGGGAAGATGCTCCTAATCCTTCTTCAGATGATTTTGCAAATTTAAGTATTGAATTTTATGTGCCAAAATATAATGATAAGGGAAAAATTGAACAAAATAGGTTGAAAATGGGAGTGAAAACAACAAATCCGACCTTAAAATCTTTTTCGGTAGATTCTTATAGTTATACGCCTGAGTTATTGGATTTAGATGATGTCGGCGAAATTTCTGCATCTATCATGAGATGGTTGTTTCCAAATCAAAACTTGGTATCTTTTGTTGACCCTTTTTTGAATACGAATAAGGAAGCTAAGTATAAAAAAGGTGTTTCCAAAATAACAATAAAAACTGTAGTATCAAAAGTTGATGATGTTTTATAATTAATTAAGTATGAGATTATTTAACAGTTGCAAAAAAATCGTGATAAGATGGTTTGCCATCTTTATTTCTTCGTTATTGTCAGTTAATATTTCCGCACAAACGGATGCGAACGCTCTTCATTTCTGGACCGACAGGTCTCCGTTTTCGCCATCATACCTTGTGCCGATGACGCATGCGTCTCTGCTTGGCAGAATGCAGCAGATTGGTTATGAGGGCCAACCACTATCGTTTTGGGGAAGTTTCAGCAGATATAAACCGAAATTGAGATCGTTGTTTGGAGGAAAGATGCAGGTGGATAGGGCAGGGTATACCTCGACGGTAAAGATTGATGGCAATTATATATTCAGTCTTGGCTCTGATAACGACAGAGTTAATCTGGGTTTGGAAGGTGGTTTTGTGGCACAGCAGAAAGACGTGAGTAAAGTTTCTGCCGACGACATGGACGACGTAAGTTTATACGACAACAACGAGGTGAATCCAAACTTCAGTTTTGGTGTGGAGTGGATACACAAACGAAGAATCGTTGGCATAGAGGATGGTGAACTTACCGTTGGCTTTTCCGCAAAGAATATGGAAGATTGGTTGACGCGTCAGGACAAACGAATCACTGTCAATGCCTTCTACCTTTATGGATCCTACCGTCGTCCCACATTGAGAAGACTCCATTTATACGCTGGAGGAATGGCTCAGTTGTATGATTCCGATCGTTTGCAGGGAGAAATTCATGTTGCACTTATCAAAGCAAAGAATAAGGAAGCCGACGCATGGGCTGGAGGCATCAGTTGCAGGCATAGTTTGGTGGGCGGAGGTTCTACAGATCTGATTATCAATGCAGGAGTAGGGCTTGGTGAGCATCTCTACCTCGGATATAGTTTTGATTTAGTGGTGCATGGAGATTTCGCGTCGCCCTTCTCCACACATGAAATTATCCTTGAATATAAATTCAAAGACAAGCGATGCCATGCCGACAAATCAAGTTGGTATTTGATGGGAGGAAAATAAAAATTTATTTCATTCTTCTCGCCATCTTCACCGTTTCCCATGCCACATTGATCTGTTTCATTGTCTCTGTAGCTTGACGGATAGCCTCGTCGCCCAAGTTTGTTGCATTATCGGGATGGTATATAATAGCTAAAGCATGGTAGGCCTTTTTGACTTCTTCTTCTGAGGCTGTGTCTGAAACACCAAGTATACTATACGCTTCGTTAATAGATATTTTGCCTATATTGTGGAATTTCCTGTTATTGTGCTCGTATGATTCTTCATTATTATCAGAGTTGCTATTGCTTTTTTGATTGTATTCACTATTTGAATCTTTTTTTGTCCACTGTGAGTTTTCTTTATTGGTATAGTAGAAACCATTTTTATATTTCTGCATAAAACTGTTTCTTATGCTGTTATAGTTTGGAATATTCAAATATTCTACAATTTTGTTGATTATTTCTCTCTCTTTTTTCGTGGCTATATCGTCGGCATAAACAACTGCCAACAATTCCATGATCAGTTCAGATTTCGCAAGAACGTTGATTTTATTCTTGATGCTTTTGCAGAGTTCTTTGATGTCGTATTTTTTGTTGACATTATGGAATTGATGGAGTGCTTCTTTTTGTTCCTCCTCAGTCTTGTAGTATCTTTGTATAGTCGCCATTACTCTGTCATACTCGCAGTCCTTTTTTATTTCATCTGCATTTGTGACTTCAGCTAACAATATGAGCAAACAATGTTTGAATAGAGATTCTGTGTTTGCATCCTCTTCAAGAAATTCACTTTCGATACGCTGTTTTGACTCTTGTTCATATTTTTCTCTATATATTTTTTCTTTATCAGAGTCCGAAATATTTAATTTGTTTATTATGTAATCAATATCATTTTTTTCCACATAATCAAATTCGTTGTCGGAATATGCAACGTCTAACAAATCAAAGACAATATTAATTTTTGTTTGGTAGTCCGCTTGCTCGTTGATCTCGTCGCATACATCATCTATTGCATCGATTACATCTTCTTCAAGTGTATTCTCAAATATTTCAAATGCCTCTTTCTGATCAGATTCTTTTTGGTAGTATTTGTTGATAATGTTTTTGACTTTGTCATACTCGTAATCCATACGTCGATCGTCCGCTTTCATTATATCCGCCAACAATAAAAGCGTCTTGAATCTATAATCAAAAACATCGATCTTTAATGCATTTAAACGCTTGGCTATGATATTGCCGATGAAGACACCGAGTGCGATTCCCACGGTTAAACCAACTGTAAAACCTGAGTAAATACCGGTCTCAATGTCATCACAAACAAGTCTTCCTATTATCAATCCAGCTATAATTCCAACGGAGCCGCAAATTGTCCCTAATAACCATCTGCAAAAAGTATAAGTGTAAAATTGGTGTGTCAGTCCGGCTATTATACAGTAAATTTTTTTCTTAAGTATATTCATGATGTTTGTGCCAATATTATCACTTTATTCCTCTCGCCATCTTCACCGTCTCCCACGCTGCATTGATCTGCTTCATTGTCTCTGTGGCTTGACGGATTGCCTCTTCTCCTAAGTTTGCGGCATTATCGGGATGGAATTTCACTGCCAAAGCTCGGTAGGCTTTCTTGACTTCCTCATCTGACGCGTCTTTCTCTACTCCAAGAATGTCGTAAGCATCTTGAATATAGTCTCTTGGCTCGAATTCAGTATGACAGTTGTTTTCGTTTTCGTCAGCGTTTTCGTCAGCGTTTTCGTTATCGTTTACTTTATAATAACCTTCTCTATACTTCTTTAGGAATAGGGTATAGATGCTATTATACTCTTGTGCTGATATATTAAGATTCTTAGCGAAACGTTTAATCAGATTCTTCTCTTTATCGTGGAATTTGTCATCAGAGTATGCGACGGCAAACAACTCCATTAGAAGTTCTGATTTTGCTGCATTGTCGAAATTTTCATTTATGGTGAAGAACACTAAACTCATTTCTGGTCTGGAATTGAGTAGTGCCATAAACTGTAGCAAAGCATCCTTCTGTTCAGATTCCGTCTTGAAGTATCTTTTGATTACGACGTTGATGCGTCCCAACTCATCTGTCATCAGTTTTGTGTCTGCCTTCATCACCTCTGCCAACAACACGAGAACACAATATTTATATTTGGATTCCTCGTCGGTGAACGCAGTGTAGTTGAACTCTTGGTCTCCGGAATTATCAAATTGGAATTCTGTATCGTCGCCAGATTTGGCATTGTCCTCGAATTTCGAATCTTCGGAATGGGATTTTTTCCCGTAGTCTACAGTACTTTTTTTATTTTTCTTTTTCTTATCCTTTTTCTTTTTGGAGTCTTTTTTTGATTCGTCCATTCTTTCGTAAACGAATTTCATTTTGCATTTCTCCTTCAATTCAAGATATTCCGCACGCGAAATTCCAAAATTCCATACGACTTCTTGTATGAAGGAGTTTGAAGACATTTCATTAAAGGTTGATTCTCCTGAATGAACCACATCTAACAAATCTGATAATATCTCTTTCTTTCTGTCGTGAGATATATTCTCATTGAGAAATTTGTAGCTTTGTTCTATGTTGATGAAATCATAGTTATAAAGGATAGAGTCAAACTCAACTATTGCAGTTATTTGTTCCTCTTGGCCTATATAGTATTTGCGGACAATCCTCTTTGCTGAATTTAATTTGTAATTGCCAGCCTTTTTAACCAGTTTTGCTAACAATAGAAGAATGCAGTATCTATAGTCTGATATTATGAACTCAGCTTTTGGTTTGTCTTCTTTCACTTCTTTCGTAAATGATTTTTTCTTTCCACTTCCCGGAAAAAATGAAAAATCAAGTGACATCGCAGTTGCTATAAGAAATAAAATTCCACATATCGTGTTGTCCGTCGCAAATGCCAATAAAGTCAATATTATTAAAAAAATTCTTAATAAATTGATAAGTACTCTCTTTATATAGATCAGTTTCATACAAATATACGTTTATTTTATTCTTCTCGCCATCTTCACCGTTTCCCATGCCACATTGATCTGTTTCATTGTCTCTGTAGCCTGACGTATAGCTTCGTCGCCAAGGTTTGCAACATTATCTGGATGATACTTCACGGCCAACGCACGGTATGCTTTTTTAATCTCTTCATTGGAAGCCTTGCTGTTGAGACCAAGTACTGTGTAGGCTTCATCCACGGGACTTTTTATGTGCTGATGGAAGTCGTAGCTATTTCGATTGTTATAATCTTTTGAGTCGGATTGTTGAGAGTCTTTGTCTTTATAAAAACCTTTGGAATGCTTTTTTATAAAAAGAGTGTAGATGCTTTCGAATTGTGAAGTCGAAATATTTAAATTCCTTGAGATTTTTTGGATACATGAATACTCTTTGTCGGAGAAGTGGTCATCGGAGTATGCCACAGCCAATAGTTCCATTATAAGCTCTGATTTGGCTACATAACCGAGACTTTCGTTTACCGCTTGATACACTTCCTTCAAATCTGTTGTTTGACCGAGAATATCCTTGAAGTTTTTGAGGGCTTCCGTTTGCATCTCCACCGACTCGTAGTATCTGCAAATAGTCTCCTTGATTTTATCCAACTCGCACACCATCTGTTTGCCGTCGGCCTTCATCACTTCTGCAAGGAGCACAAGAATGCTATCCTTATATGTCGTTTCCTTTTGGGTATTTTTTTTAGAGTTTTCTAGTAGATCGTGTGCCGATCTTATGATTTTATTTATGGCTGATATTTTGTGTTCTGACTCATAACCGCATAGATCTGCAGTGTCTGGATAGTATTTCATTGTCAAAGCATGAAAAGCCTTTTTTATATTGGTTTCATTGTAGCAGTCGACACCGAAAATGTTTAATGCGTCTTGTTTGGATAAAGTTATTGAATTGATGGAAAAATCAGATGGAGTTAGGAAATAACCGTGTCTGTGCATTACATGGAATATGGCGCATATTGTTTGGAAATCCTCATTTGAGATGTTTATTTTTTCTATGATATTCTGTATCATGGCATATTTGTCATCTTTTAAGACATTGTCGGCATAGGCAGCAGACAACAATTCCATGATAATCTCAGATTTGGTTGCGAAATTGAAGTAGAGATTTATACCATCGCATATCTTGTCAATATTAATCGTATTGACGTCTTGGAATAAGGTTTGATATTGATCAAATAATTTTTGAGGCTCTTTTTCCGACTTGTAATATCTGCGTATTATGGAGTCTGCATGTTCGTCTTTTTTAATGCAAATGCCTTTCATTTTCACTTGCAACGCAATGATATAGTACACGAGTTTGGAAAGTTTTTCTTTCCTGGTTTCAGATTTGTTCACGCCAGACGTTTGGTTGCCCATCCAATTGTCGTAAGTCGTATTTCTTTTCTTTTCCAGTTGGTCATCTTCTATGCTGTTGAGAATTCGTTGCCCCAATAAATAAATTAACGATGCGATAGTGGATATAATGCCCCAAAATACGGCAGCCCAATTACTGGGATTTATATTGCCTAATAAACATGTTATTATGAGTGTTGTCATTATTCTCAAGATGTCAATTAGTTATTCATTATTTCACAATTTGTCATTTTATCCCCCTTGCCATCTTCACCACATCCCAGGCCTTATTGATTTGCTTCATTGTCTCTGTGGCCTGACGGATAGCTTCGTTGCCCAAAGAGTATACTTTATCTGGATGGTATTGGATCGCCATTGCTCGGTAGGCTTTCTTTCTTCAAGTCAGGTTCTTCATTGCTATTAAGGATGTCATGGAATTGTTTGAGAGCTTCTCTTTGATTATTCTCTGTTTTGTAATGTTCCCTTATGTATGCTTTCACCTCGTCCAGCTCGCATACCATCTGCTTCCCGTCTGCCTTCATCACTTCAGCAAGAAGCACAAGAATGCAATATTTGGGGCTGGAAAGATTTTTGTCATTGTCTTTGTCGTTGTCTTCGTTTTTGCTTTTGCTGTTGCGAATTTCACAGTAACAAACTAAAACTATCACTAATATTCCAATCACAACCATGATTCAGTAGCATGTCTTAATGAGTGTCGTTCAATTTAGCATTCAGCATTTATAATTTCGCATTTTATTTGATGCCTCTTGCATCTTTCAATACTTCCCAAGCAGCATTGATTTTCTTCATTGACTCAGTGGCCTGACGTACAGCTTCGTCGCCCAAAGCAGCTGCATTATCAGGATGGTATTTCACTGCCAACACACGGTAAGCCTTCTTGATCTCTGCGTCGGATGCATTTCCTGCCACGCCAAGAATATCGTATGCTTCGCTTACGGAAACACCGCTTGTTCGACGGTAGTTATTGCTGTTTGAGTTGGAATTGCTATTGCGGTTTGAATAACTATTGTTATTATTTGAATTGCTGTTATAACCGCTGTTGCTGCTACGGTTATAGCTGTTTTGATTTGAATTGTTATTCTGGTTAGAATAAGAATTGTTGCTTGAATTTGAATAAGAAGACTGTTCAGAACGGTCGCCAGTGTTATAGTATCCTTGTTTGTACTTCTTCATGAAAAGCATATAGATACTCTTGTATTCACCAGGAGTGATATTTAGAGCATTGACGATTTTTTTGATTACCGACTCTTCATAACTGTCGAAGTTATCATCAGCATATGCCACCGCCAAAATCTCCATGATAAGCTCAGACTTAGCGATATAGTTGAGATGTTTGTTGATGCTGCTGCAGACCGTATTGATGTTATGCTTTCTGGTTAGGATAGTCTGGAATTGCTTAAGTGCAGCTTTCTGTTCAGATTCAGTTTTATAGTATCGACGGATTGTAGCCTTTACTCTGTCCAACTCGCAGCTCATCTGCTTTCCGTCGGCATTCATCATTTCGGCAAGAAGGATAAGAATGCAGTGTTTGAAATTTTTCTCGTCGGTGTCATTAAAGTCATTGTCATCGCCATCACTGTCACTATTCTCGTCGCTCTTGCTTTCGTCGCTGTCGGAAAATAATATTTTCCCAAGAACGAAACCAATGATAGCACCTAATGGACCTCCAAAGAAAAATCCAACGACAGCAGCAATTAAAGATTTTTTATTCATAATATCTAAATGAAGTCTTTCTGTATATATATATGACGCAAATATACTATATTTTGTTGAAAATAGAAATCAATGACAAAATGTGTAAATGCTAATTTGTTGAAATACAGCAATGATTCTTTTCACTTTAACATTTATTTGTTTTTGGAAGCAGAAAAAATGAAATATTATAATTCCATTTTGAACATTTAGCACTATCTTTGACCCCAAAAGAAACAAAATAGTGTTATTTTGAAAAAACAAACGATATGAAAACAATGGCTAAAATATTCGCTACATTGGCATTGTTGTTTGCAACAAGTTCATTTGTGGCAGCACAGAATTCTTTGGTAAAGCACATCAATCAGGATGAGTTCCGTGCACAGATTTGTGATTTTGTCCAGAGTGCGACATGGCAGTATAAAGGTAAGAAACCATGTATTATTGATTTTTACGCTACATGGTGTGGACCTTGCCGTACAATTTCTCCGTTCTTGGATAATTTGTCAGTGAAATACAAAGATCAGATAGATGTCTACAAGATCGATGTTGATAAGAACAGAGAATTGGCTCAGGCATTCGGTGCTACAAGCATTCCACTTTTGATTTTTGTTCCGGTTAATGGTGAACCTCAGGCAAACAGAGGAGCTTTGCCAGAAGCAGAGTTGGAAAACGCGATTAAAACGGTATTGTTGAAGAAATGAAAGGAATAATTTTGGCGGGTGGCAGTGCTACTCGCCTTTATCCGTTATCTAAGGCCATAAGCAAGCAGATTATGCCTGTTTATGACAAGCCAATGATTTATTATCCTTTGTCAACTTTGATGTTGGCAGGAATCAAAGAGGTTTTGATTATCTCCACTCCGAGAGATTTACCTATGTTTGAGCAATTGCTAGGCGACGGTTCTTCTCTTGGAATGCGTTTTGCTTATAAGGTACAGGAAAAACCAAACGGTTTGGCTCAGGCTTTTGTGCTTGGAGAGGAGTTCCTTGCTGGCGACGATGCTTGCTTGATACTTGGTGACAATATGTTCTATGGCGCTAACTTCTCCGCAATGCTAAAGAAGGCAGCGCAGATCAAGTCTGGTGCAATGGTATTCGGATATTATGTTAAGGATCCAAGAGCATACGGTGTGGTAGGTTTCGACGAGAATGGTAAGGTGACTTCATTGGAGGAGAAGCCTGTTCAGCCTAAGAGCAACTATGCAGTGCCAGGTTTGTATTTCTACGACAGCACCGTCTGCAAAAGAGCTAATGAATTGAAACCAAGTGCAAGAGGTGAGTATGAGATCACAGATTTGAACAAGACTTACTTGCAGGAGGGAACTCTAAAAGTTGAACTTTTCGGACGTGGTTTCGCTTGGCTCGACACTGGAAACTGCGACTCTTTGCTTGAGGCTTCCAACTTTGTTGAGACAATCCAGAACCGTCAGGGATTCTACGTGGCATGTATCGAAGAGATCGCATGGCGTAATGGTTGGATCTCAGACCAGCAGTTGCTCGACTTGGGAACTGCATTGAAACAGACTAAATACGGACAATATATTATTTCGTTGATTAATAATAAACTATGAATTATATAGAGCAGCCAGTAGAAGGCGTGTTTGTTATTGAACCAAAGGTGTTTGGTGATAGTAGAGGTTATTTCTATGAGTCGTTCAAACAGGCAGAGTTTGACGAGCATATCGGTCATCATGTAGAGTTTGTACAGGAGAATCAGTCAAAGTCGTCGAAGGGCGTTCTTAGAGGGCTTCATTACCAGAAGGGCGACGCTTCTCAGGCTAAACTTGTGCGTGTTGTCAAAGGTGCTGTTCTTGACGTTGCTGTCGACATTAGAAAATCATCTCCTACATTCGGAAAGTATGTTGCTGTCGAACTAACTGAGGATAACAATCGTCAGCTTTTCATCCCACGTGGTTTTGCTCATGGTTTCTTGGTGTTGAGCGATGAGGCTGTGTTCACATACAAAGTAGACAATGTGTATGCTCCACATGCAGACGCTGGTATCATGTATAATGATCCACAGGTCGGAATCGAGTGGCCTAAGTTGGATTGCGAGTTTTTGTTATCAGAAAAAGACACAAAGCATCCTTTGTTAAAGGACGCTGAGGTATTCTAATAGTCAGATATGAATATTTTTGTTACAGGAGGAAACGGTCAGCTTGGCAACTCTTTTAGAAAGATTTCTGCCAACTATCCTCAGCATAATTTCACATTCACTGATATGCCAGAGGTGGATATCACTGATTTGGAATCACTAAGAACAATTTTGAAGAATGCGAAGGCAGAGGTTATCATCAACTGCGCAGCATATACAGATGTGAACAAGGCAGAGAGCAATGAGGATATCGCTCATAAGATCAACGCCGTCGGACCAGGCAATTTGGCAGTCGTTGCCAAAGAGTTGGGAGCTAAGTTCGTTCACGTCTCTACAGACTATGTTTTCAATGGCAAGATGAACACACCATTGAAGGAGACAGATCCGACGTCGCCACTTGGAGCATACGGACGTACAAAATTGAGCGGAGAGAACCTTGTTCGTGAGGTTGGTTGCGACGCTGCAATCGTGCGTACAGCATGGCTTTACAGTGAGTTTGGAAACAACTTCGTGAAGACAATGATTCGTTTGGGCAGCGAGCGTGAAGACGTGAGTGTTGTCTACGATCAGGTCGGCACTCCAACATACGCCACTGATTTGGCTGAGGCTATCATGCACTTGGTCAACAAAGGCATCAAGGGTTGCGAGGTTTACCACTACACAAACGACGGAGTGGCAAGCTGGTTCGACTTCACAAAGCTTATCTTCAAGTTGGCAGGATGCAAAGCGAATCTCCACGCTATCGAGAGCTACGAGTATCCTACACCAGCAGAGCGCCCAGCGTACAGCGTGTTGAGCAAGAGAAAGATTGCGGAGGCAGGCGCCGCAGTGCCATACTGGACAGAGTCGCTTGAAAAATGTATGAAAATTTTATTAGCTAAATAAATCATGTTTAAGACGAATGAGTATTTCGACGGTAATGTAAAAAGCATTGCGTTGGAAAGTGCAGAGGGCCGCGCCACAATTGGTGTTATGGCAGCAGGAGAGTATGAGTTTGGTACATCAACAATCGAGATCATGACAGTGACATCTGGAAAGTTGGAGGTTATGATGCCAGGCGAGACTGAGTGGAAGACATACAAGAAGTTTGAGACTTTTGTTGTTGAGAAGGGAGTAAAGTTCCGCTGCAGAGCAACAGAAGATACTCCATATTTGTGTTTGTATAAATAAGCCTGCATATTAGGCTAGTTAGGATAAGCACAAATTACACTATCGTTAAAAGCATTTGCAAAAGTCTTGCAAATGCTTTTTTGTTTGCATTCTTTTCCTACTGGATTAAAGGCATATGGTTAAGAATGTAAAATTTTAGGCGTATAGGTCAAATTGCGTGGTATTTTTATAAGCTATGCTTCTATAGGTCAAATTGCGTGGTAAAAATGTCGGATAGAATTTGCATAAATCGACAGAAGAACAATACATTTGCATTGCAGTTTGAAGCATAGTG
>JAZUGF010000076.1:0-76210 GCA_045641065.1 Paludibacteraceae bacterium | reverse complement strand
TTCAGCTTAAAAAGTACATCTGGTGGTACAACAATAAAAGAATCAAACTTAGATTAAACGGTATGAGCCCGGTTCAATACCGAGCCCATACTTTATAAATTTTATTTTTTTAATGTCCAACTTTTGGGGTGCACCTCAATGTCCCATCTCTACAAATATCATCGTTGGAAATCCCCACTAAGAAGGATTTATACCGACAATTATGAATTACGAATTATGCATTATGTATTATATTCACTTCTGCTCACTTTTGAGGCACTTTTGCTCTTTTATGAAGGAAAATCTCGCCATATCTTTGCCTCAACAAAAACAAATAACGTTTAACTAAAATTTGAGCATTATGGTACACACAATAATTTCTAATATTAATGAGATTGTGATGACAGTCAAGTTGAGTTTCATGCAGTTAGCTTCAATAGCATTTACCGATATCGCTCCAGAAGCGATTAAGGTTCTTTACTATTTATAATCCAATCAAGTCTAATCAAAAAGTATTCAATTATGGAATCAGTGAAAGAATTAATTCTATGCATATGTTTCCCAGTACTAATCATTTCAGGAATATGCAATTTTGCCAATGCAATATTGTATCTATTAAATATTGCTCCAGCGTTTGTCAACGCTATGACTTATGCCACTTTTGCAGGGTGGTGCATTAGTACATTATTTCTATTTATGTGTGGAAACGACGGAACCACAGGAGCTATTGTGTTCAATATATTTGTCGCCGCACCAACATTAATCATGCTAATTATTTCAATATTCCTGCCATTTCCTTATTTTACTAGCTTCATGCTATCATTATTCGGATATTTCGGTTTGTTACTTGGATTAGCATTCTTGAGTAATATTGGAATAATAAACACAAACTTTCATCATTAATAACAAAACCCCTAAAGCTGTTGACCAACTTTAGGGGTTTTATAATGCGAATTTATAAAATCACACCATTTCAGATAGAATTGTTTCTGGAGAAGTTCCCATAAGCATAATGGCAGATAGTTTGAATGCTGTCCACGACCTCTCTCTAAGGTCACAAATTGTGACCTTAAAGATTAGTTATATCCATACATTCAAATTTTGAAGAAACAATACTTCATCACCAATTCTCTCTGTCCAAACTTCTATAGGAAAGAGCCTCCTTCACATGTGTAGAATCAATATCTGCGGAATCAGCAAGATCGGCGATGGTACGGGCAAGTTTGAGAATTTTGAAATAACCACGTGCGGAGAAGTTGAGTCTCTTCATTGCTTTTTCGAGCAAATCCTCGGCTTCGGGAGAAATCTTGCAATACATGTCGCAGTGTCGTTTCTCCATCTGACCATTGCAATGGATGGTCTTGTCGTCCTTGAATCGTTCCTGCTGGATCTTTCTTGCTTTCTCCACTCTTGCTCGGATATTCACACTCGCTTCCCCACCCTTGTTTTCAAGCAGTTCTTTATGGCTTAATGGAGAAATTTTGACCTGCAAATCGATTCGATCCATCAACGGACCTGAGATGCGGCTCATGTATTTCTGCACCTCAAGCTGGGAGCAGGTACACTCGTGATTTGGATCGCCATAATGTCCACACGGACATGGATTCATGGCAGCTATGAGCATGAAAGACGACGGGAATTCTGCCGAAAACTTTGCTCTCGAAATACTGATTCTATGATCTTCCAGTGGCTGACGTAGTTCTTCCAACGCAGCTCGATTATACTGGGGTAATTCGTCGAGAAAGAGCACTCCATTATGTGCAAGAGATATTTCCCCAGGTTTGGGATAACTTCCGCCTCCTAGCAACGCTACTCCAGACACGTTATTGTGTGGGCTTCTGAATGGTCGCGTCGTCATCAAGGATGTGTCTTTTGGCAATACACCAGCGACGGAATGGATTTTCGTCGTCTCCAAGGCTTCATCTAGAGTGAAACTTGGCATTATTGACGGTACACATTTCGCCAACATTGATTTTCCGGAACCAGGAGTGCCAATCATAATCAGGTTGTGTCCTCCAGCGACGGCAATCTCAATAGCTCTCTTTGCTGTCTCCTGTCCACACACTTCCCTGAAATCACTTTCAAAGATGTCTCGTTTGCTGAAGAAACACTCCTGAGTATCGATGACGGTTTTCTCGATGTTGAGGTTTCCATTCAGAAACTCCACAACTTCTGTCAAACTCTCTACACCGATGATGTCCAATCCACCTACAACAGCCGCCTCTTTGGCGTTCTCTTTAGGCAGAATGAATCCCTTAAACCCGAGTCGCTTAGCCATAATAGCAATAGAGAGCGACGCGGTGATGCCTCGCACCGAACCGTCCAACGACAGTTCTCCCATAACCAAATAGCCATCCAATGCGTCTTCGGCAATGACATCTGATGCCGCAAGTATGCCGACGGCTAAAGTCAAATCGTAACCTGTGCCCTCTTTACGCATGTAGGCTGGTGCAAGATTGACCACAATCTGTTTACGTGGGAATGGATAGTCGGAGTTCATGATGGCCGTTGTGATACGGTCTTGACTCTCTTTCACTGCACTGTCTGGCAATCCTACAATTGAAAATCTGAATCCACTGCTGAGGTTGACCTCAATTGTTACTAATTCTGCATCAATTCCGTTGATTGACGCTGCATAAGTTTTAACTAACATAATAACATTATATTTTGTACTTTATTTATCCAATTTTCTCGTGTTGTCGAAACACGCTTTTTTATTAGACGCTCGCCCTACGGGGCTCGCGATGTGGGTGGACAAGGGCTATCGCCCTTTGTAATCCTATTTATTTGGTTTAGAGAAGATGGTAGTTTTGCCATCTTCTCCAAAATTCCAAAATTTATTTCTGACGAACGTAGATGTTGACTGGCGTACCTGTCAAACGCCACTGCTCGCGCAACTTGTTCTCCAAGAATCTCTTGTATGGATCCTTCACATACTGTGGAAGGTTAGCATAGAAGACGAATGATGGGACTGCTGTGTTTGGCAACTGCATCACGTACTTGATCTTGATATACTTTCCCTTCAATGCTGGTGGTGGATAGTTCTCTATCAACGGCAAGAAGAACTCGTTCAACTTGCTTGTTGAGATCTTCTGTGTACGGTTATTGTAGACGTCGATTGCAGCCTCGATCACCTTGAAGATTCTCTGCTTGTTGATTACAGATGTGAAGATGACTGGGAAATCTGTGAATGGAGCCAAACGTTCTTTGATCTTCTGCTCAAACTTAGCTGAACTGTTTGCATCCTTGTTCTCAATCAAATCCCACTTGTTGACAACGACAACCAAACCCTTGTTGTTCTTCTGGATCAACTGCACGATGTTCAAATCCTGAGCCTCAAGTCCTCGCGTCGCATCAAGCATTAGTACGCAGACGTCGGAATCTTCAATCGAACGAATTGAACGAATCACTGAGAAGTACTCCAAATCCTCTGTCACCTTTGCTTTCTTACGGATTCCGGCTGTGTCTACCAAGTAGAAATCGTATCCGAACTTATCGTAACGTGTATAGATACTATCTCTTGTTGTACCCGCTATATCTGTCACCACTGTTCTCTCCTCTCCGATGAAGGCGTTGATGATTGATGACTTACCTGCGTTAGGTCGACCTACTACAGCCACCTTTGGCAATGTGTCAACTGTCTCATCCTCCTCTGCAGCAGGCATAACCTCAAGCACACGGTCAAGCAAATCACCTGTACCACTACCGTTGATTGCTGACACACACATTGGCTCACCAAGTCCTAACTTGTAGAACTCAGCCGACGCATACTGCCAATCGTTGTTGTCTACCTTGTTGGAAACAACCACAACTGGTTTCTTACTCTGACGTAGCAACTGCGCTACCTCTGAATCAAGGTCTGTCAAGCCATTCATTGTATCTACAACGAATAGGATAACGTCACACTCTTCAACAGCGATAGTTACCTGCTTACGGATCTCTCCTTCGAAAATATCATCTGAGTTGACTACCCATCCACCTGTGTCGACGATAGAAAACTCTTTACCGCACCATAATACTTTACCATACTGGCGGTCACGTGTTGTGCCAGCAGCATCGTTGACGATGGCACTTCTCGTCTGTGTAAGACGATTGAATAATGTGGACTTACCTACATTTGGGCGTCCTACTATTGCTACAAGATTACTTGCCATAATTCTCTTTCCTTTCTAATTTTTGAGGGTTAAATATCTGCGTCGTATCCGAAAGATTTAAGCTTCAACTCTTTGTTTCGCCAATCTTTCTCTACCTTCACGAACAACTCCAAGAATACCTTCTTGCCAAAGAATGCTTCGATATCCTTACGAGCCTCTGTACCGACTTTCTTCAACATGTTTCCACCCTTACCGATGATGATACCCTTCTGTGTATCTCTCTCGACGTTGATGACAGCGTTGATTCTGATAAGGTTATCGTCTTCCTTGAACGACTCTACAACCACCTCCACTGCGTATGGAATCTCACGATCATAATTAGTCAAGATCTTCTCACGAATGATCTCTGTAACGAAAAATCGTGCTGGTTTATCTGTTAGAGCATCCTTCTCAAAGTATGGAGGGCACTCTGGCAACAAATCCTTGATTCTCTTCAATACGTAGTCGACGTTGAAATTGTTAGCGGCAGAGATTGGAATAATCTCAGCATTTGGAAGAATCTCCTTCCACTGTGCTACCAAACCTTCCAACTTCTGCTGGTCAGTAAGGTCGATCTTATTGATAATAAGTAAGACGGGAGCCTGCTGTTTCTTTACCTTCTCTACGAAGTCGCTATTCTTCATTCCCTTCTCCACTGTGTCTGTCACGTAGAGTAGAATATCGGCGTCTTTTAGGGCACTTGTAGAGAAGCCCAACATAGACTCCTGAAGCTTATAGTTTGGTTTCAACACTCCCGGAGTATCTGAGTAAACGATCTGGAAATCATCACCGTTGACGATTCCCATGATACGATGACGCGTTGTCTGCGCCTTCGAAGTGATGATGGAGATACGCTCACCCACCAATGTGTTCATCAATGTGGATTTTCCGACGTTGGGATTACCCACTATATTTACAAATCCAGACTTATGCATAGTCATTAAAATTCATCATTTAAATAAACGAAGTACATCGTTCACATTTGCGAATAACATCAACGCCAAAAGTAACGCCACGCCAATCGTTTGTGCTTTCATCAGTACATCCTGACTGACTTTTTTGCGTGTGATGATTTCAATCAAAACAAATAATATGTGTCCGCCGTCAAGTGCAGGGATTGGCAAGAAGTTCATGAATGCCAACACTACTGACAAGAATGCGGTGATGCTCCAGAACACGTGGAAATCAAACGAGTCTGGGAACAATGACGCTACACTTCCGAAACCTCCAAGTGACGATGCACCTTCGGGAGTGAAGACATACTTGAAATCTGAGACATATCCAGTCACCTTCTTGATTGCTGTCTTGATTCCCTGAGGTACAGATTCAATCAAAGAGTAGTCGACGTGGGTCATCTCATACAAGTCGTATGGCGATTTCATATACACACCTACTTTGCCATTCACATCTGGAGTGACAGTCATCTTCACCGTGTCAGCACCACGCAAAACACTCCACTCCATCGACTTGTTCTTATGCTCAGCTATCTGTCTCATTGCCTGAGTCAGATACACTGTCTGTCCATCAATAGTCAACAATCTATCGTCTGCCTTCAACCCTGCTTCCGCACCAGGCATTCCATCAATAGGTTGCTGCACTACAAACGGAGTACGGTAGTAGGCAAAACCTTTTCCCTCTCTCATAATCATAGCCATAAATGAGTCTGGGATTGCAATGTCTACGATGGATCCGTTTCTCTCCACTTGCACCGTCTTCGCATCTACAATCTTGCGAATGGATTCTTCGGACAAGCTTTTTAATTTTACACCATCTGCTGAGACCAACTTGTCGCCATCAACAAAGCCGACCTCATGTGCCGACCAACAGTATTCCATACCGTCGTTGGCATTTTCAAGTGGTAAATAAGTATCTCCCCAGTGGAATGCGATACCAGCGTAAATAGCTATCGCGAGAAGAAAATTCATCACCACTCCGGCAACCATTATTATCAATCGCTGCCATGCTGGTTTACTACGAAACTCCCACTCCTGCGGTTCTCCCTTCATCTGCTCTGTGTCGAAACTCTCGTCGATCATACCGGCAAGCTTCACATAGCCACCAAGAGGCAACCAACCGATTCCATAGGTAGTCTCGCTATTTTTCGGTTTGAATTTGAATAGACTAAACCCAGGGTTGAAGAAGATGTAAAACCTTTCCACTCTGACACCAAACATCTTCGCTGTGATGAAGTGTCCAAACTCGTGGATCACCACCAACAACGACAATGAGGCAAAAAACTGAATTAACGTATATATCATATTACTTTATAAAACTTTCTGCTACTCGTCTTGCCTCGATATCTGTCTGGATATAATCCTCGTATGTAGGCTTTGCGATGTACGCAATCTTAGCCATTGTCTGCTCAATAATATCCGACATCTGCAAGAATCCTATTTTCTTATTCAAAAACTCACGCACCACGATCTCATTTGCCGCATTAACTACGCAAGCCACGTTACCTTTCTTATCCAATGCCTCGTATGCCAAAGCAAGGTTGCGGAACACTTTTGGATCTGGAGCTTCAAATGTTAGCTGCTTAACCTTATCAAAGTCAAGACGCTCTCCACCAAGGTAGATTCTATCTGGGTAGCTCATCGCCAATGAGATTGGAATACGCATATCTGGTGTGCCAAGTTGAGCCTTCACTGCTCCATCCTCAAACTGCACCATTGAGTGGATGACACTCTGTGGATGTACCTGAACCTCGATCATATCAGGAGTAAGGTCGAAAAGCCACTTTGCTTCAATAACCTCGAAACCTTTGTTCATCATCGACGCTGAGTCGATAGTGATCTTTGCTCCCATGCTCCAGTTTGGATGCTTCAATGCCATCTCTGGAGTCACATTCTCCAATTTATCACGTGTCCAGCCACGGAATGGACCTCCTGAAGCTGTAAGGATGATCTTCTCTAATTTATTGTGACGCTCACCCTCCAAACACTGGAAGATAGCTGAATGCTCTGAGTCGACGGGAAGAAGTTTGATTCCGTTCTCCTCACATAGTCTGCAAACCAAATCTCCAGCAACTACCAATGTCTCCTTGTTTGCCAATGCAATCTTCTTGTGAGCCTTGATAGCAGCGATTGTAGGAGCAAGACCAGAATAACCGACCAACGCAACAAGTACCATCTCAGAAGCATCGTTAGCTGCGACATCAGCAACGGCAGCCGAGCCAGTCATCACCTTTGTAGGCATGCCAGCCACTGCATTCTTAACCTCCTCATACTTGCTCTCGTCGGCAATAACAGCAATTGTCGGCTTAAACTCCTTGATCTGCTCAATTAGCAAAGAAGCGTTTCTTCCTGCTGTTAGCGACTCAATCTTATATCTGTCTGGATTCTCACGCACTACATCAAGTGCCTGTGTGCCGATCGAACCGGTCGAACCCAATATTGTAACTATCTTTTGTGACATTTCTTTTTCTGCCTTTATAATCATATCATTATTCAGCCGACGGAGCAGGTGTTTCAGCAGGTGCAGGTGCTGGAGTTGGGACCGGTGTTGGGGCCGGAGCAGGTGCTGGGGCCGGAGTCTGAGCAGGAGCAGCAGATTCTGCTGGTTTAGCTTCAGCTGGTTGCTCATTTGGTGCCTCCACTCTTCTTTGTCTTCTGACAGAAGTATCTCTTGACTGTGTTGTATCACGACGCGAACGTCTTGTCTGAACAGACTGTTCCGTTGGTTCAGCCTCATACTTCTTAGCCTTCTGAATAACCTCTTTCTTCTGAGTAGAGAATGAGATGTAGTCATTTGGATCAAGTGGCTGACCATTCTGCCACAACTCAAATGTCATTTCTGATGTTTCTGAACCACGCAACGTCGCAAGAATTTCTCCTGCATGAACTCGCTCTCCAATTCTCTTGAAGAATGGCTGAGTAAACTTATACATTGTCATCAAACCTTCCGAGTGTTGGATCTGCAAACAATAACGGTTGTGTGCAGAGTAACCTGCAAATACAATAGAACCATCCAAAGCCGAATAAACACTCTCCAATGGATCGACGCTAACAGTCACTCCATTTGCTCCCGAATAAGTGTCAAAGCCTCTAATTACAACACCAAGTGCAGGGCGATGCATTAGTCGGTTTTTGCTGGTTTCTGAAATTTTTGAGTTTGTGGCATATCGCTGAGCAATCTCATATTGTGAGCAATATTGGTTTTCTCGCTCCGACGGATTGTTCTGAACTTTTGACATATCCATTTTAACAACATCCTTGAATGATGCTGTGCTGTCGCCAATCTCAATATCGCCAGTCACAACTTTTTGCAACATAGTCAAATAATGGTCGTTGATTTTGGCCTGCTCCTGTAGTGAATCAAGAAGCACTGCCTGCGAAATAACCTGCTTACGAAGTTCATTAGATTCTGTATATCCTGGCAAGAATGATCTCAATGGAGTCTTGATAATCAACACTGCTATTATCAAAAAATAAACTACTGCGATTGCAAAACAGAATGAAATAACACTCATTCTAGACAAACGTATATGCCATGCCTCTTCCAATGTGTTCTCATTGAAAATGGTAAGACGATACTTAAAATTCAGTTTATGCAAAAAACTACTCTTGCTGCTATTTGCCATTCCTCTTCTCTATTATTTATTCTCCTTTGGAAATCTCCGAAGGATTGATTCCTACTTGCTGCTTAAAACACTTTCTAAAATACGCGATATCCTTGAAGCCGACATTGTATGCCACCTCAGATACGGTCATCGCACCGTCTTCAAGCAATTGTTTTGCTCGCTTGATACGGATATTTCTAATAAACTCCTTCACTGTCATTCCCGTGATGGCGTTCATCTTTCTATACAACTGCATGCGGCTCACTCCCACCTCTACTGCAAACTTCTCAATATCGAAATCTGCATCTGCAAGATTATCCTCAATCACTTTCATCGCCTTAATCATGAATTTCTCATCTGGCGACTGTGTAGCTACCTTCGTAGGCTCGGAGATCATCTCTATCTTGAAACGACTGCGGATCTTCTCCTTCAATCGCATCATATTCATTACCTTCTGGTCAAGAACCTCAATATCAAATGGCTTAGTGATATAGTCGTCGGCTCCACGCTTCAAACTCTCGATCTCACTCTCCTTGCTATGTACGGCAGTAAGTAGAATGATAGGAATATGCGATGTCTTCTCGTCGTGTTTCAACTTATTACACAACTCATCTCCACAGATATTCGGCATCATCAAGTCTGTAATAACCACATCTGGAATCTGCTCTGAAGCCTTATCCAACGCTATCTTACCATCTTCAGCCTCAACCACATTGAATCTCGACTCAAAATGTATAGCAACAAACTTACGAAGCTCTTCATTATCCTCAGCTATCAAAAGCACTGGTTTCTCCTCATCTGACATCTCTGGAAGATCGCCATCATGTTCCTCTGAAGCCGACTCTTTTTCATTCGACTTTTCGTTCTCAACCTCTGGATCAGCAGCAGCCTCAAACAATGGCAATACGACTTTGAATGTTGTACCCTCTCCAACTTTACTGTTGAGAAGAACCTCTCCGTCCATCAACTTAACCAAATCGTAAACAAGATTCAATCCAATTCCTGTACCGATTCCGGCCTCCTTCTCTGCATTACTCTGATAGAAACGCTCAAATACATGCTTCTGGTCATCCTCACTCATACCCTTTCCTGTATCGGAAACAGAGATTTGGAAGCTGTCACAAATATTCTCAGCCACATACTTATGCTGTGGCAACATATCCATTGCAATCTTGATCGCACCTCCACGTGGAGTGAACTTCATACTGTTGGAAACAAGGTTGTCGACGATCTTCTCAATCTTATCTGAGTCAAACAACATTCGTCTGCCACGGGCTTCTCCGTCGACAGCAAGCGAAATCTGAATTCCCTTTGCTTCCCCCTCTGTCTGGAATGCACGGACCACAGTCTCAAGCAAAGCAGGCAAATCACCTGGCTTATACACAGCTTGCAATGCTCCACTCTCTATCTTTCTAAAGTCAAGAATCTGGTTGACAAGACGTAGCAACTTATTAGCGTTTCTCTCTGCCAACTCAGCCATTTTCTTTGACTCCGATGATACCTTATCGTCTTTCAAAATCTTAGACAATGGGCCAAGAATCAACGTCAATGGAGTACGTAGCTCGTGTGAGATATTTGTGAAGAAATCAAGTTTCAACTGCTCCACCTTCTCCATCTCCTCAGCTCTCTGCTTCTCAAGATCCAATTTATTCTTAAGCATCATTCGGCTGCGATAATGGTAGAGATACATCAACACAAGTCCTACAACCAATATTGTCATTAGCGTCTTGAACCACCATGTACTCCAGAATGGAGGCTTCACATAAAGGTGAACTCTCAATGGTTTTTCATTCCATACTCCATCACAGTTGGCTCCCATCACCTCAAACACATATTCTCCTGGATGCAAGTTAGTATATGTACACTTGTTTTCAAAGCCAGCGTCAATCCAATTCTCGTCCTGGCCTACCAAGCGATATTTGAATTTGTTCTTGTTGACGCGGGAATATGAAAGCGCTGAATACTTGAATGTGACCATATTCTGATCGTAATTCAACGACAGACAAGTCTCACCAGCCTCATTAGTGGAAATCTGGTTGTCTGGGACCTCCTGATTGAAAACTTTTACGTTTTCTAACACCATTGGAGGAACAAATTCATTGAGACGAACATCAGCAAGATTTACGATATTGAATCCTGCATTTCCTCCAACCATAACTCTGCCATCCGAACACTGGTATACGGCTCCGTAATGGAACTGGCGGCTCTGCAAACCGTCGCTCTCATCATAATTGATAATCTCATGATCACCCTTATGGATACGACTGATGCCAGATGTTGTACATACTATATAGAATTCTCTCCACTCAAAAATAGACTGCACATTATTGTTAGACAATCCATCTTTCTCAGAGATTGTTCCAATCTCTCCTGTATACTTGTTGTATTCTACGACACCACGCTCCAAGCTTCCGACATAGAAAACATTCTTAGATTTCTCAACTATGGAACGAGCACGCTCCCCGTAGACAATAGTACGTTCCTCCTTTACTAAATAGACAAGGATCTCATCTGGAGTGAAAATCCACAAATCATTATCAGAATCCTCAAATACCTTCCAAACTTCCTTGTTGAAAGCAAGTTTGTCCATATGCTTGAAAGTGCCATCTTTTGGATTATACTTGTCTACTCCATCACTTGTTCCTAACAATACATCTCCATTATTGGCGACGCAAATGCTCCAAACATTGTCATTGATGATTGAATTTTTATCAGAATCAGAATGGCGGAACACGCGTTTCACTCTTCCAGTCTGTGCATCCAACACATTCAATCCACCCATGTATGTTCCGACCAACACCTCATTGCCGACTTTAGCAAGACTCTTTATACAGTTGACAGACAATCCGGAATTTGAGCTAGTGATATAATCAAACTTACCACTGTTCATATCGTAGATGTTTACACCTCCACTTTCTGTTCCGATCCAAACCTTCTTGTCTGTAACCTCTAAGAATGAGTAAACCTGTCCACAATTCAAATAACGGTTGTCGTTTTTCGACTCCTGTATTAGGACAAATGGTTGTTTCTCACTATTTCTGTAGCTGATACCTCCACGAGTACAAACCCACAAGTCACCCTTATTATCAACAAACAAATCTATAATTGAGTTGTTGACCAAAGTTATCTCATTATGTACGTCGTTCACATTTACTACATACTCCTTTAATATGCGATCATAGCAAATCAAACCAGAACGAGTTCCAATCCACATTCTGCCATCTGCACCCTCACATATCGCCTTAACAGAAGCCTCTGCACCGGTTGTTGGCAAGTTGGTTTGGTGGACCAAATCAAACTTACCTCTATCCATGATGTCGACAATATAGACTCCCTTATCATATGTTCCTATCCAAACAACATCATCTTTGGTAATGCAGATTGATCGTACTTCAGAATCTTCAATTATAGAACGAAGTTCTTTCGACGATGGGTTAAACATCTTGACTCCAGACTCTCCCGTACCTATCCATATTCTGCCATACTTATCAACCTTCAAAGTCTTGATATACGGTATACTTGCAATCTCCGCATTTTCAAAATGATAATATTCAAGAAGGAGTCCATCACTCAAGTATGCTAAACCTTCGTCTGTTCCTACCCAGATTTTACCATCTGGTGTTTCAGCAATTGAATTTGCTGAATATTTTGCCATTCCATTTTTAGACAAAGGGATAGCAGCAAAAGTCTGTGTTTTAGGATAGTAGATATTCAATCCACCATTTTCTGTACCAACCCAAAAACGTCCCTTTGTATCCTGATAAATGCAACGAATCAACTCTCCTCTGACCTGACCTTCTGCACTACCGTATTTGTACGGATAGAAAGAGTAACCATCAAAACGGTGTAAGCCTTGGCTTGTACCGAACCACATATAGCCCTGTGCATCCTGATATGCACACTGTACAATATTATAATTTAGTCCATCCTTCTGGGTATAGTTATCAAAACGCGACAATGCAAGAGGCTGGCGTGCTGACACTCCAACCCACAACATGCACCAGATCAATGCAACTATGTATCTTAATCTTCGCATAAACGAGTCGTTATTAATAATGTATTCTTCAAATCCAAGTCAGTAGGGGTAGATCTTGTGCCTACCCTAAAAATGTAGGTCTTGTGCCTACCCGAGCATCTCAGGAAGTGCATTTCTAAACTCATGCATATCGTCGAAAAGCACATCAGCACCCTTGCTCAACAAGTCATCTGGAAGCAGAATACCTGTGTTGACAGCCACTGTGAAGATGCCTGCAGCGTGGGCAGATGTCACTCCAAGTGGTGCATTCTCCACCACGATAGCCTCATCAGCCGAGAATCCACCCTTCTTCAAAGCCATCAAGTAAGGCTCTGGATCCGGCTTTCCCTTCTTCACATCGTAGGCAGTCACCATTCTCTCAGGTGCAAAAATACCAGGGAATAAAGAATCAAGTTTGTTAAACAAGCAATGCTGTCCCGAACCAGTTACGATAAAGATTTGCAAACCCGCGTCGCGAACAAACTCTAGCACTTCACGGATTCCTGACATAACTCCAGCAGGACCTTCATTCTCAAAGTATTTGCACTTAATAGCGTAGATTCTATCACACTCCTCCTTAGTTGCCTCACGCCCCTTCTGAGCAAGATACATCTCCTGGATAGTAGCGGGACCAGTCATTCCCTCACGCTTATAAGCCTCATACTCATTGAAGACGATTCCCTCGTCGGCAAAAGCCTTCACCCATGCGACAGCATGATGCGGCATAGAATCGAAGATTACTCCATCCATATCAAATAGGACCGCCTTAAGCTTCAATCCTGACAATTTTTCTTTTACCTGAGCTGTTAGTCTATTCATTGCAAACTATATCAAATTCTCGCAAATATACATTTTTTCCTCAACTTTTAAGCGGAATTTGCCGATATATGATTTCAAAAAAGTATTTTTACAAAAAACACGAACAAAACGTATATGACAAAGACAAAATTCAGACCCAAATTCTACTACATCACAGCGATTTTCATACTGATGCCTGCTATCTGCGGTTTAGTGCTTTCGATAATGCCAAGCGAGGTGCCAACACAATGGTGGATTATTTTTTCTGTGTTTGCAGTGATATTCACAGGTTTCCTAATCTATCGTTTGGTGATGCAGACAAGAAGTCTTGAAGTAGACGGTACGATTCTCAAAGTGAGCAGATTCTTCGGACTAATCAAGGAAGGTGAGGTTGATTTGAAGAAATTCGACGGTTACTATTTGGATTATGTCCGCACAGGTCGTGATGGCAAAGACGTGTATGGCTACTTCTGTTTGATGAAAAAAGAGACTACAGTTACCAAACTATGTTTCAACGACTACGATGATTTCGATGAGTTTTTGAAAGAGGCAGTGGAGCCAGTGATTCCGAAACTTACATATAGAAAAATGCAGAATTAAAAAACTGAATATCAAACAAAAAGACGCGGGGAAATCCTCGCGTCTTTTTGTTTGTCATATGTAAGGACGAGTCCCAATAAGTATTCATCACAAAATATGGTTTATTTTGAGGAAATGGAGAATTTGCACTTTGGATAATTCGAGCATCCATAAAAAGTACCATATTTACCATATCTTTCTACTAATGAACCACCACATCTAGGACACACTCCATTTTCTATCTGAGTCTCGCTTTCTTTCGCTCTTTGTTTTACCAATTTCGCATGTTTTTTTTTAACTTCAGAAGAGCTTATATTATTATCATTTATCAAATTGCATATTTCTTCAATTTGGCATGGATTTAATTTTACTTCTTTGTACTTTTTTATAAACCATAAAAGTTTTGAGATGTACAAGACATGACAAGCTTCACTAACATTAACCTTCAACGTAGATTTTCCACTAAAGGCAACTATAGAGACAAAATTATCATTTGCATAATAAGGCAATATCTTTCTTAGAACATTAACATGAGCGTTATTCTGCAAAAGAGGATTTCTAAATTGATATTTGTTTCCATACATATTCTGGGTCCAATATTCTGAGTTTTCTCCGCCCAAAATCCATCCTTGATAGTTTTTTGTTTCTATAACAAATATACCATAAGGGGACACCACAATATGATCAATTTGTGTAGTTCCATAATTAGTATCTAACATGATATCATTTAAGAGGCTATAGTCTTTTCCAAGAAGTTTCAACAAAATAGAGACTTTTGTTTCTCCAACAGCTCCTGATATTTTTGCTTTTTTACGATTAATTATAACAAGTGCAACAAATGCTATCGTAATTACTATTATCATACCCACATTAATATCCATAACGTTATAATTAATTTAGGAGAAAGATACTGTAAGTTTACTATACTGACAAATTAAAATAAGCCATTTTCCCAGAGCCGGGCAAATGGTTATTATCGTTCTTCATTTAATATTTCTAGGAATTTTTCAATTCTAACCACACACAAAGATGGGAATGGGATATTTTTTAGAATATCAAAGTGAGCATCGTTACTAACTATATATTCTGCATTAGCAGCAATTGCACAATCAACGAACTTGTTGTCGTCTGGATCTTTTTCTATTAATCTAAATCTGAAATGGGCATCTATTCTTAATGTATAAGGAGACCTTAGAATCATCTCAATTACAATTTTTGCAATTTCAGGAGACATTAATCTCCCTATAATTTCCTCATATTCCGACAGGATCTCTGTTGAAACACACAAATTGTACCTACCATCCAAAAAATCACTCCATACTTGGTAATATACACTTTTCCTTGAGACACATTGGATCAAATAATTAGTATCAAGAACAATATTACGTATACTATTCATTTGTAGTAGTTCTTAGATGAGAATTACCCCACTCTTCAATTTTCTCCTGTGATAGTTCTCCTTCATTCCACATATCATCCAATTTTTTTTGAAGCAACTCATTCAAAAATTTGGACAACAACTCTTTTAATGAATTCAAATCTTTATCATTATCGATGCAAGAAATGCAATTAAGCACTTCTAGCTGTGCATTATTTAACCCCATAATTTTCAACAATTTTAATTACCAACTCATGACAAAAATAAGAAAATTTTATCTCCGCTGAAATTATCGTAACCCACATTACCGTAACCTACGTCACAATAATGCAAATATACAAATTTTCAGCAAATACAATCTTTGAAAGATCGTTATTTAAAACAGCAGAGACGTGGCACGCCACGTCTCTACACAAATTATGCATTATGAATTTTGCATTATGAATTCAACAAAGCCTTTACCTTTGCCGAGATGTCCTTACCGTCTGCCTTACCAGCAAGCTTCTTTGTTGCGACACCCATAACCTTACCCATCTCCTGAGCTGTCTTTGCACCAACCTCAGCGATGATAGCCTTGATCTCAGCCTCTAGTTCTGCGTCAGATAACTTTGCAGGAAGATACTTCTCGATAACTGATGCCTCAGCCAACTCGTTTTCTGCTAACTCTGGACGATTCTGCTCTGTGAAGATCTGAGCAGACTCCTTACGCTGCTTTACCATCTTCTGAAGAATCTTTAGTGCAGCGTCGTCAGTAAGATCACCATTTGATCCCTTTGCTGTCTTAGCCTCAAGAAACTCTTTCTTCACTCCACGCAATGCCTCCAAAGCAACCTTGTCTTTGGCAATCATTGCTTTCTTTATATCCTCGCTGATAACATCAAACAATGCCATAGTATTTTATATTTTAAAGTTTTACAAATTAATCTGGTCTATTGGAGATATAACTATTATCTCCCATCTTTATCTCCTCTCCATCCAATTTCACAGAGAATGAAGATGTGATTTCTGGCTTACGTTCTGCTACAACGGCTCTTACTCGACCGTATGCTGGAGTCTCATCTACTTCTTCTCCAAACACAGCGGCAGTGAGTTTTTTCTTAGTCACAGTTGCTCCGTCACGGTTTCCTGTCGGTATTAATGTGATCTTATCCTTGACCTTTGTTTCATCTTCAACTTTCTCAAGGACTCCATCGTCTCCGAGTTTAACAAGCACTTCCTTTGGCTTATTTACTTCAGGATTCTTTGGCGGAGGTGGCGTTTCTACCGGCGGGAAATAAACCTCAGGTTCAGGAGTTATCAACTTTTCAACTGCCAACGACTGTCCAGTCACAACAACAGAAATTTTCAACTTATCTCCAAGACCTTCCACCTGGCTTGCACCCCAGATGATAGTCACGTCGTCGTTCACCTTCATCTGAACCAACTCCATTGTCTCAGACAACTCGTCGATTGTGACTTCTTTATCAGAATATAGGTAATTTACCAAAACGCTCTTGGCATTACGGATATCGTTATTGATAAGTAGAGGTGAAGTTAGAGCCTCACGCATAGCCTGCAAAGCACGGTATTCTCCAGAAACCTCTGCAGATGCTTCTGCCGAACCAATAACAGCGTCTCCAGAATCTGTCATGACAGTGCGGACATCATTCATATCCACGTTGACGTAACCCGACTGAGTCACCATATCAGAGATACAGCGTGCAGCTGTAGCCAACACTGAATCCGATACAGCAAAACTTGAATGTAGACCCATTGATTTTCTCATAGGATTCTTGTCTTTGTTCACAAGTCTATCGTTAGAGATTATGACAAGAGAATCTACATATTTTCTCATTTCTCGGATTCCAGCCTCCGCATTAGCTTTTCTGACTGGACCCTCAAAAGAGAATGGAGTAGTTACGACACCGATCGTAAGGATGCCAAGTTCCTTTGCGACACGAGCCACTACAGGAGCTCCACCTGTACCGGTTCCACCACCTAAAGTAGCAGTGATGAACACCATTTCTGTTGAATCAGAAAGTAACTTTCTAACATTATCCTCGACGCTAAGCATGGCTGCCATACCGACACGAGGATCTGATCCTGCTCCTAGGCCTTTGTTGCCAAGCAAGATTCTTTTGGGCACGGAAGTACAGCGTCTTAACGCAGTCATATCTGTGTTCATCAGGATGAAGTCAACACCTTCAATTCCCTGTTTAGACATGTATGCGACTGCGTTGCCTCCTCCGCCACCAACGCCTATCACCTTGATAAACGTTTTGTCAGGATTAGGTATATCTAGAGTATCAATCATCGTCGTCGTCAATTTGAGTGATATCTAATTCTCTTGATTGTAGTCTAGGACCAGGTGCAACAACTGGTTCTGGTTCCGGAATTAGTTCTGGTTCCGGTTCTGGAATTGGATCCGGCTCCGGAATTGGTTCCGGATCAGGCTCTGGTTCTGGAATCGGTTCTGGTTCTGGAGTTTTAATCTGTGGTTGAGCCGAATGTCCTTGATATATTTTATCAATTTCTGCGTTGCTCATACTGAATCCAGCACTGTTATTCTGAGGAGCGACATGATTACCACCCAAATAAATATCAGTTCTCACATCAGCAATAGTTTTCTGGACCGGTTGTTGGAATCCATAAGCTGAAGTCTGAGGCTGTGTCATCTGCATATCTCCTGTCAAATCAGTATCAGTGACATTCATACCAGTAACAACTACTGTCACATTCAAATCCTCTCCAAGATCATCATTGATAGATGCACCCCAAATCAAGTTTGCACCGTGTCCCTCAATCTGATCCTGGACATACTGACAAATATAGTCTGTCTCTTCAATTGTCACCTCGTGTTCTGACGAATAAGATATATTAAGCAATACATTCTTCGCCTTCTCTATACTATTATTGATAAGCAAAGGTGAGTTCAAAGCCGCTTCAATTGCATTTTTAGCACGATCCGGTCCAGATGCTTTTGCCAACCCCATCAATGCATCTCCGGAATTGGTCATGACTGTACGGACATCGTTCATATCCACATTTACATATCCGTCACCGGTGATGATTTCAGCGATACCCTTGGCAGCCATAGCCAAAATCTCATCACCTTTTGAGAATCCAGCCTTCAAACCAAGATTACCATATAGTTCACGGAATCTATCTGTTGAGATGACAACAATCGCGTCGACAGATTCGCGCATTCTCTGCATTCCTTCCATTGCATTGAGAAGACGACGGCGTCCCTCAAACTTGAATGGGATTGTGATGATACCGACAGTAAGAATACCCATCTCCTTTGCTGTATGAGCAATTACAGGAGCTGCACCTGTACCTGTTCCACCACCCATAGCGGCAGTGACGAATACCATCTCTGTACCCTGAAGCATCTCCTTGATTTTCTCAATAGAATCTTCAGCAGCCATACGGCCCATGTTAGGATCATTTCCTGCACCAAGACCCTTCTCTCCTAACTGAATATGGAATTCAGGAGGAATAGGGCTACGGCGTAAAGCCTGGCGGTCTGTGTTACAGATGACGAAATCTACACCATTGATATGGTTTTCATACATATAGTTAGTAGCATTACCGCCACCACCACCGACACCAATTACTTTGATAATGTTTTTTTCTTCAAAGTCGTCAATAAATGTGAAATTTTCCTCCATATCAATAATTATTTGAGTTCAGTAGCATCTATTATATTAGCAGTCTTCTCGGCGACACTTCCAAAAAGACCAGTAACCCAACGAGAAAAACCTTTTCCTCCGTTTCCATTAGGAGATCCAGCAGGTTTTCCTGGTTTAGCGATTTCATTCTTACCGACGAAGATACAAGTATCAAGCTCAGAAGATTCAAGTACTCCAAGACAAGCGGCATACTCATTCATCTTGCGGACCATCTTGTTATAGTTTCCTCCAACAGACTCCAACGATGCAAAATACGGACTGTATTTCTCATAATAATCATCCTTGATTTTTCCGATTTCTGTATCCAAGCCAAACTCATTCGTGAATTTCTCACAAACCTTCTTAAGACGAGCTCCTCGTCCTGTCAGAACAATCTTACGTGTTGCAGTCAACGCATTAACTTTGTTCATCTCACCAAGAAGATACGTCATAAGCTCCTCCAAACGAGCCTCAATAATCGATGCCAACTCAACCTGCTGTATCTTAACATCTGTTCCAGCGACACTGACAACAACATTTTCCTCAAGACCTCCAGGATATGCACATCCTAGACTCTTCTTGATTTTCTCCGCATTGTCGGCAGTCAACCCACAAACATTTTTTATATCTTTAGTGATCAATTTGCTTCCCAATGGCAACACTCTAACGTGACGGCGAACATTATCACGATAGATTGCGATAGAAGTAGACGATGCACCTAAGTCAATCAATGTAGCTCCGACCTCTTTGTCTGCCTCAGAAAGCATGACATCCGCCAAAGCGAATGGCAACAAAGAATAGCCTGCCAATTGAATATTTATTGAAGACAATGTCTTTTCAATATCCTCCTTGATTTCCTTTTCTGCAGTAACTACACAAAAACGGCCCTCTACACTGGAAGCTCTACATCCTACAGCCTCCATCTTGATATCATCGTCAACATTATATCCTTGGTTGATAAATTCCAAAATCATTTCTTTGTCATTCTCAACTCGCTTTCTGATATCCTCCTGGATTTTCTGGACAACAGGCACATCAACGAACTGATTATTTAGACGATAGGCCTCTTTCTGCTCTTTTCCTAGAATTCCCTTTCCTCCAAGAGCAATATATACTCTTTTGATCTCAACTGAGTTGCCAAGGAAAGCGTTTCCTATAGAGGCCTTAAATTTGTTGTAAATGCGATTGGACAGTTTGTTGAACATTGGTTTTAATACCCCTGCCAACTCAACATAGTTGTCAACCCTTCCATGTCTTACTCCCTTAGAGTCTGCCTCCTCTGTAGCAATAACCTGCGACACCTTGCCATCTTCGCCAATGAGTCCAGCTACAGCTCTAAGTTTTGTGGTACCTAAGTCAAGCACCACTGCTATTTTATCCGTCAATTGTAGTGTATCCGCCATTGTCACTATAATTTTTGATAGTATTTACTTTATGTTCTTTGTCTTTGTTCTTGTTCTTTGTTTATTGGGCAAACACAAGGGCTTGCCCCTACGTCAATTCTTCGTACACACAGCCTGGTTGTCGTACGTAAGATCTATCTTTTTATACTTGTTCCATCCCACTTTAGAAAAGCCACTCACATAGAGTTTCTTAAGACGTTCCATCTTCTTCTGGTAATTGTCTGTCGTTCCAAGCACCACTATCTGAGATCCAACTCTTGGCACCATCTCCACTTTGCCGTTGGCGTCTATATAAATCTGCTCCACTAACGCATTCAAGAATTTGTCGTTGTAAACATAGTGAGCAAACTCATATATATCTTTTTTCAAATAGCTTTTGTTCAATGTCTTTTCGCTTAACAGCACTGGCACATATGCAGAAAAAGCTGTGGATGTATTCATCAATCCTCCTTCCGAATCCAAATACAATTCCTGTGTAGGAGTTTTAATTCTTAATATCGGCTTACGTTGAGTGATGTCCACACACAAATAACCTTTGGGGCTTTTATAACATTGTGCCTCTTTTACAAATGGAATATCTGTAATCTTCTTTTCCATCTTGTCAAGACTAATGTTCTTATAGCTCAACCCATTGGGATTGATGTTTGCCGAATTGATATACTTAAGGATATCCAACTCGTTTACAAACTTATACTCTGAACTGTCGCCGATATTGACCAGTGTCCCCATGCAGCTTTTGCTCTCCGCAGTCGACGGTACGAGCACAGCCATCACAAGAGCATATATAGCGATGACACAAAAACCTATCTTCTGCAGTTTATCTCTCATACCTTTGACAAAAGAATGTTTTTAATCTGCGGAAGCATAAGATTGACATCTCCAGCTCCGATTGTAGCCAAAACCTCTATCTTGTGTGTGCGAACGTAGTCAAGCAACCCATCTTTAGAAATCAAACGCTTGTCTTTAGCAGTCACCTTATCCAAAATGATCTGGCTTGTCACTCCCTCAATAGGTAGTTCGCGAGCAGGATAGATATCCAACAACAATACCTCATCCAAAAGTGACAAACTTGCTGCAAACTCATCCGCAAAATCACGTGTACGTGTATAAAGATGAGGTTGGAACACTCCCGTCAACTTCTTATCTGAATATAGTTTTCTCAACGACTCGATGCTTGCTTTCACCTCGTTTGGATGATGAGCGTAATCGTCGATCAACACCAAATTGTCTTGCTTGATGTGGAAATCGAAACGTCTAGCCACACCTTGGAAACTTGAGATTGCATTTCTGATTTCTTCGTGAGACAATCCATTCAATAGCGAGACAGCACATGTCGCAATCGCATTCTCAATATTGATGTAAACTGGCACACCCAAGTCAACACCTTTCAAAACGCCCAACGGATATACCACGTCAAACACGATCTTGCCATTTGCAATCTTGATGTTCTCAGCGTGGAAATCTCCCTTATCAACCGAGTAAGTGTAAATTTTCACACCTTCCTGTACATTTGTCTTGATAGGAAGTCCTTCCTTCATGATCAACGCACCACCTGGTTTGATAAGTTCAACAAACTGTTCAAAGCCTTTCAAATACTCCTCATAAGTGCCATAGATATCAAGATGATCAGCATCCGTCGCTGTAACTACAGCTATTTGTGGAGCCAAAGTCAAGAAAGAGCGGTCGAACTCGTCAGCCTCAATAACAACCAAGTTGCTCTTGTTGGAAAGGTGAAGATTGCTGTTCTCAAAATTCTTCGACAATCCACCCAAGAATGCATTGCAATCCAAGAATGAATGGTGAAGCGTGTGAGCGACCATTGTTGTAGTTGTTGTCTTGCCATGAGTACCTGCGATACAAATGGCCTCCTGACTCTTTGTTATCTCTCCAAGAATCTGCGAACGTTTCATGATTGTAAAACCATTCTTCTTGAAGAAAAGATATTCAGTCAAATCATCTGGAATTGCCGGAGTGTACACAACTAAGGTATAGTTAGGATTCTTAAAATCCTCAGGTATGAATGCGGTATTATCCTCGAAATGCACCTGTATGCCCTCGCTACGAAGCTTATCAGCAAGTTCTGTCTCCGTCTTATCGTAGCCAGCCACTGAATAACCCTTAGCATTGAAGTAACGTGCGATGGCACTCATTCCAATTCCACCGATTCCTAAAAAGTAGATATTTTTAATTTTGTCCAGCATTTTTCCAAAAATTAAATCTCGTCAATAATAACGCTTGCGATTCGATCTGCCGAATCTTTTTCTGCCATTGCCAAAGCATTTTCAGCTATAGATGCGAGCGACGCTTCATCTGCCACCAGACGCAATGCCTCCGGTACTAATTTTTCAACCGCCTCAACGTCCTTGATCATCACAGCCGCATTCTTTGTAGACAATGCCATAGCATTCTTTGTCTGGTGATCTTCAGCCACGTTAGGAGAAGGCACCAAAATCGAAGGCTTACCTAACAAGCAAAGCTCAGAAATTGAACTTGCACCTGCTCTTGACACCACTAGATCAGCAACTGCATAAGCATAATCCATACGTGACACAAAATCTGTGCAAATCAAATTAGGATTATTACTTTCATCAGCCTTTTTCTTAGCACTCTCAAAGTAATACTTTCCAGTCTGCCAGATCACCTGCACACCACTCTCCTTGATAGCATCAAGACCAGCAATGATACTGTTGTTGACTGTACGAGCACCTAGGCTACCACCGATAACTAGTATTGTCTTCTTTGAAGAATCAAGGCCAAAGAATCCGTATGCCTCCTGAGCTCCCTTCTCCACATTGCACAAATCCTGACGGACAGGGTTACCTGTCATGATGATTTTGTCAGCAGGGAAGAACTTATCCATTCCTTCATATGCGACGCAAATCTTCTTCACTCCCTTTGCCAAAAACTTGTTAGCAACACCAGCGTAAGAATTCTGCTCCTGCAAGAAAGTAGGGAAACCAAGTTTGTTGGCAGCGTATAGAGTTGGGCAACTTGCGTAACCACCCACACCGACAACAGCGTCTGGCTTAAACTCCTTGACAATTGATCTAGCCTTGAAATAGCTTTTCACAAAACGATAGACTACCTTGATATTTTTCAAGATTCCCGACGGTGACATGCTTCTCACCAATCCGTTCACCTGCAATCCGATAATCTTATAGCCTGCTTTAGGCACACGCTCCATCTCCATACGACCATCTGCCCCCACGAATAGGAACTCACCGTCTGGGAAACGCTTCTTTAACGCATTAGCAATAGAAATAGCTGGGAATATGTGACCACCCGTACCTCCACCACTGATGATGAATCTTTTGTTTGCCGCCATTTTCTCTTAAATAAAGTCTTTGTTATCATACAAGCCGCACTTGCTTGCCTATTCAACACCACCTACACAATATCAATCATCTGCTTGGATCACCTACACACAATATTACAAAATTCCAAGCAGTGAAATTTCTCGGCATTACTATTCAGCCACCTTTTCAACTGCAGCCTTCGTTTTAGCCCTATTTTGTAGAGTCTTGACGTGGTCACTTACCGAAATAATGATTCCGAACAAGATACCGGTCATAAAGATCGATGTTCCTCCCTTGCTGACAAAAGGCAACGGTTGACCTGTTACGAAGTCGCCCAATGCCACTCCTACAGACATGTTTATCGCAGCCTGAAGGAAAATCAGCATACCACAGCCAATTGTCATCATCGCGTATACCATACTCTCTGATTTGTATGCGATCATGACGGACCTCCACAAGATACAAAGATATGAAAATATCAACAACAAACCAACAATTAGGCCCAACTCTTCCAAAATTATCGAAAAAATATAATCAGAAAAAGCTTGAGGAAGACGATATCTTTCTCTACCAGCTGCAGGTCCTTTTCCAATGATACCACCACCAGCAACAGCCATCTTTCCATGAGAGACCTGATAGTTCTCGTCGTTAACAACAAATTTTAGTTTAGGATCATCTTCTTCAGATTTATTTCCGACGATTGATTTTTCCACACGAGCTACCCATGTCGGCAAACGGTGAAGCATAGGTACCTCTTTAAGAATCTCTGCAGGCACTGTTTTGCCAATAATTCCCAAAGTTAAGGCTAGGCCAACGAATAATCCAATAATCTTAAAAAAAGGTTTAGCTTTAATTCCTCCAGTCAGCAGCATACAAAAAGAGACTGCAGTAAGGAGTATCAATCCAGACAGATTCTCCGCACCAATCGGCACAACCGATATAACATAGACTCCAAGCAAAAGCCACCAACCTTGCTTCGTAGGTGTTAGTCCATTAGGTGAAGAGTATTTTCCAATCCAAAAGGCTAGGAATATAACATAGAACACTTTGACAGCTTCCGACCATTGTACTCCAAACAGAGTTCGTCTGGCTCCATTGACCATAGCACCAAAAAACATTGTTCCCCAAAGAAACACCACCGACATCAAGGCAACAAAGCCCAGGAATACGATGAGTCTTGAAGAAAATAGTTTTTTTACTCCGACATGTGCCACTAGCAAGATGGAAGCCAGTCCTCCTAACTCAAGTATAATATGTCTATAAAACTGTCCGTTAAAATCGCCATTCTTGACAAATTTTAATGGCATTGCTTGAATTGAACTGTATACTTCAATAAAAGACACAGCAAGCAATACCGCTATCGCCAGCCATATAACGAGGTCGCCAAGAAACAGCTTTTTGAAAAAAGCGTTGCGATCTCCCATATTATAGACGTTTTACGCACTCCTTGAACTGCTGACCTCTATCCTCGTAACTCTTGAACAAGTCAAAGCTTGCACAACATGGTGAAAGCAACACTGTGTCGCCCTTATCAGCAAATGCGAAACACTTGTTGACTGCCTCTTCCATTGAACCAGCATCTGCGATGTTCTCTACCTTACCGTCGAAGAACTCATGAAGCTTTGTGTTGTCTACTCCAAGACATACGATAGCCTTTACCTTCTCCTTTACCAAATCCTCAATCTCTGTGTAGTCGTTACCCTTGTCCTTACCTCCAAGAATCAAAACAACTGGTGTCTGCATACACTGCAATGCATACCAACATGAGTTTACATTAGTAGCCTTTGAATCGTTGATGAACAACACGCTTCTAACCTTTGCCACTGGCTCAAGACGGTGCTCTACTCCGCTGAATTCGCTGAAAGCCTTACGGATAGTCTCCTTCTTAATACCCTCAACGCCTGCTGCAATTCCTGCTGCCATTGAATTGTAGGTATTGTGCTGTCCCTTCAAAGCAAGTTTATTAATATCCATATCTATATAATTGTTTTTTAAGTTGATTACTAATTGTTCATTTTCCAAGTATGCTGCCATGTTCTCGATTGTCTGAATTGAGAACGGCATCATTTTTGCTTTGATATCGTATTTCTCGATCTCCTTTGTTACGACAGGATCCTCATTCCAATAAATGAAGGTGTCGTTCTCTGTCATGTTCTGAATAATACGCATCTTGGAATCTACGTAATTCTGGAACTTATACTCGTATCTATCCAAGTGGTCTGGAGTAATGTTAAGCAGAATTGCGATGTCTGCCTTGAAATCATACATTCCATCCAACTGGAAACTACTTAGCTCAATAATGTAGTAGTCGTGTGGATCAATCGCAACCTGACGTGCCAAACTGAATCCGATGTTTCCTGCAAGTGAGGCATCTAGTCCTGCCATCTTGAAGATGTAATGTACAAGTGTAGTGGTTGTTGTCTTTCCGTTGCTACCTGTGATACAAACCATCTTCGACTTTGAATAGCGTCCAGCAAATTCGATTTCTGAGATTATGTTTATGCCTTTTGCTCTCAATGCCTTGATGATTGGAGCTTTCTCTGGAATACCTGGGCTCTTGATAACCTCATCGGCATTCAAAATCAACTCCTCTGTATGCTGTCCCTGCTCCCATGCTATGTTATACTGGTTTAGTTCAGCGACATATTTCTCTTTGATTGGCGACATGTCCGACACAAACACATCAAAACCCTGCTTCTGGGCTAAGATTGCCGAACCAACACCACTCTCTCCTGCTCCTAAAACAACTATTCTTTTCATTATCTCACCTTTAAAGTCAATACTGTAATTACTGCCAAAAGCAAACCGACGATCAAGAATCTAGCGACGATCTTTGGCTCTGGCATTCCCTTCTTCTGGAAGTGGTGATGTAATGGAGACATCAAGAAGATGCGTCGTCCTTCACCGTATTTCTTCTTTGTATACTTGAAGTATGACACCTGAAGCATCACCGACAAATTTTCTGCGATAAATACACCACACAAAATCGGAATCAACAACTCCTTGCGAATGATCATCGCTACTGCAGCAATCACTCCTCCAAGCATCAAACTACCGGTATCACCCATGAACACCTGTGCTGGGAATGAGTTGTACCATAGGAATCCAAGTGTTGCTCCTACGAATGCACACAAGTAGACTACCAACTCCTCCGACTTAGGAATATACATGATGTTAAGGTAGCTTGCGAACTCTGTATGGCTCGACAAGTATGCCAAGATTCCTAAAGCCACACCTATTATCATCGACGTTCCGACAGACAAACCATCCAATCCGTCAGTCAAGTTGGCTCCGTTGGAAATGAATGTCATCACGAAGATTGTAACCAATACGAAGAACACCCATCCAAGTGGCTGAGCATAGTCGCCAGCAAACTCAAATATCTGAGCGTAGTCGAAATTGTGATTCTTTACGAATGGAATAGTAGTCTGTGTTGACTTCACATTCTCCTTCTTATAATTCACCACCTCAACATTCTCTTTGTTGATTGTAGCGTAATTCTCTCTAATCACCACATCTGGACTGAAATATAGAGTCAAGCCAAGGAATAAACCTGCTGCCACCTGACCGATAATCTTTACGCGTGGCGACATTCCGTCTTTATTCTTCTTAAACACCTTGATATAATCATCCATACCTCCAAGGAATCCAAGCCAAAGAGTTATGGCAAGCATCAAAAGCATATAGATATTAGAAAGATTACCGAACAAAAGACATGGGATAATGATTCCACCAATGATAATCACACCTCCCATTGTAGGAGTGCCCTTCTTTGACATCTGACCCTCAAGGTTCAAATCTCTGATTGTCTCTCCAATCTGGCGATACTGAAGATACTCAATCATCTTCTTTCCGAAAATGATTACAAAAAGCAACGCTCCGACAAAAGCCATCGCAGAACGGAATGTTACATAGTGAAACAAACCTGCGCCTGGGAATGTCATTCCTTCAAATAAATAATAAAACATAATCTCTCTATATTATCTTAAATATTTTCTAATTACCTCGTGATCATCAAAGTGGTGCTTAACGCCCTTGATATCCTGATAATCCTCATGTCCCTTTCCAGCGACGAGGATGATATCACCCTTCTTTGCCATCTGACATGCTGTCTTGATTGCCTGTTCACGATCTGCATTGACAACCACGTTCATCTGCTCCTCCTCTGAAAGACCAGCCAACATATCGTTGATGATGTCCATTGGTTCCTCGTTTCTAGGATTATCCGACGTAATAACGACCTTGTCACTGTTTACAACAGCCGACTTTGCCATGATCGGACGTTTACCCTTGTCACGGTTACCTCCACATCCTACGATTGTGATCAAATCAGCACTCTGGCTCTTCACCTCGTTGATTGTAGAAATCACATTCTCCAATGCGTCTGGAGTGTGAGCGTAGTCTACAATAGCACAAACACCACTCTGCTCTCCACGGATAGTCTCAAATCTACCGTTGACTGGAGTCATCTTACTCAATGCAACAAGTGTATCTTCAGGTGTGTTGCCAAGCAATACGCAAGCAGAATATACTGCAAGCAAGTTGGATGCGTTGAATCGGCCAACAAACTGAGTAGAGACCTCTCTACCGTCGATATTCAAAAGCATTCCAAAGAAGCTATCCTCCACAACCTTTGCCTTGAAGTCAGCCATCGAACGGATCGAATAACTCTTTCTCAACGCCTTGCTGTTCTGAATCATCACGCTTCCGTTACGATCATCTGCATTTGTTAGAGCAAATGCGTCGGCAGGAAGTGAATCAAAGAACGACTTCTTAGCCTTGATATAGTTGTCAAAAGTCTTGTGGTAGTCCAAATGATCACGAGTGATATTTGTGAAGATACCTCCGACGAATTTCAAACCACCGATACGCTTCTGATCTGCAGCGTGAGAGCTGACCTCCATGAAAGCGTATGTACATCCCGCGTCGACCATTTCAGCAAGAAGACGCTGAAGTGAAATCGGATCTGGAGTGGTATGAGTAGCAGCTACCGCTTTATCATCAACATAATTGCAAACAGTAGAAAGCAAACCTACCTTATGACCAAATTCACGGTGCATTTTATAAAGTACAGTGGCAATTGTTGTCTTACCATTTGTGCCAGTCACACCGACGAGTTTCAATTTCGACGATGGGTTGCCATACCACGCAGAAGCCAAAAGTCCAAGAGCCTCAGCCGAATCCTTAACCTGGATATAAGCCACACCATCCTTCAAATCAGCAGGCATTTTCTGTAGCACGATAGCAGCCGCACCCTTCTCAATAGCAGAGTCAATATATTCGTGACCGTCCATGGAGTAGCCACAAACAGCTACGAACAAAGTGTCTGCAGACACCTGGCGAGAATCCTGACAGATAGCAGAAATCTCTTTATCTAGATTGCCGACTGTTGTTATGCAATCGACACTTTTAATCAATTCGTTTAACTTCATAAGTCAACTATTTTAGTGTAATCTTTATTAATGCACCAGGGCTTGCGGTTGTACCGGGAGCAATTGATTGCTGCACCACAGAGCCACGCCCATGCATCTCCACTTTCAAACCTTTATTCTCAAGCAAATAGAGAGCATCTTTTGCTCCGAGACCGATGACTTTAGGAACAGTGTACTTACCGACTTTCATCTGAGTCATGCTCACCACACTGTCGTTGGTAACGGTTGTCACCCAATCGTCATCTTCAATGTTGTTTTTCTTATGTCTAACATTCAACTCCTTCAACAAGTAGTCAACATCACTTTTGTAACCACCTTTGATTTCGGGAGCGAATTTGCCATCTTTACATACTGCCGACCCACAGTGAACAGGAGTCATGGCATATATTCGTTCAGCAATCGTTTTGAATGCCTTTGCCGTAAGACTTCCATGCAAATAATAGTTCTCTGCCTTCTGCCAGTTCACCACCATACAAGTGTAGCGAGGATTATCGGCTGGGAAATATCCCACAAAAGAAAGCTGATAATCTTTTGCCGTACCGCTTGAGTTATTGTAGTGCATACGAGCTGTGCCCGACTTACCTGCCAACTCAAGGATATCCGACTTTGCTCTTTTTCCAGTACCCTGTTCAACCACACCCTTAAGCATATCCTTAACCTTACCAAGAGTCTTGCTGGAGCATACTTTAGGGCAAATCTCCTCTACCGTTTCCGTCTTCAACACTGTACCATCACGTCTTACAGTTCTAACAAAAAGCGGTTTGATCATCTTTCCGTCGTTGGCAATAGCATTATAGAATGTCAACGTGTAGATTGGCGGAATCTGCACACTATAGCCAATTGCCATAGATGTCAGATATGTTCCATCATTCTTTACCGTCGGATCATCAAAACTTCTGATTACCGGTCTGACCTCATTTGGAATGTCAAGTTCCATACGGTCAGCAAGCTTCATGGAATAAAGTTTATCCACAAACTTGTCTTTTTTCTTACCAAAAAACTCATTGACTGGTTTAGCAATACCAATATTGGATGATACGTGAAAAGCATGAGCCAAAGAGATTGTTCCAAATCCACCAGAGCCATCCGGTTTCCAGTTATGGTCATGCATTCCTTTCTCCTTCCATAATCCATCCCCGGTCTCAATCTGATAAGAAGTGTCTAATTTAGCCACTTCAAGCAACGCTATCACAGAAGCCAACTTAAACACCGAGCCAGGTTCGGAATTCATACCGACCGCATAGTTTTTCTGGTCCACGTAAGAAAGCCCCAAGTGAGTGAGGTTTGAGATAGCCTTGATCTCACCAGTGTGGACATCCATTAGCATCGCGCATCCACTGTCTGCAGAAGCCTCAATCATCACTTCGCGAAGAGCCGATGTCACAACATCCTGCATTCTCATATCGAGTGTGGAATAGACATCCGCACCGTCGACAGGATCTATATCATTCTCCCACGTTGGTCTGCCACTTCCGTGAAATTCCTTTCTTGCCAATCCAGGAAGACCACTCAAGTATTCATCGTACATCTTTTCAAGACCGTTTCTACCTATGTCCTTCTGAGGATCAAAGTTTCCAATAGTACGAGAAGCAAGGTTTCCGAAGGTTTTCTTACGTTCGATCTGAGTCTCAACATATAAACCATTCTTTTTTTTGGATTCTCTCCAGAACGGAAACGTCTTAGCTCGTTTGTAGTCGCTATGCGATACGAACTTTGCCTCAAACACGAAAGCTCTTCTTTTCTTCTTCTTTGCCTCAAGCGCTCTACTCTTGTAATATGCTGGATCATGCACATTTCCATAAAGTTTTGCGACACAAATACACAAAGAATCTATGTTAGCATTAAAAAGATCGCTGTCAAAGGATTCGCTACCAAAGTCCATAAGTATCTTATGTCTCTGGACTGAGCTTACTATCAACTCCCCGTCGCACGAATAGATATTTCCTCTGTGAGGCTTGACTATTGTGCTGTCCTGCAGGTGGTCCAATCGTTCAGACACCTCTCTCCAACCGTCACCTTCAGGTCCGAACATCAAACTGCAAGCTCGCCAAATGATAAGGGCAACCATACCGATTATGAAAATGGTTGGAAAAATCATTCCCACGAGAATGCTTTTTTTCATTTCGTCAAACTTCGCCATACCAGTTTACTTGTTTATCAAATATGGTGGTAAAGTTGACTCTGCGACGTCGAGGCCACTTTCTGAAATCAAGACTTTTACATTACTCTGACGACTGATCTGCGACAATTCCGCATTGACTGCCAAAGCATCGTTTTTTTTATCCTGAAGTTTAGCTTTCAAATTCTGGATTTGTTTGAACTGTTTGTCGCACTCATAACGGTTTTCTATAACCGCAATGCACAACAATACGACAAGTCCCAACAAATACATATTGTTTTTTACAAACGATTCAGAGAATACGTATTTGTAACCTCCTTGGAGGCTTTTAAGAATTCTATTGATTTCATTCATACTATTCGTCCTCCTCCTTTTCTGCGACACGTAGTTTTGCGCTTCTGCTTCTTGGATTACGCTGTATCTCATCAGCGTCGGGAACAATAGGTTTTCCGTTTACAGGAGAGAGAGAGCGGATGGTATTTCCGTAGAAATCCTTCTCTATCTTACCATCAACGTTACCAGTCTTGAAGAAATTCTTCACCAAACGGTCTTCAAGTGAGTGATAAGTAAGGATAGCTACACGTCCACCGTCGCCAAGCACCTTAGGAAGTTGAGAGAGCATCTTCTTTAGAGTGCCCATCTCGTCGTTCACCTCAATACGGATAGCCTGAAACAGTTTTGCAAGGTCCTTCTTCTGGCTGTCTCGGCCGATAAGTGGCTCAAGCAATTCCACAAGTTGGAAAATAGTAGTGAGAGGAGCCTTCTGGCGTGCCTTAACAATAGTAGAGGCAACCTTACGGGCATTGTTCATCTCTCCATAAAGATAGAATATGTCGGCAAGACGTTGCTCATCGTACTCATTCAATAGATTTTCAGCTGTAAACTTCGACTTACGGTTCATTCTCATGTCGAGAGGTCCATCGAAGCGGAAAGAGAATCCACGTTCTGCCTCATCGAAATGATGGAATGACACACCTAGGTCGGCAAGCACACCGTCGACCTTCTCCACTCCATAATAAGCAAGGAAATTGCTCAAGTAGCAAAAGTTGGAGCGACAGAATGTGAGTCTGTCGTCATCAGGGATGTTCGCGATCGCGTCGACATCCTGATCGAAAGCGAAAAGTCGGCCATTTTTTCCGAGACGCGAGAGGATTTCACGCGAGTGACCGCCACCTCCGAACGTCAGGTCGACATACACGCCATCACTCTTTATATCCAACCCCTCCATGCAAGGGATCAGCAGAGCCGGCGTATGATACACAATTTCATTTTCCATAACTATAAGTTCTTTGTCGGTTATATCATAATTTGTTCTAATGCAGCCTCAAGAGAAGCCTCATCCATCATAGATGCCTCATAACGTTCTCTTGACCACAATTCAAGATTGTCTCCAACACCAGCAAACACAACATCAAGGTCGATACCAAGCTGCTCGAGATACTTCTTCTGCAAAAGAATACGACCATTAGAGTCTAGCTCTAGCTGCTCCGCCTTTGAAGTATACGAACGATAGATAGCCATGTGGTCTGCCTTCCATAGGTTGAGACGAGATTTTAGTTGCTCGCATTTGTTTGTCCACTCTGAAAGTGGGAATAGCTGAGCGAAGCCTTCTGCAGTCACACGCAACACCAACGCTGTCTCGCCACTCTGCTCTAGCAGGCGTCGAAACTGTGCAGGGACGAATACTCTGCCCTTGCCATCAAGTTTAGCGTCTATGTTACCTAAAAACTGCATTCTAACTAAATCTTAAGTTTTGGACTTCAAAATTACATAATAAATTTAAAAATTCCCCACTTTTCCCCACATTATACTTTCAAACTTACATTTAACCGCATTTCAACAGGTTTTCAACAAGTTATCAACAATCGTACGTTATATCAGCACAACAATATAAAATATTACATATCAACACATTACAAAGAATAACACGAAAAATTCACAAAATGTGGGGCAAAATGGGGCAAGAAAACACAAGATTGGAGGGGGCAATAGCACAAAGGCTATAAACATGTTATATCCACAACTTTGAATAAAACAGAACGTCATCATGTGGGGCAAAATGAGACAAAAAAAGAGGAGAAGCATTTTTGCTCCTCCTCATATCATACGCATGTCCGCGACACGCACGTCCGTGCGTCTCTACGTGTATTTATTTTTATTTTACAATCAGTTTTTGTGTGGCGACAGAATTCGCAGTCTTAACGACTACCATGTAGACACCAGACTTCAATGGTTCGCTTATTGTAGCCGAACCGTTGACGTTCTGAGAAGCAACGATCTGTCCTGCCATATTTACAATTTCAACAGAAGCATCTACATTCTTGGCAAGAGTAACAGTAAACTCTCCTGTTGTTGGATTTGGGCTAACAATGAATTTGGATGCATCAGCGCAAATGTCGTCAACACTATCCAAACCACCCTGATTAGAATTATCATCATCACAATCGCAAGGGATGACAAAGTCATCTTTTATATCTGAATGGAAAGTAAAGATAAGCGGACCGACACCACTAGCATCACCTGAAAATTCGAATCTAATTTCATTCAATCCAGCTTTACCGAACACGCAGTAAACTTCTTTTTCACCCTTGGCTACAGCGTCAGAGACAGCCCAGCAATCCCAAGGTTGAGTGAATTGAGCATTGGAATCCGCACACTTTTGGAGTTTGTTAAAGCCAAATGAAGTGACACGACTAGGATCTTTAATAGACGAAGCACCACGCAAATGATTTCCATCACTCGAAACAATAGAGATTTCACCTCCTAGAGCTTTATATTCGGAACTAATAACACCTGAAATCTTATAGTATCCTGGTTTTTCTACGTCAACAGTATAATTAATCCACTCGCCTTCTTCCACTAAAATTAGGGTCTGATATCCCCTATACTCATAAGCAGTTCCACTACAACTAGCGCCATACATGTCGACTCCTTCATCAGGACGTCTCGAACCAGCCGTACCTGAATAATTACGTCCGGCATTCAACGATTTGTAAGTTGGCAAATCTTCATTGTTCTCATCAACCCAGTCTGTTTTGATAGAATCGCTGAATGCAATCACCCTTCCATCCTCCACTGTCGACCATGGACATGGTTTGTCTAACCATTGCATTTCCTGAGCCAAAGAATACACATCAACTTCATCTCCTATATTGTAGTCTATCACATTTCCTGACGCATCTCTCTTCCATGCAGAACTATTAGCGTCATGATAAGCTACACCTTCACCTCCTAAATTATATGCATCCCAATTCCATAATTGAGATGGTGTTGTAGGTATTTTATTCAACGGCTCAAATGGAGCTGGGGTAACACCACATCCCACACATGGAACAACTCCACTCATTAAATTAGCCACATAAGAGCCATATGCCTTATTCGTCTCACGAGACACTAATTTAGATTCGTTACCAACTGCACAAGAATCTGTAAAGAATGAAGCATTCTCACTGCCATTACTCCAATTCCAAACACACCAGCTTACAATTTGAGGTTCACGATAGTTGTTTTCGCCACACGACTGGATTAATTCATCAGAATTTCTTTTGCAATAATCTCCAGTTCCATCAAACTTATATGCAGACCACTCTGTCACAAACAACGGAATAGATGCCTGTGCCTTACGGAAAGCGCCCAAGAAATGATAGTGTGAACATGCAGAATAGTGAAATGAATACATCACATTCTTTTTGAACTTATCATCGATTGGATCACCCACTGGATCAAGGATATCCTGGCACCAATTATTAGTGCCAACTATAATGATAGCGTCTGGTTGGTTCTTAACAATTACAGGAATTAGCTTCTCAGCGTAACTTTTGATGTTTTTCCAGCCAGGGGTTTTGGGCTCATTACAAATCTCATATAGGACGTTAGTGTATTCTTTTTCTGCACAGAACATTGAAATCTCAGAAAAGAAATCCAATGATTCATACAAAAACTCATTTGGGTCTCCAGATTTGCCATTATTTTCAGAGATATGCCAGTCGACAATAACGTACATGCCCAACTCAAAACACTCCGAAATACTCTTCTTCACCAAATTTTTGAAATAGGCTGGATCGCTAAAGGAAGGTGTTTCTCCGTCAACAGATACAGCTAAACGAACAACATTTGCTCCATATTGCTGCATCATCTGCCACTGATCTGCACCAAGACATCCTTGATCATCATTTTGATGAATAGAGAATGTTGACCAGCCTCTAAGCTGAACAGGTTCTCCTGTCGTAAATGAAGACAATTGATTTTTAACTAACTGAAGCTTTCCCCAGTCGGAAAATCCTCCACTCTGGGTAACTGCATTTGCTGACATCGCAACTGACGCAACTGCAATAATTGACGATAATGTTTTTCTCATTTTTAACCTTTATAAATTATTTTTTTCCGTTATCATACATAGATGAGATATACTAGAAATAGCATAAGGACTCTTCAATATTGTTATACTCTACAAATATGCACTCGTGGATTTTATAAGAAATCTAATTTTTCAGATTACTTAACAACCAACTTCTGAGTGCTAACAGCACCGTTAGACTTAACAACTACAGTGTAAACACCAGCAGCCAAAGCCTTCTTGATTGTAGCTGTGCCCTCGATAACCTGAGAAGCTACAGTCTGACCAGCCATGTTAACGATCTCTACTGTCGCCTCCACATTTTCAGCAAGTGTTATTGTAAACTCACCTGATGTTGGATTAGGAGTAATTGAGAAACTTGCAGTTGTCACATCATCAACAGATCCTTGATCACCCTGTCCTCCAAAATCATCATCGCCGCCACCGCAACATGTTATAGGATCTTGGAATTCCTGGTAGAAGTCAAACATAAGTGGGCCTACTCCACTCGCGTCTCCTACAAATTCAATTTGTATAGAATTCATACCAGACTTAGGGAAAGCAATAAACACTTCTTTTTCACTACCACTTATTGCCTCACTTTCTGCCCAACAATTCCATGGTTCTGTGACCGTTCCTCTCTCATCCGCACATTCTGTTGTTTTGTGGAATCCAAATGACTTTACAAGAGTATTATCAGAAAGATCTCTAGAAGATCTAAGCATATTTCCCTTATCACATACAATTGCAATCTCACCATCAACCTTAGAAGCTAGATACTCTGAACTAATTATACCTCTGATCTTGTAGTAACCTGGCTTCCTAACATCTACTGTAAAGTTGATCCACTCACCTTCCTCTACCAAACCTAAACTTGAATATGCAAGATTTTCGGCATCTGTACCATAGCATGATGCACCATACAAATCAACACCTTCATCTGGGCGTCTTGATCCTGCTGTTCCCCAATAGTATCTTCCTCCATTCAATGACTTGTATGTTTTTTTATTACCATCATCTATATCTATCCATTGAGTGTTGATTGTAGTATCAAAGGCAACAACCTTTCCATCCTCTACAGTAGACCATGGACAGTCTTTATCTAGCCACTGCATCTCATGTGCAAGAGAGAACACATCAACCTCTTCGCCATCATTTCTATATCCAATCACAGCACCAGTAGTGTCTTTTAGCCATGCAGAGCTGTTTTCATCATGGTAAGCCACACCTTCTCCACCATAGTCGTAAGCATCCCAACGCCACCAAGTTTTATTATTAGTAGGTATTCTATTGGGTTCATAATAAGGACCAGTTTGTGGCTTTCTCCGATGATCGTCACATCCTAAACACATGCCTTTAATTAATTGAGACACATATTGACCGTACAAAAGATTACTATCACCGGCCTTTTCCTCGGATATATTATCCTTATCACATGATCCTTTGAAAAAAGCCGTTTGATCGTCCTTTGCATTGCTCCAGTTCCAAACACACCAACTAACAAGTTGTTTGGTGTCATCTGTACCGCATGCGTATATCAACTCATCTGCATTCATTTTACAGAAAGGTCCAGTACCAGCAAATTTAAATGCAGACCATTCAGACACAAACACTGGAATAGGCTCCTGAGCAGAACGGAAGTTACCTAGCAATAAGTAGTGTGAACAAGAGTAGTAGTGGAATGAATACAATACGTTGCTCTTGTACTTAGAAATTGGGTTAGCAATTGGCTCAAGGATATCCTGACACCAGTTGTTAGTACCAACTACGATCATTGCGTCTGGCTGGTTCTCAACGATTGCTGGGATTACGTGCTCAGCGTACTCCTTGATTGTTTCCCAACCATCACACTTAGGTTCGTTGCAGATTTCATACAATACATGATTGTATTCTTTGGATGCACAATACTCAGAAATGGTGCTAAAGAAAGCCTTAGATTCGTCCTTGTAATCATTTGGATCACCACCTACACCTTTATCGTCAAATGAATGCCAATCGACAATAACATATATACCTGCAACATATGCGTCGTCGATATAATCCTTGATCATTTGAGTGTACGACTCTTTAGACTGAAGATAACCATTCTCAATAGGCATCGCTAATCTTACTACATTTGCTCCATAATATTTCATTAGGTTAAACTGGTCGACACCAACACAACTATTGGACTCTTTTGGTCCTAATTGAATAGTAGACCATCCTTTCAACTGAATTGGATCTCCATTTTGAGCAGAAAGTTGATTTTTGACTATTTGTAATTTACCCCATTTCTGAATGTAGTTTTCTTTGTCAATAGAATCTGCATTTGCAGTCATACAAGCCAAAGACAATGCTAATAGTGATAAGAGGTTCTTCATACTAAATTATTTTTTTCCATTATTGAGTTTTCATTATGTAACTAGAGTAAGGATATTAATTTCACTAATGTTTCATATGCAAATATACATTTTTTTGAATATAGTATGCCATTTCAGAAGTATTAACATTCTTTAACATTGTCTAGACAGAGGTAGGCGTTCCGCCCTTAACAATTCTCATTTTGGGCAACTGCTATATAATCTCCTAAACACAAAAAAAGAGGGGAAGCAAATTGCTTCCCCTCCGTGGATTTTATAAGAAATCTAATTATTCAGATTACTTAACAACCAACTTCTGAGTGCTAACATTACCGTTAGACTTAACAACTACTGTGTAAATACCAGCAGTCAAAGCCTTGTTGATTGTAGCAGTACCCTCAATCTCCTGAGAAGCTACAGTCTGACCAGCCATGTTAACGATCTCTACTGTTGCCTCAACGTTCTCAGCAAGAGCTACAGTGAACTCACCTGAAGTTGGGTTAGGGTAGATAGAGAATACCTCCTCAGCAGAAGGCTCAACAACTGAAGTGATAGGGTCACCCTCCTCAAGATCACCAACGAAGTCGAACATTAGAGGACCAACACCACCAGCGTTATCAACGAAAGTGAACTTGATCTCATTCAAACCAGCCTCTGGGAATGCACACAAAACCTCTTCGTACTTACCGCTCATAGCGTCACATGCTGCCCAACAGTTCCATGGCTCAGCAGATGTAGCACCTGCCATAGCACACTCTGTAGTCAAAGCGAAACCGAATGTGTTGATTAGCTCTGGGTTCTTCTTGTCCTTGACAGAACGAAGGTGGTTACCGTGAGAAGAAGTGATTGAGATCTCACCATTCTTTGTAGGAGCTGTGTACTCAGCACCGATGATACCAGAGATCTTGTAGTAACCTGGCTTCTCAACCTTAACTGTGTAATTGATCCACTCACCTTCTTCAACCCATCCTAGGTTCTCGTAACCCATGTTAGCGTACTGTGTACCAACACAACTTGCACCTGAGATATCAACACCTTCATCAGGACGACGTGAACCTGCAGTACCTGAGTACATACGACCTCCATTCAAAGAACGATAAGTTGGTTTGTTATCATTGTTTGCATCTTTCCAATCAGTCTTGATGATGTCATCAAATGACACAACCTTACCATCCTCAACAACAGCATAAGGGAACTCCTTCTCTAGCCACTGCATTTCTACAGCCAAAGAGAACACGTCAACCTCTTCGTTCTTACCTACCTGGTAATCAAGAACATTTCCGTCCGCATCCTTCTTCCAAGCACCACCGTTACCATCGTGGTAAGCAACACCTTCACCACCATAGTTGTATGCATCCCAGTGGAATGCTGAAGTCTTAGATGTAGGGATCTTGTTAGGTACGTCAAAAGCACCCTGTTTCTTAACTGGACGTGGGTCAAGCGGTGTACCACCTGTCATCAAACCAACAACGTAGTCACCAAATTTGACGTCGCTATCCTGTGCCGGGTACTGTGACAAGTTCTGATCTGTACATGAACCTGTAAAGAATGAAGAAGCCTCGTTCTTCTTACCCCAGTTCCAGATACACCAGCTGACAAGCTGCTTAGTATCGTTCTTCTCACAAGCGTACATCAAGTCATCTCCATTTCTCTTACAGAAAGGACCATTACCATCAAACTTCACAGCTGACCACTCAGATACGAATACTGGAATAGACTCCTGAGCTGAACGGAAGTTACCTAGCAATGAATAGTGAGAACAAGAGTAGTAGTGGAATGAATACAATACGTTGCTCTTGTACTTAGAGATTGGATTAGCAATTGGATCAAGGATATCCTGACACCAGTTGTTAGTACCAACAACGATCATAGCGTTTGGCTGGTTAACAAGGATTACAGGAATTACCTCCTCAGCGTAAGTCTTGATTGTTGCCCAACCATCACACTTAGGCTCGTTACACAACTCGTACAAAACGTGCTTGTAACCTTTATCCTTACAATACTTAGAGATCTCTCCGAAGAATTCCTTTGCGTCATTTACCTGGTTTAGTGGGTTACCCTCCTTACCATTAGTCTCTAGAGTATGCCAGTCAACCATACAGTAGATACCTACAGCTGCTGCATCGTCGATGTAATCCTTAACCAAACCTTTGAACTTTTCCTTGTTCTTCAAGTAAGAACCACCATCGTTGTCATCATCGATGTACATAGCCAAACGTACGATGTTAGCACCGTAGTACTTCATCAACGACCAAGAATCTGCACCTAGACAGTTCTGAACGTCACCGAAGTGTAGAGAGAATGTTGACCATCCCTTCAACTGAATAGGCTGACCGCTTGCTGAAGATAGCTGGTTGTCAACCAATTTCAACTGACCCCACTTCTCGATGTAGTTCTCATTAGTGAAATCAGCAGCGTTAGCAGCTACAGCCATAGACGCAACTGCTGCAAGTGATAAAATTTTTTTCATCTTTTTTTATTTAGATAAATTTGTTTTTTTGTTTTTAACCAATCATTTTCAATAAGTGAGATATACTAAAAATAGCATAAGAACTCTTTCATCATTTGTTTCTGACTGCAAATATGCATCTATTTTTTCTAACAAAAAACAATTTTTGACTTTTTAATACTTTGTTAGATTATTTAACATGTAGTCTAGCAGGGCGTTTAGGCAACCTAAAATATTATAATTCAGCAAATTGTGCCAATTATAAAATTTTAGAGTTTTTTATATGGTGTTAAAAAACATATTTTTTTGTAAAAAATCTCATTTTTATGTTGCAGAATATAAAAATAGTGTTACCTTTGCATTGTGTTTTTCATGGTATTAGATTTAAGGTTGGAAGATTGGAAGTCGAGAGGCTTCCTTCTTTTTTTATTTTAAACGCAGCCTACCCTTATTTTAGGCTTTCTTTATTTACTTTGGCTACACAATGCCAAAATTAAATCCACTTCTAATTTGACATTAGCGACATATTCTGGTTGAACTTCTGCAGATACAAATGCTGATACGGTTTCATTACTTGTGTCTAGTTTAACATAACAAAAAAAGAAAGGGATGCCGATTCAGCATCCCTTTCTTTTTATATAAATCCTACTGTTTTATTTCTTTGGTGTCTTTGTCACCACAATAATCTCAGCTCGACGGTTCTGAGAACGTCCAAGAGAAGTTCTATTAGAGATAATTGGTTTAGTCTCACCAAATCCTCTTGCAACAACACGACTTTCATCAATTCCCTTTCCAATGAATACTCTCTTGACAGCCTGTGCACGTTTTACTGACAATGCTAAGTTCTTCTCATTTGTACAGTCTGAATCTGTGTGACCCCAGATTATTACAGAAGTATTGCTCTTACTCTTCAATGTATTACAGATCTTGTTAATCTGTGGCAACATACGATTTCTTACAACTGCCATACTTGAGTCGAACAATACGTTTGCTACTGGCTCCTCATATACATCGTACTCAACACCATTCTCAGTAATAGTATAACGCTTAGCCTTTGGACGGTTAGCCTCGTACTCATCTGGTGTCAAATCGTTAGCTCTATCAGCAATCATGCTTGGATCAAATGCCTTATTTGTCTTCGACTTAACTGTGTTAGCAGCAGTATTAGTCTTAGTTGCATTTGTCTTTTCTGCCTTAGCCACATTAGAATTCTTATCAGTTGATGTCTTACCATTGTCAACTGTAGAAGTCTTATCTGTACTTGTAGGCTGTCCGTTAGCATTTACATCTGCTGGAGTCTCAGCAGGAGCAGCGGCTGTATCTATTGGGCATCCGTTCTCATCAACCTTTGTGTCAAGTGGAGTATCAGGACACTTGTCAAGATAATCAGCTACACCATCAGAATCTGAATCCTTAGGACATCCGTTAGCATCAACTGCAACACCGATCTGAGTATCGTTACACTTGTCTAGATAATCAGGAACACCATCACCATCTGTATCAGAAGGGCATCCGAACTCATCTACCAAGTTTCCAGAATTTGGATTATGGCACTGATCCTTATAATCAAATACACCATCACCATCAGAATCAAGAGGACATCCCTTCTCATCTACCTTCTTGCCAGACAATGAATCGTGGCACTGATCCAAATAATCAGGAACGCCGTCGCCATCAGAATCCTTTGGACATCCTAGCTTATCAACCTCAATTCCCTCTGGAGTATCTGGACACTTATCATGCAAATCAGAAACACCATCATTATCAGAGTCTGTCCAAGCCAATCTATTTCTCTCCTCTCTTTCTTTATCACGAATCATGAAATTAAGACCCATAGAGAAATTTGCTGCACGAGTGCGTGTAGGAATCATAATTCCGTCTCCCTTAGCATAACGCAAAGGAATCTGATCAGCAGCAAGGAAGAAGTTAACTGGACCCATATTCAAATTAACTCCCAAACCAAGATTAGAGAACATTCCGTTTGTGACTGTATAAGAAACACTTGCAGAAACCAATCTGTTTGGACGATAGTTGTAAGCAAGCATTGCCTCCTCAGAAGCACAATTATTCAAGAAATATGTCTTTGATAAGAAACCTACTGACATCTTGTTTGACATGAATGAGTATTCAACTCCAGCCAACAGCTTTGCAGTCAATCTTGAGTTGAAACCTTCGTTATCCTCAACAACATACATATCGTCAAGCATTTCCTGATATGGCTCAAACAAATCTGCAGAATCACGTTTCTGAATATCATCTATACCATAATGGAATCCATTGTAGACAAAATCATTCTGTTTTTTTAGTTTGTGGATATCCTTGCCATAGTGAATAAATCCTAAATCAAGAATGCTTCCTGTCAACTTAATGCACTGAATTGGGCAATAAGTAACACCCAAATCAAGAGCTACACCAGCACCTTTAGGTTTTACAATATCACTTGCACCAAGATCATCATTAAACTCAACAGAATCCATTTTACCTTCCTCATCTTGGTAAACTGTAATACCAGGGACAGAAGCAGCAATCTCACCTTCTCCAGCAAATCTCCACTCATCTTTAGAGACATACAAATCCATGTCCTTAAACTTTGTGCGATAACCAGCGTGAGGCATCAAATACTTAAGTTTAGCACCGACCTGGAGATTATCTGCAAGCTCATAACTATATCCAAGAGCAACCTCAGAATAGCAATTCATTGATGAAGAGAACTTACCCAAACCGAAAGAATATTTAGAGTCTGAGCCATACTCTTCAGACATCAATGTTGCCTTATACAGTTCGCGTGGGATTATTGTATTCATCTCCATTCTATTTGACAATGTGAAAGAGACATATGATTTCTCTTTTATTCTCATTCCAAAGTTCAAAAGCTGAAGATTATAGTCTGCAAAAATACGATCTCTAGGACTAATCTTATTCATCACATTACGAACCTCATTTGTAGCTTCAGGATGTAAGAACAATACTGTTGTGTTCTTTCCATCAATAGTACGAGGCACAAAGATATCTTCAAACGCAAGTTTACTATTTCCTGCATTTACCGAGACTAGAGACAATCCTGGCATTCCAATAACCATTTTTTCTGTGGGTTGGAATGAAGGGTTAAAATTATGTACCAATGGATTCTGCTCCATAAAATACAATGTAGACGACATCTGGGCAAATGATGACGAAGCCGCCATTAATATTGTCGATACGACAGATATAATTTTTTTCATTGTCTTAGTCTATTATTTTTCTGTTTTATTAGAAATGTTCGCTTTCAAGTGACTATATACCTTAGCGGCCATACTGCAGTCGCTTGTTAAGAATACTCCATTAACAGCTCCTTCTGGCACTTTGATTTTATAAGTAAAATCAACCGCATTAATTTTCTTAATATCGTCAACCATATCTTCAGAGACACTAATTTTTGTCAAAGATGATTTAGCCTTAGTGAAAAAGCCTCCATTGCTAATTTCACAAGCAGGGACTCTGACTGTCTGATCTAGTTTCTTGTTGTTTATGCGAGTCAACTTTACAGTTCCATCAGATGCTGTATCTGCTTTACAGAAGTGTGCTGTAACCAAAGCCTCAAGAGGCAAACCATTCTCAATTTCAACATAAACCTCTGCCTGATCCAAAAGGAATTGTCCGTTTTGATAGTCTGTGATCTCTTTTGCAATATCAATTCCCGTAACAGTATCTCTAATTGTCAAACTACTAGAATCACCGATATGTAGAGGAATAGAAGCGTGAATATGCAAATCCAAATATGTAGAATCTAGCAAGAAATAATCAACTCCACTTGCTGTATCTGCGTTGATTCTGATTCCACATGCTACAGAAACTGAATCTGGCAAATAACTAAAGACCTCATCCAAATTGCAACGAATATGAGCGTTGTCAAAAATCTCATTAAATGCGACAACCTCTTCTTTCTCATTTTGAGCACAGTTGAATGCAAACTCTTTGTGATCTGTTTCTAGAGATACATCTCCAGCCATAATGCCCTTATTGAACATTAGAACGACAGAATCTTTTGATGGAGACTTATCTTTATTCTTATGTTTTCCGACCAAATGGTTAAGACCACAATACAATGGAATACCACTATTTGTAGATCCCGTAATAGTAAACGATGGATCTATAACTTTCAACTTGGGATCTAGGTTATCATCGTAAAGATTAATGTAGAAATTTGTTCTCTCAATCTGTTCAACATTAGAGTTAAAAGATCCTACAATCTTATGGTATGAAAGAGAAGTCTTCTCCATCACAACCTTTACCTTAATATCCTTGCTATCAAGCACAATATCCTGTGAACCTCTTACTCCAACCTCACATGTTACCATAATCTCCTCTTCTGGGAACTGAAGCAACAAGTCATCCAAAATAATCTCAATTGAGTTAGTATCCTCATCATTTGAGAAACGGTAAACCTCCTCTCCATTAGCATCCTTGATTGTTTCGTCAAGATTTACTCCTGGAATGTGAATGGTTTTAATATAAAGGTTTGAGCATTTTACATTCTCACTCTCAAAATGGAACTTCAATACACCCTTCTTTACGTGAATAGCTTTGATCTTTCCTTTTCCGTTCTTATCATTGATTTTCAATTTGATAGGAGCTGATACTGGAAAAGCTTGATCCTTTGGAATCAAATTTCCTTTGATAACATCTGTAGCAACATCATAGATTGCATACTCAAACGATGTCTCGTTGAAAACAACATCCAACGGTTTGATTATAACGCTAGTAGTAGTGTCAAACTCGAATTTTAAAGTTGGGTCTCCAGCTGTTTCTTTGATGTAGTCAGTTCTAAACTCACTCAAAATATCTTTCAATTTGACCTCAGAGCTAGCAATTGGTAGATACTCGTTCAGACCAATTCTAATTTCATTGGACATATTGTCCAAATCGTAAGAATCATCTGTACAACTTACAAAAGCAGTTGACATTAAGGCTAAAGCCAATAATTGATTTTTCATTATATTACAATCGTTTTTTTATCACAAAACTATTTTTTTACAAAATTAGAAAATAAACCCCTAAAAACAATACTTTTAAACATACTTTATTTGCATTTAACACGAATTAAGACATTTTCGCATCATTTTTATGCAAAACAAAAAGGAATACGTTACTTGAGTAACGCATTCCCTATTATATACTTTCAAAAAAACTATTGCTTACCGTATTTCTTGTCGTGAAGACGTTTGAACACGTATTGTCCGCTCTCTGTTAGGATTTCTGGATCCATTGGAGAAATCTTTCCTGTGTTCCATTTCAAAGCTCCACAAACGCCTCCTTCTGCACTGAAACTCCAGTTACACCAGCTTACAATCTGCTCTCCTGAATTGTTTCCATCCAAGATATCCATCCAAATATCAGTTAGATCCGGACGGAACTCATGCCAACCGCTGGCTTCTGTCGTCCCCCATTCTGTAACGAAAATTGGAAGTTGTTCCAAGACTGACTTAACTCCCTTCTCAGGCTCACCTTTTGCCATCTTCTTGTAGAAATCATCTGGTCTGTGATTACCTGGTTCATTAGCAAGTCGACCATCATTGTGAGTTGCCGAATAGAAGTGGAATGTATACATTACATTCTCGTATAAGTTTCCATCAGGATCTGCAACCTCATTTCCTAGAACAAGCTCAGGACAAGAGCTCCACCAAGGAGTACCACAAATAACGATGGCATCTTTATCATTAGCACGAATGATTCCTAGCATCTCTTCGCAATATGGCTTGATTTCTGTTGTCCAATCGACTCCTGGGCCACCTTCTGGATACCAGTTTGGCTCATTACATACTTCATAAAGGATATGTTTCAAATTTGCATAACGACGTGAGCAATATGTGAAGAAGTCTCCAGCTAAGTCCCGACCGTTTGTTGGGTGGCAACGATACTGCGGTGCATTTGGATTTCCTGGTCTGTGTACATGCCAGTCAATCAACAAATAAATACCATTATCAGCAGTCCATTTAACTACTTTCTCAAGAATGTCATTTCTAAACTGAGGGTTGAAAGCATAACCACCTTCTTCGTCTACATACAATGCATAACGGAATACGTTACAATTCCACTCGTTTCTCAAAGCCTTCATGTTACGTTCTGTAACATTTGCTACACCAGCCCACTGTAATCCGTGTGTACTCATACCGCGTAGCTGTACAGGATTACCCTTCTCGTCGCACATGCAACGTACGCCTTTTGAATTCTTGCCTACTTTCAATTTACCCCACTTTGCAACAGGAGATCCAGCAGGATAAGTGTAAGCTGGTAGTGCTTCTACATTGCTACTGATAGAATCAATATAACCTCTCTTGACCTCTAATTTCTGAGTAGGCACTGATTCTTGTGAGCCATCAGCCTCTGTGTTAGTATTTGTCTCTGAAGGCTTATTGGAGCAACCGATCAAAGCCATAGAGAGCAACATTCCGAAGAATAGTTTTTTTGCCATTATTTTATTTTATTTGTTTCATTTTTAAGGTGATCGTAAACATACTTACCACTCTCTGTCAATATGTCAGGATCAAGTGGGGAAATTTTTCCCGTGTTCCATTTCAATGCTCCACACACTCCGCCTTCTGCACTGAAACTCCAGTTGCACCAGCTGACCATCTGTCTGCCCTCGTTGTTTCCATCAAAAATGTCTAGCCACATGTCTGAAAGGTCTGGACGGAAATTTGTCCAACCGCCTGCATCTGTAGTTCCCCACTCTGTAACGAAAACAGGAAGCGATTCAAGCACTGCAGGCACACCCTTTTCAGGATCTCCCTTCTGGAAACGATTCATGAAGTTGACTCCATGAAATTTTGTAGGAGTATCAATGTCTCTTCCGTCGTTATGACTTGCTGCATAGACGTGGAAAGTATACATCACATTCTCATACGGAACACCGTTTTCATCCTCTACCTCATGGCCAATCACATCCTGTGTGTCCTGGCTCCAAGATGGAGTACCGCATAATGCCACAACATCCTTATCGTATGTTCTGACAATACGCAACATATCTTCACAATAATCCTTAATCACACCCAACCATGGAATTTTTTCTCCATTGTCTATGTTTGGCTCATTGCAAAGTTCGTACAATATATGTTTCTGATTCTGAAAACGTCTAGCACAATAAGTAAAGAAATCACCAGCCAAATCCATTCCGTTCTTCGGATGGCAACGGTATTCTGGAGCTTGTGGACTCGCAGGTGTAAGCACATGCCAGTCAATCACAAGATACATACCGCACTCTGCTGTCCATCTTACCACATTTTCCAACATTGTCTGACGGAATGTAGGATTGTATGCGTAACCTCCTTCATAGTCTACATAAAGAGCCAAGCGGAAAACACTGCATCCCCACTCCTCTTTCAATGCTTTGATGTTGCACTCTGTAACGTTGGCAACACCAGCCCACTGCAAACCATGTGTAGAGAAACCCTTCAGCTGAACTGGATCTCCCGCCTCACTGCAAAGGCATCGAACTCCATTTGCATTCTTGGCTACTTTCAATTTGCCCCATTTGCCGACGGGAGAATTTTCCGGATAAACGTAAGCAGACAAGACATCGACACTGATGCTCGCGTCATCAATGTAACCAATCTTTACGATATCTTTTTCAAATTTAGCCACTTACTTCCTTTTTTATCCGTTCAAAAAATAATAAATGCCGTATATTTTTCCGTACAATCAGCACATACTTACCGGCAAATAATATAAATCCGGTGCAAAATTATAATTTTTTCGAATATCTATTCACATTTATTAAGTGGAATTCTTAAAAAAAGGTTAAAAAAAATGCGAAATACGAAATGAGGAATAAGGAATGCACTTTTAATTTAGCATTCAGCATTTATAATTTAGCATTAAAAAAAAGAGAGGCTGCCTTATCACAAGGTTGCCTCGCCATTAGTAAATCACTTATCAAAAATATAGCTTGTTTTGTAAAAGCCTCTATTTTATGAAATAGTATGAAAATATTTAAATCCAATACAAAGATATAATTCTTTTCAATTACTGTCGTATTATGCAACGATTAGTTATCAACATTGCCCAAATTAACACTCAAAACCACTCTCTGGTAGCAAGATGTTCCTTCTTTTGTGACGTGGAAATCAAGAAACGCACCAAAGTTGATATACTTATTTGTCACAATAGGAGAATATATCGACGTCTTAGAGTAGACATTTGACTGATAATGTGGATCTCCCATATTTAGCAACGAACCATACATTGGGTAAAGTGGGAATTGTTTATCTCCGACATACAATGTCTCAATAACTCCGATTTTCTTCCATCGCAAATTGAATTCGGCAAGGACACCTCCGTCAACTTCCCATATATCATTTCCTCTAAATCTGTCACAGCTGATCGCATAACCTGCCTTGAGATACAAGATATCCAAACCAGTTTTTTCATGAAAATCAAGTCCGATAAAAGGGTAAGCAAACATATCGTCATTGACATCCTCACCTGGCACTACAGGATCACGTTTTGCAAGATGGTTTAATTGTGCATTTCCTCCCCAAAAGAGCTTCCTACGATTTGTCGCAATCACGTTGTAATTCACATTGAATGCCTCTCTCTGCTCTGCACTTTGTAAACTTCGCCAGTCAAGAGATATCTCATGAGATACATTCGGTTTATCACACTGTAATAGGATTCCCCTAATTGTAGGATTATAATAATCCATAGAGTCGCTCCATAATATAGCCGGAAGAGATCTCTTCATAAGTCGACGCGGTATCATACCAAACGACACTGACCAAAGTTTGTCACAACTATTAAGAGAATCTTTGGAATTTATTTTGTGAGAGAAAGTGTAATAGGCAGTCGGAACAAACTTGTTTTCTTTATATCCTATCCCTATTGGCTGGATATAATTTGTTCCTGCAATCAACTTATGTTCTTCTTTAATTTTTACACCAATACTTGGAGAAAGACGAGAAAAGAATATAGTCTGCTGTGGTGCGTATGTTTTGTCTCCTTCACGGTTGTCAAAAACAGTGTTAGCTTCTACACCCCAAAGAAACTCATAATCATTAGCATAGATAGAATTAGCACATAATGCCAAAAGTAGAACTGAGATAAATTTTAGAATCCTCATGTGTATATTTTTTCTACAAAAATAATCCATCTGTACTAACGGACATAAAATTTCTTGAATTAATTCGTTTAAAATCAAAAGAAGGGAACTTCGCAGCCCCCTCCGTTCTAATTTAACCTAAACCTTAATTATGAAAAAATCTACCTGTTTTGTTTTCTGATACAAATGTAGCCCTTTTTTCTTTACCACCAAAGGAAAATTAAACTTTTTTAACATTTTATTCAAATTTTATTCAATCTTCTATGGCGAATATTCACTTAGATCATACTATTAGAATCTATAGCCTAATGTAAAGAAAAGGCTCCATGAAGGATTTGTGACGACAACATCACCGAAATGCATCTCATAACTCTCCTTTTGAATTGGTGAAACACCTATTTTTAAGGAGATTATATAGCAGTTGTCCAAAATGAGGATTGTTAAGGGCGGAACGCCCTAACCCATACTCCAACGCGAGCCCGAAGGGCGAGCGTCTTAAAAATAAGCGTGTTTGGATAACACGTATATAATTGCCTTTTTTAATTACAACAAAAAAAGGGTAGGAACCCACCCTTTTCATATTAATTGAAATAAATTACTTACGAATAACTTTGAAAGACTTGTCTCCAACCTTTACGATGTAGACACCTTTCTGTGATGGCAACTGAATTGTAGCAGCTCCATCAGCATCTGCAGCTTGGTTTGAAACAACTACGCCAGCAATTGTGAACACAGACACCTGTGCATTAGCAACTGCATTCTGAACGTTGATTGTATTCTCGTTAACATAAGAAACAACTAGTTCATTTGAGCTAACTGTCTTTACATCTGATGCAACACCATCACCAAAATGATAATTCTTCACATTGCTGATTGCATAAGAAGTAGAAGCGTCTCCATTCACAACCAAATCTCCATCATTGAATGTGATAACTGGTTTGTCAGCCAACTTAAAGCTATATGTCTTGTTATCTTTCAACTCTACAATAAGATGAGTTAGATTAGCAGCCTGCAAAGCAAGGCCTAAAAACAACACGCAGACACTTAGAAAATGTTTGAATTTCATCAAATTATATTATAAATGGTTAATATCAAATTTCTTTCGGCACAAAAGTACAAAAAGATTTATAAACGCAATCCGCCATTCTTCATTTTTAAATTGTAATTTTTAATTTTTTAACTATCCTCTAATTTTCTCATACGCTTCATTGATCTTAGCCATCATCTCCTCACACTCCTTTATGCGATTTGCATTCTTTGGCAGATATGGATGATATTGCGATACAAGAGCACGATAGGCTTTTTTGATTTCAGCATCCGACGCAGTTTCATCCAAGCCAAGAATTTCATAATAGGGTTTGAGATGAGAATTTGATTTGCGTGTAGCAGAGTTTTCAGAGTGAGTTTCTCCACTGCCAGACTCCTTTTCTTCATCCCTAAACAGTTTTATAATTTTCTCATGCGCTTCATTAATCTTCACCATCATCTCCTCACACTCCTGTATACGTTCTGCATTCTTTGGAAGATCAGGGTGATGCTGCAATGCAAGAGCATGGTATGCTTTTTTTACCTCTTCATCAGACGCAGTTTCATCCAAACCTAATATAGCATAATAAGACTTAAGATGTTTGCGTTGATATCCCGTCGACGACGCGCTACTTTTATGCTCTTCATCAAACTCTGTACGTAATGATGAAAAGTGATTCCTTAAATACTCAGTGTAAGTAGAATTTATTCTGATTTTCGCCAGCAAACCCATCAAAAAATACCATTCGTCTTTATGGATTCCGTCTTCCAGAACAGCAAACATAAAAAGATATTTCATCAATTTGATTTTATCATTCAAATCGATGTTTTTCAATGACTGAATTGCATTTTCTAATTGAGCGTCAGAATACTCGGTCACTATCATTTCATTTATTTCTCCCTCTGTAAAAAGGTCAGACAAATAAGTTTCGTGATAATATCTGGCATTAGAATTCATTTTATAAAGTTTATGGATGACTGGTTTCATATTCCTTAGCATACTTCCGTCAAGTTTCATCCTTTTATTGATAAACCTTGATATCTTCTCATCCTCCTCTTTATCAGTGTGAATTTGAGGTATAATTCTTTGTGCTATACCTAACTTCTTTATAAAAACATCAAAAATATTGTTTAGATATGGTTCTATATGTGACTTCCAATAATCAATATATTTGGACACCCAATAAATTTCAGCAAAAAAGACTATGGGAGATATTGCCATCACCTCTTTGATAAATAACACAAGTATCACTATAGGCAAACATATTGGCACTACTAATGATAATAAAGAAAGAAAAACCCATATCACACTACCAAATAAAAAAATTGGGAAATCACTTAAAAGCCAAAGTGGCGCACACAAACATTGTCGCAATGTGCGTAGAAATACTCGTAATATGTATTTTGATATGTCTTTTTTATTCATACGTCATTTAAAATCTTGATACGACATTTATCCTCTAATTTTCCCATACGCCTCATTGATCTTCGTCATCATCTCCTCACACTCCTTCACTCGACCGGCATTCTTAATCAAATCTGGATGGTGTTGCAACGCAAGATTATGGTATGCATGCTTGATCTCTTTCTCTGTCGCTCCTTCTTCAAGACCTAAGATTTCATAATATGGCTTCAAATGCGACGGAATGGCTCGACGCGTGAATTCGTCGTTCTTCTTATCATTTATATTCTCGTCGGCATAACTTCTGCGGAATGGTGTGTATTTATTTTTTAATATCTCAATTTTACTTTCCCATTTTTGCTTTTCCCATCTAGCATAGTCATCAATATAAGCCGACAAATCATCAATAATTCCCGTCAAAAACTCCCATTCATCATCATGAATTCCATCTTCAAGCACCGCAATATTAAACAGCAGCTCTACGATTACCTCTTTTTCTTTTCGGCTTAGCATCTTTAATTGGTCGATAGACTCTTTGTATTCGTCTTCTGTGTATTCCTTTTCAAAGACAAATTCAGCCAAAATACCACTGTTTGAACGGAAACTTGATTTTATGAGATCCAATTGCTTCAATATTGGATGCATATTTAGCCTACACATTCTCTGAAATATAGGCATGTACACTTTCTTATAATTGATAAAATTATACCTGTACTTCGCCTGACTCTCATTTAATCCTACTTTTTTTAAGAATCTGTTTCTTTTTTTGCTTTCAGTAAGACATTCTGAAAAATCACTTAATGAGAAAAATAAGGATGGTAACACAATAAAAATTGTGATCATCAGAAAGGTATAGGCATCACGAGCATTTTTTTTATAAGTAATCACAGTCAAAACCAAAAACAAAACAAAGGCAGCACAAGCCAAACCGAATTTTAGCCCCGTCGTAAATAGTTTTTCTTCATCTTTAATTTTGGTAGCAATGTATTCTTGGCAGAACTCTTCATCTGTCATTTGTATCTTATCCATTTGTATTTTTGCTTAAGTCTTGTTCTTAAATTGCTAAAATACAAACAAAATGTCGAATACACATTGAGTTTAGGCAAAATAAAAACTCGCCATCTAAAATGACGAGTTTAAGGGTTAAATGAACTATGAATACATTAAGTATTCGACTAGTTTAATTATTCCGAAAATCACTGCGACTAATGCAACAGCTGACACTATAAGCATCCTTCTTAATGCTCTTTCTAGACCTGATCCACAACTCATAATATTCAATTTATTGTTTGTATTTCTTTAGGCAATCATATACGAATTGTCCAACACTCGCTTTTTCTCTATACGCTCGCTCTCCGAACTCGCGTTTGGAGAGGGTTAGGGCGTTCCGTCCTTAACAATCCTCATTTTGGACAACTTCTATATAATCTCCTTTCTTTATTGCAAAGATAAAGGATATATGAAAGCAGAAAAAGAGCAAAATTGCGTCAAAAGTAAGCAGATCAGATTAAAATAAACACAAAAAAGCCGTACCCTTGCGAATACGGCTTTCTTAATGTAATTTTATTGGAATTCTAAAATATATTCTCTTAACTGTACTTCAAGTTCCGGCAAATCTCCTTTTATAACATCCCAAAGTATCATTGTATCAATCTGATAATAGTCGTGAACTAAAACATGTCTCATTTTTTCAATAATTCTCCAATCAGTGTTGGGATGATCTGATTTAAATTCACTAGTCAATTTACACACTGCTTCTCCAATAATTTGAACATTATACATAGTAGCATGCAAACGTAGAGAATCTTTAGAAAATGTTTCATAATCCATTCCTTCTATATAATCATATACTTTACCAATGGATTGTAACATGTGTTCCAATCTTCCTTTATCTCTACATTCCTCTCTCATAAATAAGAATTTTATCTTGTTCCGCACTTTTTTGAGCAAATGGAAGTAATGTTCCATCTACCACCATATCTACCTTTTTATGAAGAATGTCTTCTAGATCACATATAATTGCAGCATACTTTAACCCTATTCTTTCGCCCTTTTTGAATGTAACCAGAATATCAACATCACTATCTTCTCTTTCCTCATTACGTGAGTAAGAACCAAAAATCCAAGCTTTTTCTATAGGTTGGGTTCTAAAATAATTTACTATGTTTTTTATAAATTCTGTATTCATAATGCTGTTACATTTTGTTCTTTGCACAAAGATATTATTCTAATCAGTTATCTCCAAATGTTAACAAAAAAAGCCGTACCCTTTCGGATACGGCTTTCTTATTTTGATGTTATTCTTTCGAATTACATACCAAGACGCTGCTTCAAGATAGCCAAACGATCGCTTAGCTCCTTTGGAAGGTGTCCAGCGAACTTAGCATAGTGCTCCTCGATACGCTCAACCTCATCCTTCCACTCGTCAACGTTAACAGCAAGAACCTGCTCCATAGTCTTCTCATTCCAGCAAGAGTCAAGACCCTCGATGTTGATAGCACCCTTAGCAGGAACCTTTCCGATTGGAGTGTCAACTGTCTCACCCTGACCGTTGCAACGATCGAAGATGTAAGCCAATACACGGCTGTTGTCACCGTAACCTGGCCACAAGAAACCAGCTGGAAGAGCCTTGTTGCTCTTATCACGACGGAACCAGTTAACGAAGAAGATCTTAGGCATGTTCTTACCACCCTTAGCCTGTGGCAACTTCTCCATGTCGATCCAGTGCTGGAAGTAGTCACCCATGTTGTAACCACAGAATGGCAACATTGCGAATGGATCACGACGAACACCAGCCTTCAAACCGATAGCAGCAGCTGTAACCTCAGAACCTACGATAGATCCCATGAATACACCGTGTGCCCAATCCTCAGCCTCGTGTACCAATGGAACTGTATTAGGACGACGACCACCGAATAGGATAGCATCAACCTTAACACCCTTTGGTGACTCCCAGTCTGAAGCGATACCTGGACAGTTAGCAGCTGGAGCAGCGAAACGAGAGTTCTTGTGAGCAACTGGATTCTTATCCTCGTCACGAGAAGCAGGATCGTTTACGATGTTACCCTTCCAGTCGATTGTACCCTTAGGACAGTCGTAACCAATTCCTTCCCACCAAATATCGTTATCTGGAGTCAAACCTACGTTTGTGAAGATTGTGTTCTTGCAGCAAGAGTCAAGAGCGTTCTTGTTAGTCTTAGCTGAAGTATATGGAGCTACACCGAAGAAACCAGCCTCTGGGTTGATTGCGCGAAGGTTACCCTCCTCGTCGAACTTCATCCAAGCGATATCGTCTCCGATTGTCTCAACCTTCCAACCTGGAATAGTTGGGATAAGCATAGCCAAGTTTGTCTTACCACATGCTGATGGGAATGCAGCACATACACACTTAGTCTCCTTTGTAGCCTCCTTAGTAAGCTTAAGGATAAGCATGTGCTCTGCCAACCATCCCTCTTCCTGTGCCATCTTAGAAGCAATACGAAGAGCGAAACACTTCTTACCAAGAAGAGCGTTACCACCGTAACCTGAACCATATGTCCAAATCTCGTGCTCCTCAGGGAACTGAACGATGTACTTGTCATCGATAGGTGCGCAAGCCCACTTAGCGTCCTTAAGACCCTCTGGCAATGGCTTACCTACAGAGTGGATACAAGGGATGAAGTCGTTCTTCTCCTCGATTAGCTTAAGAGCACCAGCACCCATACGAGTCATGATCTTCATTGAACCAACTACGTAAGCTGAGTCTGTGATCTCAACACCAAGCTGAGAGATAGGACCACCTAGAGGACCCATTGAGAATGGGATAACGTACATTGTACGACCCTTCATACAACCAGTATACTTACCGATAAGGATCTTCTTCATCTCCTTTGGATCCATCCAGTTGTTTGTAGGACCAGCATCCTCCTGCTTCTTAGAGCAGATGAATGTACGACCCTCTACACGAGCAACGTCTGAAGGATCAGACTGGAAGTAGTAGCTGTTTGGACGCTTCTTGTCATCCAACTTCTTTGCCAAACCCTCGGCAACGCACTCATCCATTAGGCGAGTGAACTCTGCATCAGAACCATCACATAGAACGATGTTTTCTGGCTGCATGATGTCAGCCCACATCTTAACCCATGTGTTAAGTTTTGCACAATTTGTTTTAATCATGACTTATTTTAATTGAATTAAATTTTCGATTTGGGCACAAAAATAGCAAATTTCAGCCGATTTTTATGTTATGCAATCAATTTTTTTTGTGTCTGTTGAGAAAATTAACGAAAGACGAAAACGAAAACGAAGACAAAAGATGTGCAGGTACAGCTACACATGATTTATCTTCAAAAAAATAGAGACGCATTTTCATACGTCTCTACATAATGGCATCAACACCATCTCTATATTTTCAAACGAACATTAGTTTTCGTTTTCGTCTTCGTTTTCGTTACTTTTTCTTCATGACGTAGTCTACACAGCACATTGCAATGTAGAAAAGTATAGATGAAAATGCAGCTGCATATATTAATCCAAAACAAATAGATGCAATCAATGCTGCTATAACAAAAGCAATCAAAATAAATTTCATCTCGTTCCCTGTCCATCCTAAATGTTTTATCTTCAACGAAAACATTGGAAACTCAGACACCAAAAGGTATGATGTAACAAGAACTATAGCTGTCATTACGATTGGCTGACAGCAAATGTCAGTGAACCAATTTGAAGTCCCTTCTTTAAAAAGCAAATCCGACGCTGCGACAAGTGACGATAGGAATATCGCATTGGCAGGAGTTGGCAAACCAATAAAACTTGTAGTCTGTCTTTCGTCAATATTGAATTTAGCTAATCTTAATGCTGAAAATGCTGTGATTATAAATGCGACGTAGGGTAGATAGTCGCAACATGGACAATTGGCATGTCCTTTCATCCAAAAAAACATTGCAAATCCAGGAGCGACACCAAAGCTAACCTGATCTGCCAAAGAATCCAATTCCTTTCCGATTGCTGACGATGCATTCAATGCTCTTGCTGCAAATCCGTCGCTAAAATCAAAAATGGAACCTATCAAAATGCACCAAAAAGCATATTGGAATTCTCCGTTCATCGAACAAAGCACTGACAAACAGCCAAAGAATAGGCTGATACAAGTCAATGTGTTAGGTATGCTTTTGATTATTTTATTCATCGTCTTAATTATTTTACTCTTGCGATGACAGTCTGGTTTCCTGTTGTCTTATCACCAACTTTAACCAAGATTTCACTGTCCATAGGCAAGTAAAGGTCAACTCTTGAACCAAACTTGATGAATCCTAATTGCTGGTTCTCATCGCATACATCTCCTTCTCGTGAATATGTCACGATACGGCGAGCAAGTGCACCTGCCACCTGTCTCAACAAAATCTGAGTTTTGTTCTCAAGTTCAATAACTATAGTTGATCGTTCGTTTTCTGTGCTTGACTTTGGAAGGTTGGCTGCCATGAATCTACCATCATTATGTGTATAATAAACAACCTTACCTCTTGTAGGATACCAATTAGCATGTACGTTTAGGACTGACATGAAAATTGATACTTGAATTCTTTTATCTTTGAAATAGAACGGTTCCTCTGCAGGTTCAGCAATCACTACAGTTCCATCAGCAGGGGCAATAATCATGCCGTCTTCAAACCCAATAAATTCACGCTTTGGATTACGGAAGAAATTTAAAAAGAACAAGAATATACCAACGCAAAGTGCAGAAATGGCAATTGAAGCAGCATTCGTTCCGAAATATACGAATGATGCCGTAATCACTAACGCTAGCATAACAAGCAGCGTCAATAGCATTCCTTTTCCTTCTTTATGTATAGTCATTCCTTAAATTGCCTCTAAGTTAATCGGCTCGCAAATTTAGTTAAAAAAAACTAATTCGCCCTATTTTTCGTTGTTTTTTTATATTCCAGGTATAGCACGGACCTGTTTAATTATTTTTTTACTTAGTTTCTGAGACTCCATACGCTGCCATCTTTTCACGCCATGCGTGTCAGTGCCAACAGCATCATAATATCCAGCTTCAAGAAGTTGTTCTGCTTTTTCTTTTACTTCTGGGCCATATAAACCAAGAAGTGATGTGATATTAAGCTGGAATCTAACCTTCATATCCTTGAGTTCTGCATACTTCTTCATATTCAAGAAACCATATCTTTCTGGATGAGCAAGCAGTACATAATGGCCTTTAGACATTATGTCTTTTATAATCCCTTTGAAATTATACGGTGCGGACACAGAACGTGACTCTACAAGCACATGATTATTTGAATGAATTAGCAAATCATCATTTTCAAGTCTTTCTTCAAACAAGCTGTCAAGCATATACTCTGCAGCAAGGTGAAGTTCTATACTACCTTTGTATGTTGATTTGAACTTTTCAAAATGCATTTTCAAAGACTCGGTCTCATTTGCACAATCTTCCATGATATGAGGAGTACACCAAACAGTTTTTACACCTGCTGACTCCATCAATTCTAGGAGTTTAAATGCGTCCTCAGTATTTTGTATACCATCATCAACTCCTGGCAAAAGATGTATATGATTATCGCAAAATCCGTCAAGTAGACCGGAACGATTTAACGATTTTTTTCCAGTAAAAAAGTCAAAAAATCCCATTATTCTACCTTGTTCTTTTTATATCCATAACCATAGCCATAACCATAACCGTAACCATAACCGTAACCATATTTATAGTTGTTTTGGTCAGTACCGTTAAGTACAACACACATAGTTGGGTATTTCTTCTCCTCATAATATTCGTCAACAATATGAAGGAAGTTCTTTTCCATCAAGCCAGCTCTTAGTACGAATAATGTTAAGTCGGCAAATTTTGATACAATACCCGCATCTGCAACAATGTCAACAGGTGGACAATCTATGAAGATATAATCATATTTTTGTCTTAACTCTGTCATCATATCAGAGAAGTATGTCTTGTGAAGCAACAACTCTGTTGGGTTAGGTGGTACTGACCCTACAGGCAACACGTCAAGATTCTCATTTTCTGTAGACTTAACTAAAATCTCTTTCCAATCTGTAATTTTACCATTGAAGTAGTCTGCCAAACCGTGTCTTGGAGAATCTACAATTTTAGAAAGTGAGGCACGACGCAAGTCTAGATCCAACACAATTACTTTTTTATCTCTCAGTGCAACACAAGAAGCCAAGTTTGCAGAGATAAAACTCTTTCCACTACCCTGATTCATTGAAGTAACCATGACAACTTTCTTGTCATCAGTTCCTAAAATAAAGTCTACATTAGTTCGTAGCACTCGGAAAGACTCATTAATTAGGTTTCTATTGTCTTGCTCTACAGCAAGCTTCATTTCTTCAATATTATCTTGCTGAGGTATTTCGCCTGCAAATGGCACAGTCAAGCAATCCAAATCTTTTCTGTTACGAACTTTAGTGTTCATGCTCTCTAATACATACAAGATACTAGCTGGTATTGCCAATCCAATGACAAAAGCAGCTAAAAGTATGATTGCCTTACGTGGAGATATAGGAGCATCTGCACCACGAGGTTCAGTAATAGTCTTTGATTTATAAGCGTTGTATGCTTTTGACAATTCGTTTTCCTCACGTTTTTGTAGCAAGAATAGATACAATCCCTCCATGACTTTCTGTTGTCTTTCCTCTGACAACAAATATTTAGCCTGATTAGGATTTCTTGCCAATTTGCTGATTGTGTGAGATTCTTGGTCTTTAATCTGATTAATCTGCATATTCAAAGCAGTGATCTCACTCTTAACACTTTGAAGAATTACTTTTTGCATCTCCTTCAAAGCCTCTGTCATATCATTAACCAATGGGTTGTTTCCTCCACTATTGGCGATCAATCGATTTCTGTCAAGTAACTTCTCATTATACTTGTTAATCTGTTGCTGGATGCTTCCATTCGACAACGCAGATGATTGAGGTAGCGGATCCTCAAAAGTCTGGCTGTGAAGCATTTCATTGATATAATTTAGAGTCATCAACTGTCCATTAAGGGAAAGCAATTGCTTAACACTCTCTGAATTCTGCTCCAAATATATCTGAGACACAGCCTTGATATCAGGCAACAAATTTTCTCCCTTGAAATTTGCGATATTTTTGTCAATACCTGTCAAATCCTGAAGAATCATCTGCAAACGTTCTGTAATGAACTCAGATGTCTTTGTCGCTAATTTATTTCGGTCTTGAATCCAATTCTCGTTATAATTGTGAATTAACGAGTTCAAAATATCTTCTGCTCTCGCTGGCGATGGATCATTAATTGACAAATTCAATACAGATGAATTTTTATCGGCCAAACTTACAGTTAGGCTCTTGCAATATCCATCTGTCACTGATTTCAACTTACTATGACTATATCTGATCTCTGTGTTTTCACAGAAAAATTCGGTTGCAAGCACCAAAACTCTTCCTACAGGAGTTGCTATAGTATCAGTTAAATTACCATACTTAGTTGTTTCAAACTCATTTTCGTTGAATCTAAATTCGCTAAGGGCAACTTTTTTCTTATCAAAGTCAGCATAAATTTTGAATGAAATGTTGTCAACAACATTATCCAAATCTACCAAATCAACCTTTATAGGTGAATTTTTATAAAGAGCTGTCTTTCTCAACCCATTTTTTACGACATACTTGTTTGTCAAATCCAAATCGTTGACAACCTGTGTCATCAAAGATGGTGATTTTAACGTCAACAGCTCATTATTGATGTTTGTCGTGTTGGAGAACAAGCCCAAATCTTGAAACTCGTTAGTCATAGATATGGCAGACTTGCCCTTGTTTTCATCTTCGATAAGAAGTGTCGCTGTACGTGTATAGATTGCCGATGTTGACATTAAGTACAAAAAGGCGGCAGCCAAACACAATAAAACCGACAAAACAAACCATTTCCATTTTGTCAAGCACAACTGAAGGAGGTCGGAAATATTAATTCCCTCCTCCTCTTGGTTGTTTGGTAAGTTTCTATTTTGTGACTGTTGTGACATTCTATATTACTATTTCCTATACCACAAATTTTCAATCAAATGTTGATCCTTTATGCTGATTATTGTAAAGTTTTTTCCTTAATCACTAGTTAGACTCAAAACTAAATTAAGAACTGTGAAGAACACACCAATGCAGCTGAAGATAAGACCTGTGGCACTACCTACACGAGAGTTCTTAGTCTTAGTCTTATTTGGTTCTACATAAATCACATCATTTTGCTTCAAGAAGTATGCAGGAGATGCGAACAAATTCTTTGAACGAATATCTGTCTTATATGTGATACGCTGACCGTTTTCCTCTCTGATAACGTAGATTCCATCTCTGATACCATAGATTGAAAGGTCACCTGCCATACTCAATGCCTCAAGCAAAGTTATCTGGTCCTTTGAGATCATGTACTTACCTGGTGAGTTAACCTCTCCCAACACTGTCACATACAGGTTCATGAACTCTACTGTCACAACTGGGTCGTTGATTAGGTTTGCCTCCATCAAAGATGTCTTTACATGCTCAGCAACCTCACTCTTTGTCATTCCTGAAATTTTGATCTTACCGAATACAGGGAAATCAATTTCACCCTTATCATCCAAAGTATAACCTGAGATCTTTGACGAGCTGCTTCCACCAGAGCCGCCAGCTGATCCGACCTGATTACTTGATGTTGCAAGATTAAACAATGCTGCAAGCTGAGGATCCTTACTATTGACAATGATTGAAATCTGGTCCTTAGGCTGCAAACGAATATCTCTTGAACCTACTACTGGTTCACTTTTATTCAACTGAATATCCTGAAAGTACAAAATCTTTTCTTGTGTCTTACAAGAAGAAAGCAATACAGCACAAATGGCTAACACCAAAAGTTTTAATGTTTTTTTCACGTCAAAAAGTTTTTAAAAATACTTAAATCAAGCAGTTGTAGTTAAAAACAACTTAAAACAGCCCTTAATAAGGACAAAATTATACAATTCCCCCGAAATTCAACTATTATTTAGTGAAAAAAAGAAGTAAAATTGCATATGCGAAAGGTGCAGAAATAATCGCACTGTCAAATCTGTCAAGGAAGCCTCCATGACCAGGAAGCATATTACTTGAATCTTTCACCTTGAAATATCTCTTGAAAAGACTCTCTACCAAATCTCCCAAAGTTCCCAATACAGAAATTAGTGAGAAGAAAACTGACCACTGCCAATCATACAACTGATGGCCATTTATAACTGGTAGATTAGGGAAATATCTTCCGAAAAAGAATCCCGCGATTGTTGCTAATGCAAAGCCTCCCCAAAAACCTTCCCAAGATTTCTTTGGCGATACTCTTTCATACAACTTATGTTTTCCGATTGCACGCCCTACCAAATATGCTCCAGTATCAGAAACCCAAATTGCAATGAAGAATGCCAAAACCAATAGACCTCCTTGCCAATTTTCTGCAATCGTGCCTCCATAACATGATGCTCCCATACTTTCTATCATACATAAGCATGAGAATGGTAATGCAACATAAATATGTCCAAGCAATGACATCGCAACATTTAATATTGGATTTCCATTATTTCGGAATAATTCTACAACAAAAGTTCCTGTGAAAAATGGAACATACAACAATGGTACAATCCATGGAGACTGGAATAATTCAGCCAAGAAAACTGATAGGAACAATATTCCTCCTCCTACCATAGCCCATCGTGATATGGGTTTTGCTTGATCTACCTTATAACACAAACCATAAAACTCATACAAACAAAGTACAGTCAATGCAAAAAATACAATTCCAAATATGTATGGCGGCATCAAAATCGCAGTAATCATTACTAAGAGCAAAATCGCTCCCGTCAATGCCCTTATTACTAAATTTTTCAAAATATTAGACTTTAAGTTTAAAAATCAAAAAACAAATATAATATGACTATGCCGTTTTAACAAATATTAACGGCTTTTTTCGCACTTTTTAGCAAAATGCAGGAAAATTAGTAATTTTGCAAAATATTAGAAATTTTACATCTCAATGGAAGACGGTAATAAAAAGAGACTGATTGCTGGCCACCTTGCTGCATGTGGTGCTTATCTCATTTTTGGCTTTAATATAGTGTTAACGAAGGATCTGACCAACTCTCATATCTTCTCTCCTCTTTCACTTTTCACTCTTCGTTCGATTGGTGCCGGCCTATTATTCTGGATTCTATCCATCTTTTCCCCAAAGGAGACGGTAGATAAAAAAGACTTAATCAAAATTTTCTTCGCTAGTCTGCTTGGTTATTATGGAACTCAGTTGACTTTCCTTGTTGGCATCAACTACTCCACTCCACTTGACTGCTCTATCATCGCGACTTTCACTCCCGTCTTCACGATGCTTGTTGCTGCAGTTGTCTTGAAAGAGCCTATAACACCAAAGAAAGCTCTAGGAGTAGCGATAAGTTTAGCTGGAGTAATACTTTTGATTTATAATAGTAGTATCGCGACAACGGGGACTACCAGGACAACTACTCCTTTCGGTGTAATTCTAATCTTCTTGAACGGATTATTGTTCGCTTCTTATCTTGGAATTTTCCGTCCGGTGATTCAAAAGTATTCCGTCGTGACATTTATGAAATGGATTTTCCTTTTCTCTTTCTCAATGTCTGCACCTTTCTCATTCTCGGATTTGATGGCTGTCGACTATGCGAATGTTCCGACCACGGTATTTCTTGAACTAGGATATCTCGTGTTTTTTGCAACTTTCATCGCATATTTCTTAATGCCTATCGGGCAGAAAGAACTTCGTCCTACACTTGTCAGTCTATATTCTTACATGCAGCCGATCGTTGCTACGTCGCTAGGAATATATCTTGGAATGGATACTTTAAGTCCGATGAAAATCATCTCTTGTGTGGCAGTTGTGTTCGGCGTCATATTAGTGAACAAATCAAAATCAAAAAAACAAGAGTAAGAGTAATTATAGAGACGCGAGATCTCGCGACTACATTCCAATTGCATAATTGGGCGTCCGTGGCTTCTAGAATTTTGTTTGTCAAATCAAGAAAAATCTTTACATTTGCAAACAAAATCACGTAAGAATGGATTATATTGCTACATTAATATCAGATTTAAGTTCATTTCTTTGGAATGGGCCAATGATAATCTGCCTACTTTTCACCCACATATTTTTGACTATACGTCTTAAATTTCCTCAACGTCATATCTTCAAGGCCATAAAACTAAGTCTCCAAAAAGAAGAAGGTAGCCACGGCGACGTTTCTGCTTTCGGAGCACTAGCAACAAGTTTGGCAGCGACTATCGGTACGGGAAACATCGTAGGTGTGGGTACAGCAGTCGCACTTGGCGGACCCGGAGCTGTATTCTGGTGTTGGATTACAGGTGTATTAGGCATCGCCACCAAATATGCTGAAGGTATGGTGGCAGTGAAATATCGTGTGAAGACTTCTCAACAAAAGATGATCGGTGGACCAATGTTTGCGCTAAGCCGTGGACTTGGAATGAAGAAATTAGCTATACTATTCTGCATCTTCACTGCACTAGCCGCATTCGGAATTGGAAACACAGTACAGGCCAACGCAATCAGCACCTTGCTGTTTGAGAATTATCATATCGAAACTTGGTTGAGTGGACTTGTTCTTTCCACACTTGTTGCGGCAGTTTTGATTTTCGGAGTCAAGGGGATATCCAACGTCTGCTCTCTTCTTGTTCCAATAATGGCTTTATTGTATGTATGCGGATGTGTTTACATACTATGCTGCAATTTTGAATACCTTGGTGCTACAGTATCTTTGATCCTATCATCAGCTTTTGATGGCAAAGCCGCTATGGGAGGAGCCGCAGGAAGTGGAATTATGATTGCAGCACGCTACGGTATTGCACGAGGATTGTTCAGCAACGAGAGTGGTATGGGTTCAGCACCAATTGTAGCAGCAGCCGCCAAGAGCAGTTCTCCCGTAAAACAAGGATTGATCTCCAGCAGTGGAACGTTTTGGGACACAGTCGTTATATGTGCAATGACCGGATTGGTTCTTGTCAGCACAGAGATTGCTAATCCAGGAATATCTGCTGATCAGGGTGCAATCCTAACTAAACGAGCATTTGAGTGTATTCCCGTCGTCGGTCCAATAATTTTAAGTTTCGGCCTTGTCACTTTCACATTCTCCACAATTCTTGGATGGAGTTATTACGCAGAAAGAGCCATTGAATATCTCTTCAGTGGAAAATGGCAAAAGAGAAGCCGACTTAAATATTTTATAAGTGCGTACCGTATAATTTGGGTTATTGCAATATTCATAGGATCAGTTGTTAGCCTACAAGTCGTATGGGATTTTGCCGACTGCATGAATGCGTTGATGGCATTGCCCAATATCGTTTCATTGATATTGCTATCCAAAATCATTGCCAAAGAAAGCAACTACGATTGCTGATAAAAATGAGGATTGTTAAGGGCGGAACGCCCTAACACCTCCATCCAACGCGAGCCCGTAGGGCGAGCGTATAAAAATATGCGTGTGAAAGATTTAGTTGTATCTTATTCTTAAATCCTATTTTTTGTTTATCTTTGTACGATTTTTGGTTTCAATTTGTCGCATATAAAGCAAATATCGCTTTCAAATTGTAGAGATTTCAACCAATCAATCACATTTTTGAAAAAGATTAATTAGAACAAAATACGAACATGAGTAACTGCAACGGATTTGATGGTGAAAAATACATCAAGATGCAGAGTGAACGCATCAAAGAGAGAATAAGCCAATTTGGAGACAAGTTATATCTTGAGTTTGGAGGAAAGTTGTTCGACGATTTCCATGCGTCGCGCGTACTTCCAGGTTTTCAGCCAGATTCAAAGATTCGTATGCTTTGTTCTATGAAAGACGAAGCGGAAATCATAATCGTCATCAATGCACAGGATATTGAGCGTAATAAAGTACGTGGAGACTTGGGTATCACTTATGATCAGGATTTGCTTCGTTTGGTTGACGCATTCCGAGCATACGGACTTTATGTTTCTAGCGTTGTCTTGACTCGTTTCAGTGGTCATCCAAACCAGATTGCATACCAGGAGAAGTTGGAGAAACTTGGTTTGAAGGTTTACCGTCACTATCCAATTGAGGGTTATCCATCAGACGTTCAGCATATCGCAAGTGAAGAAGGATTCGGAAAGTGTGAATATGTGAAGACAGAGCGTCGTTTGGTTGTTGTCACAGCTCCTGGACCAGGTTCTGGTAAGATGGCAACATGTCTTTCTCAGCTTTACCATGAGAATAAGCGTGGAGTGAAAGCAGGATATGCTAAGTTTGAGACATTCCCAATCTGGAATATTCCATTGTCACACCCAGTAAACGTTGCTTACGAGGCTGCAACAGCAGATTTGGCTGACGTCAATATGATTGACCCTTGGCATCTAGAGGCATACGGTAAGACTACAGTCAACTACAACCGTGATATTGAGATCTTCCCAGTATTGAAGAACATGTTAGTAGCTGTACTTGGTTCTTCACCATACAACAGTCCTACAGACATGGGTGTTAATATGGCAGGTTTCTGTATTGTTGACGACGAGGCCACAAAGAAGGCTGCTAAGGAAGAAATAGTCCGCAGATACTATACTGCATTGACAACACAGAGAAAGTCTGGTGGAGAGGAGCAGACAATCGAAAAGTTGAAGATGATCATGGAGAAGGTAGGCGTCACTCCAGAGGATAGACTTGTTGTAAAGGCTGCACGTCAGCGTGCAGAGGAGACTGGGGCTCCTGCAGCAGCAATCCAGCTTAACGATGCCAACCACACAATCATCACAGGTAAGACTTCAGAGCTTCTTGGAGCAAGCTCAGCTCTATTGCTTAACGCATTGAAGCACCTTGCAGGAATTGCAGATGACGTAAGAATGATTTCTCCAAATGTGTTGGAGCCAGTATGTAAGTTGAAGACTGGTGCTCTTGGTCATCGCAACCCACGTCTACATACAGACGAGGTACTAGTTGCCCTTTCTATCTGTGCAATCACCGATGAAAACGCACAAAAAGCATTGGATAAGTTGCCAGAGTTGAAGAATTGTGAGGTTCATACAAGCGTCATTCTTTCACAGACTGACGAGCGTGTATTCCGCAGACTTGGAGTTAACCTTACTCAGGAGGCTAAATACCAGACATCAAAATTGTATCATCAGTAATCATAAAGAGGATTGTTAAGGGCGGAACGCCCTAACCTCCAACCATATTGCGAGTCCGTAGGACGAGCAACAAAATATTAAGCGAAGGTTGTAATCAAATCAACCTTCGCATTTTAAATTTATACGATGGAATCGTGTGTTTCAATCAAAAGTAATCATCTTCATCTTCCGATGCATCATCAACCTCAACTACACTTGATTCTCCATTAGAGACGCCCAAAATATCACACAACGTATCCCTTCCACTCGTCTTCGCCAATATATTATTACATTCTTCTACAAAAGGGCACGATTGATCACAATTTTCCTTACTATATTCTATCTTAAAGAAGAGCAAGATATCTTCTTTGGTTAGTTTATGTTCGTTCATATCTGTAAATATTTAATATCCGCCACAAAGTTATTATAATTATATAGACCTTGACCCGAAATGTGGATTGTTAAGGGCGGAACGCCCTAACCTCCTCCACAAAGTTAGAGAATATATTAAAACATTTGCATTTAACACTGTTGAAACAGGAATATCTTGATAAAAGTGTAGTATTGTTACATTTTTATCTTGATAAAAATGAGTTAATTCAACATTTTTATCTTGATAAAAGTGTATATATAAAGAAATAGATATACTTTTGCAGAAAAATAGCTATGGAAAGAAATTGTATAAAACAACTTATAGAGTGGAAAAATAGTCCACGCAGAAAACCCTTGATTATTGAAGGTGCAAGACAAGTTGGAAAAACTTGGCTCGTAAAGGAATTCGGTAAAACCCACTATAATAACTGCATATATATCAATTTTGAACAGGAGAAAGGTTTACAAAATCTATTTGAGACAGACTTGAGACCTCAAAGAATCATCGAAACATTGCAACTATACACAAACAAGATAATCAATTCAGAAAATACCCTTATATTTTTTGATGAGATTCAAGCAGCTCCATCTGGTATAACATCTCTTAAATATTTTTACGAGAACTCTCCTGAATATCATATTATCGCAGCAGGTTCCTTACTTGGAATGAGTGTTCACACGGGAGAATCATTTCCTGTTGGGAAAGTCAATTTCCTCCAAATGCATCCGATGTCATTTGTTGAGTTTCTGAAAGCAATAGGGAAAGAGCAATTTGCAAACGCATTAATAGAACAAAAATGGTCGATTTTATCGCCCTTTCATGAAGAATTGTGTCATATATTAAAGTCTTACCTAGTTGTAGGAGGCATGCCAGAAGTAGTCAATGATTTTGCAGAAAGAAGAGACTATAACGCCGTACAAGAAATACAACACGAAATACTTGATTCATACGAACGTGATTTTTCTAAACATGCGCCTATTAACGAACTTCCTAGAATTCGTCAAGTGTGGGAATCTGTTCCATCACAACTTGCAAAAGAAAATAAGAAATTTATTTACGGACTTCTAAGAGATGGTGCACGCGCAAAAGATTATGAATTGGCTATCAAATGGATTTGCGATGCAGGGTTGTTGCTAAAAACAAACCGAGTAACAAAACCAGAATTACCACTTTCTCATTATGCGGAACCCGATATATTCAAACTATATATGTTAGATGTTGGCTTATTATCCGCATTAAGTAATGTTCGACCAGAAATAATACTTGAAGGTAATCGTATTTTCACTGAGTATAAAGGAGCACTAACAGAACAGTTTGTACATCAACAAATGGTGCAGAAGAAATACGAAGGATTATACTATTGGACTAATGACAGAAGTACAGCTGAGGTGGATTTTGTAATTCAAAATGGTAATACGGTTATACCTATTGAGGTTAAAGCAGAAACTAATGTTCATGCAAAAAGTTTTAAACTATTTTGTGAGAAATACAATCCTACATCAGCAATTAGGACGTCTATGCTTCCATATAAAGAAGAAAGTTGGATGACAAACATTCCACTATATGGAATGATATAAAAAAAGGCAGGTACAAGACCTGCCCTTACATTAATATTATTTTAATAACTCTCGTTTTCATTGGGAAATTTGCAATTCTTGACATCAGAGCAATAGTTGCTAACTGCGTTAGTGATGATCTCATCAAGATTAGCATATTTTCTTACGAACTTTGGCAACTTCATTTGAGTCATGCCAAGCATATCCTGAATCACAAGTACCTGACCATCCGCCTCCACACCAGCACCGATTCCGATGATTGGCATCGAGATTTCGTTTCTCACGCGAGTAGTAAGCGACGCGGGAATTTTCTCAAGTACGATTGAATAACAACCTGCCTCGTCAAGTAATTTGGCATCTGAAATCAGTTTGGCAGCTTCAGCCTCTTCCTTAGCACGAACCCCGTATCCACCGAATTTATTTACTGATTGAGGAGTCAAACCAAGATGTGCCATTACTGGAATTCCTGCATTGATGATAGCTTTGATAGTGTCAAGGTACTCAATCCCGCCCTCAATTTTAACAGAGTCAGCACCAGTCTCCTTCATAATACGGCAAGCGTTTCTTACACCTTCTTCCTTGCTGATCTGATAACTACCGAAAGGCATATCCACTACGACGTGAGCACGCTTTACTGCGTTCACAACACTCTTTCCAAACACAATCATCTCGTCAACTGTGATAGGAAGCGTAGTCTTATTGCCTATCATTGTGTTAGACGCAGAATCGCCCACAAGAATAACATCAACACCAGCCTTATCAAGAAGCTGAGCCATTGTGAAGTCGTATGAAGTAAGCATTGAGATCTTCTCTCCCGTCGACTTCATTGATTTGATAACTGTCGCGGTTACTTTTTTCACCGCAGCACCTGTAACTTCTGCCATTTCTATAAGTTTTGCGTTTAACTAATGCAAAGTTATCTAAAAAATGATACTTTTGTCAATACAAGAACATTGATTTATTATGGGTTTTAATCATAAATTAACATTTTGGAAACAAAAATTGTTGATTTATCTCCGTAATCTGGTAATATTTTTTTTCGCATCTTCCTTGATTTCGGTGATAGTCTACCGTTTCGTGCCTGTTTATATTACACCACTGATGGTTATCAGGTGTGTACAAAACGCATGGAACGGAGAAGACGTTCGTGTTCTAAAAAAATGGACCCCTATTGAAGAAATGCCAGATTACCTAATAAAAGCAACTATAGTTTCAGAGGATTATTACTTTTTAGGTCATTCTGGAATCGTGTGGGATGCAATAAAAAACGCATATGAGCACAACAAGACACATAATGATGTTATTGGCGGGAGCACTATATCGCAACAGACAGCAAAAAATGTTTTTCTATATCCTCGACGTTCTTACTTCCGAAAGGCCTTAGAAGCATATTTCACACTATTAATTGAACATATTTGGGGAAAGAAACGTATCATGGAAGTCTACTTAAATGTGGCAGAGACAGGACATGGTATTTATGGCATGGAGATGGGAGCAAAAATCTATTTTGGCAAAAAACTAAATGAGTTGACAAAATCAGAAATAGCATCTCTTGTCGCACTTTTACCATCTCCACTAACCTACAATCCGCAAAAAGAGTCTTCCAAACTAAAAGAAAGAAAAAGGTTCATAATACGTGGAGCAAACAGAACTATAAAAGTTGATTTTGAAAATAGAACCTGTACAAGAAAACCTCTGAAAAAAACTCATAAGCAAGAAAATAATGATGCAAAATAACACTTCTCACAATTTTTTTTAATATTAAACGGCGTCAATATTTAACAAATGTTAAAAAATGCTAATTTTGCACCATGTTTTGTTAAATGATGAATACAAAATTAGCGAATATCACAAAACTGCTCTCTGCAAATGTGATTGCACAAGCAATTGGCATGCTTATATATCCACTACTGACGCGAATATATACGCCTGCTGATTTTACTTTGCTTACTCTTTTCCTTACTATTGCCAATGCAATTTTGATTGTGTCGACTGTTGACCTTCAATATGCGATTCCACTACCTAAAAAAGAAGAAGGTGCTTATGCTCTGGTTGGAGCTACAGTCATAACTTTGTCAATCACAGCATCGTTAACTTTGGTTACGTGTTTTTTCTGCGATAAAATCGCCATATTCTTCGGCATTTCCGAGTTGGAATGGGCTTTATGGTATCTTCCAATATACATACCTGTTGTAGGAAGTTGGCAAGTATTGATGTATGTTTTCAATCGTGACAAACAATACGGCAAAATCGCATCTTTCCAGGTAGTGCAAAGCGTTTCAAATGCCATTCTTAAAATAACATTAGGTTATTTTGCAATTGGAGGAATCGGTCTAATCGACGCTTCGGTGATTGGACCACTTATAGCAATATCCATTATTGGGCCAATGAAAATAATGGAGATAATATCTCATCTCCGTCATCTTCCTACACATTTAGCAAAAGAGTATGTTAGCATTTACCGCGACTTTCCACTCTTCTCTATGCCCAAAAATCTAGTTTGTCATTTAAGTAATGGACTACCAGTGCTAATGCTTACTTTTGTTTATGGGGCAACTAATGTTGGCTATTTTTCATTAGCAATCACAATAGGTTATCTTCCTTTAACTATGATTGCCAGTTCAATATATCAAGTGATGCTAAGAAATACATCAGAGAAATTGAATGAAAACAAACCGATATTTCCAACGATACATCGTTTTTGTATAAATTCAGTAATAATTTTAGGTGTCACATTCGGCATACTATATTTTTTCTTGCCTTGCATCACTGAATTCCTATTTGGAGAAGGCTGGGGAATGACAGGAGAGATATTGAGGGTTCTTCTACCTTGGTTTGCGATGGGATTTCTTACAACAACTTTAGTTTTTGTACCTGAAACTTTACTTAAGCTAAAAGGTAACTTGATTATTGAAATGACATTTATAATACTACGCATAGCTGCATTAGCAGTAGGCATCCACGCTTTTGGATTCCTAGTTACAATAAAGCTATTCAGCCTTGTTTCATTTATAATAAAGTTGTTTCAAACAGGATGGTTCCTATGGATTGCTAAGCAGCACGACAAAAATCTAATTAAAGAGAATTAAAATTCCATATGTCTCTTTACTTTTTCAGGATACATGTCTGCTGTTGTCACTAATATACCCGTTTCATAAACATTACCAAAATCCTTATTTATAGTAGAATCAAAAGCAATCATCGACGATGAAACATTCATATATGCGTTAATCAACGGTGGTATATTACGATCGCGCTTCTTTAATTCACGTTTTAATACAACGTAGTCATTCTTATAGTTTCCAGAAAACAATTGTTTGATTTCATCCGAAATTGACATATCTATCGGACTTTTTGCCCTCACAAGATTTCTTGCATCTTTACAATACAGATCAAGGAAATGACGCATTAATGAAAAAGTGTACTCGCCAAATGACGGATATATTGATGCTTTACCAAATAGGTATTTTGCATTATATTTTACAATCAAGGCTCCTAACCCATCCCATAAATTATCTAGTGCAAACAGACTCTTAGCGGCATCAATACGTAGAGCTGACTGATATTTGGGGCAAATAAAACTTCTTCCTAGTTCAATTGTTCCTGACAAAAAATCTGCGATGAATTCGTCAGAATAATCAAAAAGATGTTCACTTGTTAACCATGGTTTTCCATCTTTAATCTGAGCATCTGGACCATAAATGAATCTGTATCCTCCTACTATTTCTTTTTCATCAGGATTCCACAAAACAAGTTGTTTGCAACCACTGCTTCCATCTATATCAAATTTGTCAAGATCGCAAGCTTTTCCCGTTCCTCCTCCGGCATCACGAAATGTAAGTTCTCTCAAACGTCCGATTTCAGCAAGAGTGTTAGGAGACGAAAAATAGTCGACAATATATAATTCATTGCCAGCCTTGTTCGTCTGACGGAGCAAACCTGCATCCTGTAATTCTATCTCTATCAAATCCGAGTCAATCGGTTTTATCAATGGTTTCATACTAAATCTTCTTGGCTAAATCATAGCACTTTTCTCGTATACATCGGACTTTTTCTGTAATACACGAATCATCAAGACACACATAACTTATTGTTTCGCCAACTACTATATTGAAATGAGAATTTCTATTTTTGTACATCTCGTCTGCCAAATAAAGCATTTCAACATTCTGCTTTATTCCAATCTTTGTACGCCAATATGCAAGATTATAGAAAAAGTTGGAATTTTTCCCGTCGAAAAATAAAGGGACGATATCTCTTTTATACACAACGCTCTTTGTCAAAAAAGTCTTTTTCCATTCCAAATCATAAATATCTCCGTGACTATCTCTACGGGATACCTTTCCAGCCGGGAAAAAGAGAATCGGGGTATCACTTTTCATACAGTCATCAATAAGTTCTACACTCTCCTTATTTTGTTTACGGCTGACTACATCAACAGGGATAAACAACGATTTCATCGGTGAAATATACATCAGAATATCGTTGACCACGGCCTTAGCCTCACCATATTTGTCGCAAAGCATTTTAAGCAGTACAACACCATCCAATCCGCCTAAAGCATGATTGCACACAAAGGTTTTTCTTCCTTTTTCTGGTAAATTTTCAGCACCGACAATATCGTATGAAATTCCCAATTCACCGAGAAAATGACCGATAAAAGAAACCCCATCGTCTTGCCAATGATCCGAAAAGAAAGTGTTGAGATCATCTTCGTGAACGATATGTTTGAGATAGGAAATAATAAAGCCCGGCATCTTCTTTTTCAAAGACGGAGCCTTAGCTTCAAGCACAGCCTCTATGTCGATATATTTCCTTGTCATTTCGCAATCATCTCCCGCATATCGCATGGCAAATATACATTTTTTATTGCAAAAGACATATAAGTGTATAAGAATGCCGTCAACTTTAATTACTTTTTTCTATTTTTGCCTAAAATTAAACTGAACGAAACATGTCTGATTTTAAATGTGAAGATGTAAAGCCTTTTGAATCTGAAGGAAGCAAGACACAGCAGGTGGAGCAGATGTTTGACGATATCGCTCCGCACTACGACACCATGAATCGTTTGATGTCGTTGGGCCAGGATAAAAGTTGGCGACAGAAGGCTATCAAGCGTTTGAAGCAGACTAATCCCAATACTATTCTTGACGTCGCTACAGGAACTGCCGATTTTGCACTTTCTGCTTATGAAGCGATTGAGCCAGCTCGTATAGTTGGTGTGGATATCTCTGAGGAGATGATTCGCGTCGGAGAGAAGAAAGTTAAGGCAGCAAAAAAGAGCGATTTCATCGACCTTATGCGTGCCGATTCAATGAATCTTCCTTTTGAAGACAAAAGTTTTGATGCTGCGACGGTGGCATTTGGAGTCCGTAATTTTGAAAGTCTTGAAAAAGGATTATCGGAGATTTGCAGAGTTGTGAGAGACGGAGGTTCTCTAGCCATTCTTGAGTTGAGCGTCCCTACAAATCCAATTTATAGACTGGGATATCGCATCTTCACGAAGATCTTCATCCCTGTTATGGCTAAAATCTTAAAGACAAGCAGCACAGCTTACGCATATTTGCCCGAATCCATCGATGCTTTTCCACAGGGAGAGGTAATGAAGAAACTTCTTTTGGAGGTTGGATTCAAGAGCGTTGAGATTAGAAAATTCACGATGCAAACATGCACGTTCTATTTTGCAACGAAGTAAGATGTCCCGCGACATTAATGTCGTGGCACATTATTTTAATGATGATAACAATAACTAAAACGAAATAAGAAATGGCAATAGTAAAACCATTTAAGGGTATCCGCCCACCTAAAGATTTGGTGGAGCAGGTAGAGAGCCGTCCATACGACGTGCTAAACAGCGAAGAGGCACGTGAGGAGGCTAAAGGTAATGAGAAGTCTCTTTACCACATCATTAAGCCAGAAATCGACTTCCCAGAGGGAACAAGTGAATACGATCCACGCGTTTACGAGAAGGCTGCACAGAACTTCCAGATGTTCCAGGACAAGGGATGGTTGGTACAGGACGAGAAGGAGCAGTACTACATCTACGCCCAGACAATGAATGGCAAGACTCAGTATGGTCTTGTAGTTTGTGCATACGTAGACGATTATATGACAGGCGTTATCAAGAAGCATGAGCTTACACGTCGTGATAAGGAGGAAGACAGAATGAAGCACGTTCGCGTTAACAACGCAAACATTGAGCCTGTATTCTTCGCATATCCAGACAATGCAATCCTTGACAAGCTTGTTGCTAAATATGCATCTTCTACTCCAGTTTACGATTTCATCGCTCCAATCGATGGATTCGGTCACAAGTTCTGGGTGATCAGCGACGACGCTGACATCAAGACTGTAACTGAGGAGTTCGGTAAGATGAAGAATCTTTACATCGCAGACGGCCACCACCGTTCAGCTGCAGCTGCACTTGTTGGCGATGAGAAGAGAAAGCAGAATCCTAACCACAAGGGTGATGAGGAGTACAACTACTTCATGGCAGTTTGCTTCCCTGCAAGCCAGCTTACAATCCTTGACTACAACCGTGTGATCCGTGATCTTAACGGTTTGTCAGACGAGCAGTTCCTTGAGGCTTTGAAGAAGAACTTCGAGGTTGAGTGCAAGGGTGAGGATATGTACAAGCCAAACGCACTTCACAACTTCTCACTTTACCTATCAGGAAAGTGGTATAGTTTGACTGCAAAGAAGGGAACTTACGATGATAACGATCCTATCGGTGTGCTTGATGTAAGTATCTCATCTAAGCTTATCGTTGACGAGATCTTGAACATCAAGGATCTTCGTTCTTCAGACAGAATCGACTTCGTAGGTGGTCTTCGTGGTTTGAAGGAGTTGAAGAAGAGAGTTGACTCTGGTGAGATGAAGACAGCACTTGCTCTTTACCCAGTGTCAATGCAGCAGATCATGGACATCGCTGACAGCGGCAACATCATGCCTCCAAAGGCTACTTGGTTTGAGCCTAAGCTTCGTTCTGGTCTTTGCATCCACAAGTTGGTGTAATTCACAGAACTTAGAATCAATCTCTATAAAAATAAAGGCGGATCATTGAGGTGCACCCCAAAAGTTGGACATTAAAAAAATAAAATTTATAAAGTATGGGCTCGGTATTGAACCGGGCTCATACCGTTTAATCTAAGTTTGATTCTTTTATTGTTGTACCACCAGATGTACTTTTTAAGCTGAA